>NJDO01000129.1 GCA_002254385.1 Thermoplasmatales archaeon ex4484_6 | reverse complement strand
ATAAGGCTCAGCACACCCTTCTCTGGTGATCCCGGGAAGCTCTATTATAATGCCCCTTTGAAGGTTCCGGAGCTCGAAGGATCCCATATCCTCATCACAAGGGCGGGTTCCACCATGGAAGAGGTCATCGGGGACCCTGAAGGTTCCATCGGACTCTTCGGATATCACGAGGGAAAGCTCGATCTCGTATGGGGAAGCGGCCCTCCGACGAGCGAACTCTCCTCTCATCTTCTGATACTCTCGATGAAGAAAGGGAACGTTGTCATGCACTGCCATATGGATGCCGTTTTGAGATTCTCGTCGAATCACCCCGGGGGAAGGACATTACCGGGAGGCTTCGGCTCGGTGGGATGGTTCGAACCCGGCTCACCGGAGCTCGCGTTCGCGACCATGAATGCGATGAAGGAACACAACACGGTCCTCTGGATGGGGCACGGGGCGATATCCTGTGCGGGAAGTGTTGATGAGTGCATAGGAAATCTCCTGGAGCTTGAACGGGAGCTGGAAGAGATCCTTGACGGATGAGCCTGCAGCACCTGTGGAACGCCTTCATGCTGATTCTCCATGATTCAGATGGACCTCTGTCTGATGATGTCCACAAGCTGGATCTTGGTGATGTACCGGGCGGAGATGTATGATGATATCAGTGCGGAGAGTACCGCGATCACGGCAGATATCACGTATACGATCGGATCAACGTTTATGACATAGTACATCAGGTCCTTTACCATGTATGCCATGGCCCATTTTGTCGTGAGCACACCCAGGGGGAGACCGATGATCAGGCCTCCCGTGAGCAGCATCATGGTTTCAAGTACTATCATCCGCATTATTTTCCTCGGTCTTGCACCTATTGCCCGGAGGGATACGAATTCCATGTCCCGATCCAGGATGTTGAGAACAACAGTGGTGGATATGAAAAGCACCTCCGCAACTATACCGAATCCTATGAACATGAAGAACATGACGATTATGCCCTGCAGCATGCTTTCCATACCGTTAATCACGTCATCGGTGTAAAGAAAGGATGAGACCGCGAAATTGTCCCTTACGAGTGATTCAATGGAATCCTTGGTCCTATCCCCGAGATTCAATATCAGTGCGTTCACTATCTGCCCCGCCCCTAGGAGCTCCCAGGCCTGATCCAGCGTCATGAGGAAGGAATCGTCAAGAAGTTCTCCGGTGATACCCGTGATGAGGACCGAGGCCGTTCTGTTTCCTATCACGAAGGTGGCCTCGTCACCAACCTTGAAACCCTCCTTATGAGCAAAGACCGACCCCACGAGAACTCCCCTCTCCGGATCATATCTTCCCTCGATAACATGGAAGTTGCGGAGCTTCGAATCACTGTCGAAAGCCTGTATCCTGGCGAATCCCATCCCGTCCCCGTCCAGTATCGGGAGATAGTCGTCCAGTGTCACCTCGGCCCCGGTTCCCTCGAAGGAAGGGGACCGCAGTATTGAAACGGCATCCTCTGCCGGGATCGGGTTGATGAGGGTGACCTTCAGGTCCCATTTCTCGTATTTATCATAGTTGTCCTCCAGAGGTTGAGTGAACCCGAATGACAGCGCCAGACTTGCAAAGACCAGTATGAGCGATACTCCCAGGGAGAGCAGGGTTACCGTCGTTCTGAGCTTGTGCCTGCTGAGATTTCTCAGGGGGATCCTCGGAAGGATGGGCCTGCTGCGGAACAGGAGATCGAACAATCTTTCGAGCAGGGGTTTCCTGGAGTAATCGAGGGTGGTATACTGGGAGGTCAGGGCTTCCCTGGGACCAATTCTCACGGCCTTCAGGGATCCCAGGAACGCGCCAAGTGTTGCGATGGCTGCACCGATCGTGAAAAAGAGAAGAACGACATTCCAGTTAGTATTCGTGGAGGGATCGATAAGACCGATGATATCCGCGTATTCGGTGATCGTCAATTTTGATATCCCTATTCCGAGAGGTATGCCGAGTATGGAACCGGAAGCTCCCATGAAGAGGCCGAAAAGGGAATAATGGCCGAGGATGTCCCTTTTTCTCCCTCCCAGAGCTCCCATTACTCCGATATAGGCCCTCTGTGACGATATCAGCTTGGTCATCGAATTGTAGATCACCACCGATGTGACGACCAGGATGATGGTCCCGAACACCCATCCCATCTGTCCCATCCCTTTTGCATCGCTCCGGGAGAAAAGATAATCCGTCTCCTCCGTTCCGAGAATGGACCTCGTTATCCTCACACCCATCCCCGTCAGGTTCTCCTCCAGGCTTTCCTTGACCGATTCGACATCATGACCGTCCGCAACCTTGATCAGCAGCTCGTTGTAGGTATCATCTTCCAGTTCCAGAACCTTGGATGTCATCTCATAGGTTGTGAACAACGGAAGAAGGTGCGAGGGTTCCGGCCATCCCTCGTCGCTAACCGCATAGACGTATTCGGGGGATGCGGCAACGCCCGAAACATTCAGCTCGAATGTGAGATTCCCGTAGGACACCTTCAGGTCATCTCCCGGCTCTACACCATTCGCATCCGCGAAGAGATGACCCACAAGGGCCTCCCGGGCATACATGGAACTAACGTAATCTCCCTTGACCATCTGGTATCCGTTGATTGTCGAATATGGTTTCTCTTCATGGTAGGGTGACGATATCCAGTGTGTCTTGTATCTTTCATTCCCGTACTGGACCTGTGTCTCGATGAATACCCTGCCGCAGACCTCCTCCACGCCGGATATATCCCTCACGGCGGACATGTTTATCCGGGTCATGTCGAACATGATATCGATGTCCTCGTAATTGGTGACCTCGAGCCTCTTGTCGAATGAATCGAATGCATTCCTTGTGGCATTGACAAGCCCTATTCCGAGACCTACCGACAGGGCAATCGCTATCATTATGGAAATGGTTCTCATCTTGTGCCTGAGAAGGTCCCTCACAGCCTTCTTGATGAGAATCATCATTCTTCCATCACCTTCTTTGCCCCTGGATCGTTGAACTTCTTCCTCGATATCTGACCGTCCATCAGGTGCAGTACCCTGTCGGCCACGGATGTTATGGAAATATCATGGGACACCACGATGAATGTAATGCCTTCCTTCTTATTCAGGTCCTTCATGAGCTGTGCTGTCTTCTGTCCGGTGACCCAATCAAGGTTTCCGGTGGGTTCATCCGCGAGAACGATTGCCGGTTTTTTCACAAGGGCCCTTGCGATCGCCACCCTCTGCTGTTCGCCTCCCGAGAGCTGGGAAGGGAACATGTTGGCCTTGTCGGGGATGCCCACAAGGGATAGGGCTTCCAGACTCCTTTTCATCATATCCTTCCTGTCATGGGCCATCTCGAGTGCCAGTGCAACGTTCTCGACGGCGGTCAGGGAAGGAATGAGGTTGAAGAACTGGAACACCCAACCGACCTTGTTGCGTCTGTACTCCGATAACCTGTTCTCATTGTAGGAACTGATATCCTTTCCGTCCACCTTGATGGTCCCCGAGGTGGGCGAGTCAATGCCTCCAAGACAGTTCAAAAGTGTCGTCTTGCCTGATCCGCTGGGTCCCAGGATGACGAGGAATTCCCCCCTTCCCACGCTGAGGTCGATCCCTCTGAGAGCGTGGACCTCCACATCTCCGAGCTTGAAATCCCTTCGAACATCCTTTGCCTCGATTATTATCTGTCCGGTCATTCGTCATCATCTCCAGATATCCCTGCATAGGTCTGCATCAATGCCCTTCTCAGAGCTTTCCGGTCCGGAACGTTCCCCGATGCTTTCAGTATCTCTGAATAGAGGGTCAACCCATCCAGACCCGCCATGAATATCAGGGCCCTCTCCCTTGGCTCTTCCATGCCCAGCCTCTGATACTGAAGGGCAATGAGGTCCATGTAGCTGTTGAGGAAATCCATCCACGCTCCATGATCCTCCTTTTTAACGGCCTCATCAATGACGCCCCAGAAGAACCGGATAAAACCCCTTTCTTCCGAGATCATATCAAGGGTCATGTCCACAAAGGAGCCCAGCGCCCGCTCGGGTGAAACACCGCCCCTGTTCACCTCTTCAAGAACGGTTTTCATGTTCGAATCGGCCCACCATATCAGGGTGGCCTTGGCAAGGTCATATTTCGAATCGAAATGGTGGAACAGACCTCCCTTGGAAACCCCTGCACGGTCCGCTATCTCCGAGAGTGAAACACGATCGTAACCTCTGACGCAGAACAGCTCGAAAGCTGCCTGCATGATGCGCTGTTTTGTCTCGTGTTCGGCCGTCATTCGCGTTTCACCTCTCCACATACCGACCGGTCGGTTGGCACTGTAACGGGGAGTGATATTTAAAACTTTCTGAAAAGGCATCACTTTTTACCGCCTTCTGCGGGAGCTGGCAGAAAAAGCTCGGTGCCTTTTCCGATCCGGAAAGTGTTCGGGAGACAATTGACAAACGGGCAGTCTTTTATACTTTGACAAAAGGGTCCTCAATCTTCTTTTATACCCTTCCCGCTTCAAACAAGCACAGAAGGAAGTTTTCTTCCTTCCTAGCAAACACACCCAAGCTCCGGCAGCGGCCGAAGCACCCGGGCCCGGAATCCCCCGATAGGCCACATATCCCCACCGCAGAACCCCTCGATAGGAACCTGTTTTTCGTTCCGGGCCCTTACAATCTCTTCAGGATGTTGAGGACCCTGTAGGTTATCCAAGGTGATGGTTCCTTCTTCCGGGAGAAATCCCACCCTGCCCATGAAAGGTATATGCTTTCTGCAGTGTACCGCCCATTATCATCGGCCTTGTCCCGAATAATATCGACCATCTGGAGGAACCTCTCGTCCTTCCGTGCCCCCGGAAATCTGGAGAGCACCTCCGTGACATGAAGTATGTTGTACCATATCATGGGAGCCTTCAATTTCATGAAATCCGTACCCATGGCAAAGAGAAAGGGTCTTCTCACCTTTCTTTCCGTCCAGAGATCACAGAGTGCGGAGATACCTTTTCCCGCCTCGCTTCCATTGATGAGATCCGGAAAAGCCGATATCATCTTCAACATGACAAGATTCGCATAAGGGCATTCCGCGGTCTTTCTCCCCGGGCCCCTGAATTTCCCGAGTTCGGAGGATAC
>NJDO01000128.1 GCA_002254385.1 Thermoplasmatales archaeon ex4484_6 | reverse complement strand
TTCTCGGGTGCCCTGTATTTCTTGAAGTTCATGTATTCCGGAGTTGATTCGACGGTGCTGTATCTGTAGGGGCTGCTCCCTCTCATCCTGAATTCCACGGGAAGCTTGGAGAATATGGTCCGGGAAACATCGAGGGGCGTTCCGGTTCCCGGAGACCTCAGAACCTCCAATCCCTCCGATCCCAGCCCCCCCTCTCCGTATACTGACGAAGGGGCCGAAACCATCAGCAGGGCCATTACAATGTCCAGCATATCATCACTGGCTGACCTCCAGTTGCTTGATATTCTGTAGAGGAACTCATCCACGGGGAGGGCCGGGGGAGGGAGCGGGACCTTTGCCTCCCTGATGTCCTCCACGACAGCCACTTCCCTGAATACGGCGTCCCTTATTCCGGCCGTTCCTCTTCTGCTGGGGATGACGGCCTTCTCCACCTTTCCGGGTACCACTTCCACCAGCATTCCCTGGTCGATCCTTTCCCTCAGATCGGGAGGAAGCAGATAGACGCGGCCCTTGTCCACATCGGTGAATCTGGACCCCCTCAGGGTGAAGCTGCCGTCCGTCAGGAAGTTGACGAATCCGCAGTCCCTGTATCTTTCATCGAAGATGAGGGTCCTTTCAAGTTTGCAGAATTCCGATCCGAATTTCCGGTCGGACAACCTCAATGAACCCAACTATCGAACACCTCCGCTTCTCTTTCTGCCCTTCCTTCTCCTCCTTTCCCGTCGGTGCTGCTTCAGGAAATCCTTGAAATCGAGCTCGAGATCATGGGTGGTTCCGTGAATGCGGAAATACAGGGCGGACAGCCTTCTGAGGTCCGTGTAGGAATCGAGGTCGAGGGTGAAAGGAGGGGGAACCGGTACAACCTTCACCTTGACACCGGTCACCTTTTCGAATATGTTCTCCGCCTCCGTGAGCCTTACCTTCCATCTCGTCGCCCTCCACAGGGCCCTGCCGAAGTTCCTTATCAGATAGGGGTATGCCAGGGGATTGGCCCCCATCTTCCTTAGAGAGTAGAAACGGTCCATGAACCGGGAGGATATCTTGTTGAAGCTGATGAGGAAGATATTCCCCACCATGAAATGGACCCTTGCATCCTTCTCCCCGAAAACGGCCGCGTCATCGATGAGGGGTATTCCGAACTTGTTGAGATTGTTCGCCCTGGGGTAGTTGGGTCCGACCGCTCCCATCGATGTGAGGCCCTGCTCCTCTATGAAGGAACCCAGCTGCTGTCTGGACCCCATCCCGAAGAGTATGTCCGCTTCCCCTTCTCTCATTGCGGAATCCTCGATGAAGTGTTTGAGGTCATCTGCCGATATGATCGGAATGTCTCCCCCGGTCACGAGTATCCTTTCTCCGCCGTATCCCATGTCGGAAAGCTCCTCCTTTCCTATCAGGATGTTCTCTCCGATGGAATCCCCCTGTTCGACGACCCTGTAGGATGGGATGCCGGACCTCTCGAGCTCACTTTCTATCTGCTTCTTCGGACCGATGATGATGGTGTTCTTGCTGTCCAGGAGCCTGCACTCGCCAACGGCCCTCATCACCAGTGAGATCGGTGTCTCCCCTCTCTCCGAAAGGTATCTCAGAAGCTCTCCCTTCTTCCTTCTGTAGAACCGGTCCCCTGTCTTTCCCGCGAAGTAGAGCACCCTCTTCAGGAAGTTCAGGTTCTTGCTCGATATCAGGTCCGGGTGCAGATACAGGAGGGATTTGTTCTCCCCGACAATGTAATCATCACGGTTGATCTTCGATGTCAGCTTTGCTTCGAGGACCTTCCTGTCAACCGTCCAGAGGTGGGGCCGGGCGACCCTGAAGAAGAACCCACGTCTCTTCCTCCTGCGGATCTGCCTCTTGATCCTGGTATTGCCCGCCAGTACGATAACGCCTATCCCTTCGTTCACACGGTCTTCCATGTATCTTATCCTCGCATGTTCACTTCACTTGTATCGGCCATGGGGAATATACATTTTGTCGGAGTTCGGATATTCCGACGGTCATGACCGCTCCTGAAACCGTTAATTATTAAAGACGGTACTCTCCTGAACTCTCTGGAGATACAGGTCCATGATGGAAAGAGGCTCCGACAAGGTATGGATGACCTTCACGGTATCCCTGCTGCTCCTTCTCCTTGCAGCGTCCGTTCTCAATATCCAGCCTTCGGCGGGGTCCGTATCATTTCACGGGTTAGAGCAGTCCGCCCCGTCATCGACACGGGCCGCGGGGGATGCCAGGGCATCCACTGCTCTTGATGACCTGAGATACCTTGCCATCGGTCCGTCGTCCTTCGGCGACGAACTCGCACCGCTGATCCAGTGGAAGACACAGAAGGGTGTCAAGGCAGGGTTCTATCCGCTCGACGGGGAAACGGGCATACTGAACAGCACACCTGGAAGGGATGTCCAGGAAAAGATAAGGACCTTCATCAGGGATATGAAGGACAAGAACCCCTATCTGCAGTGGGTCCTGCTCGCGGGTGACGGTGAGGTCATACCTTCGAGAAGGATCTTCGTGAACGGCACGGCCGAGTTCGGTGCGGATGAGGATGACAACTATGTCCTGTCTGACTACTATTATGCCGGGCTTGACGGTTCATGGGATATCAATGACAACGGCATCTTCGGGGAGGAGGATGAGCAGGACTGGTATGCGGATGTCTACGTGGGAAGATTTCCGGCATCCGACGAGAGGGAGCTGTCGATAATGGTGAACAGGCAGCTGGGTTACGAGAAAGACCCACCTCCGGGAGCATGGTCCAGCTCGGCTCTCCTGGCGGGCTCGCTCATGGATGCCCCCAACAACAAGGATCTCTTTGACCCCTACAAGGACAATGCATACGAGGTGGTCCTCGAGGTGGAGGAAGGTCTCCCCCCCGGGGTGACACCGTTCCATCTCCTGGATTATCCAAGGTTCGAATGGGGCGGCTATAACAGGATGTTCGATAATCTGAACAGGAGCTCCTTCACAGCCCATTACGAGATGGGTTATTCCACGGTCCTCATGGCCTGCCACGGGGATAACAACGGGAACTGCACGAGCTACAAGGGTGATGGCGGAGGCAGCTACCCCTACTGGGCCGATTACGATGTATATTTCGACTATGATACGGCCAACACCATCGAGAACGGCAGAAGGACCCCGCTCGTGTACATATCCAACTGCGACTCCCTCAACTTCTCGGAAACGGATGATACGAACATGGAGAGGATCATTACATATTCTCCCAGACAAGCTTCGATCCCGAGGAATTCAAGAGGATATTCTACATAGACAACCTTGCATACAATCTTCTCGGTGATCCGGAGGGCCCCATCTGGCTCGATACACCCGGAGAGCTCTCCATAGATTTTCCCGCCCGATACTATCAGGACAACACAACTTTCAGGGCCGAGGTGAGGGATGGCGAGACAGGGGAGGCGTTACCGGGTGCGGTCGTCACATTGATGGACCCCAGGGATGGGAATGTGTACATCAGCGACATCACCGACCAGTCGGGGATTGTCGAATTCAATTACGGTCCGGATTCCCTCGGCGAGGTCAATCTCACCGTTGTGAAGGAGGGATACATTCCTTCGGTCGGCAGGGTCGAGGTTGTGTCCCAGAAGAATCTGGCCCTTGTCGGGGGACTGGGTCTTGATCCGCCCGTACCCGTGTTCGGCCAGCCGCTGATGGTCAGCGTGATCGTCAGGAACGACGGCGAGGTGGACCTTGATAACGTTCTGCTCAGGATGGAACTGTCCGCCAAGGAGGGGGTGCAGAGACCGGACAAACACCTGGAACATCTGGGTGTCGGTGAGGAGGTGGAGATCAACCTCTCTTTCGAACCCTACAGGGGCGTCAACACCCTGAAGGCGGAGGTCCATCTTCTTTCGGGATCCATGGAGAAGAGTCTGGATGACAACGTCCTCGTGAGGGAGGTAAGGGTCAATGACCCCATCTACTTCGGGGCCTCCTTCCCGAACCTGGTCACGCTGGAAGATCTGCGCCTTTCCGAATTCGGCGAACTTTTCAATCTCTCCCACTACATCGTCGATCAGGATTCGTATCCCGAAGAGATGACGATATGGGCGGAAGCCGTGAAGGGGAACCTCACACCCTATGTTTCGGACGACGGCCTTCTCGAGATCGTACCCGGAAGGGACTGGAACGGGGAAGGCATTCTGAGGATCTATGCCTCCGACGGTTCAGTCACCGCCTCATCGGATCTCAGGGTGTACGTGGAAAGCGTGAACGACCCTCCGTCATTCAGGGAATGGCCCTCCTCGCTCGAGGCGCTCGAGGACGTACCGGTGTCCTTCCTTGTCGAGATCGTAGATGTGGATTCCCCGGATATCGAGCTGTCCTCGCCGGATCTGGAGGATGTCACCTTCACCCCCGTTGATAACTCCTCGAACCATGTGTTCAACGTATCCTTCACCCCCACCGAGGAACTTGTGGGGAGCTCGTTCCTTGTCCTCCTGGCATCCGACGGAGGGGAGGACCCTGCGGAGGTCAGGATATCCCTGATCGTCAGGACATCCAACGACCCTCCCGAGGTCACACATCCGGAAAAGGTAACATCCCGCATCGGAGAAAGCATAAGGGTTCCCCTGGAGATATTCGATCCGGATAATGACAAGGAGATACGGGTGGGTGCGGAAGGAAGCATCGTGAAGGGGTACCAGTATTCTGACGGTTATCTCGTTGTTGATATCGAATCCGGTGTGTCTCCCGGCACCTACGTGATGGAGATATGGGTGGATGACAACAACACCGGGGGGAACGTTACGTTCAATGTGGAGGTGGATATCAAGGAAAAGGAGAAGGAGAACTTCTTCGCAGTCACCGTCATCCTGGTGATCCTGATCCTTGCGGTCCTCCTGATCTACGGAGCCTTCATCCGGTACCAGGAAACGAAACAGAAGAGGGTCCTGTCCCAGGTCGAGGAGGAGGTCAAGGCCATCAAACCCCGCCGAAGGAGATCGAAAAGGGAAGGAAGGGGTCGGGGTGCACAACAACGGGACAGGGACAGGCAGCCGAAGAAAGGCGCCATTTCGGCTCCCCCTGCCCCCTCGGATATCGAGGGGGAGCTTGCAAGAAAGGAGCTCCCGGAGCTGGAGGAGGGAGCTTCCCTTGAACTGGACGATTCCTCGCTCAACGACATGGAATCCGACCTGGAAGAGGTCATCCAGGAGCTTTTTCCCTGAACATGTGAATATATGATCGGCTTTTCCAGAAACCCTATCGGAATTGAGGAGATCTTCGTGCTTCCCTGGTAATTGTGAATCATAACCGTGAATAATATCTCCCGATTCTGATTCCGGACCTTCGTGACACGTACAAACTCTCCCCTCTTCCGCTCGATCACGGAGTTCACGGTTTCGACCATGTTCCGTTGTCGATACGGGTCAAATTCAAAGCCAGCTCTCATTTTTATTGAGTTATGCAGGACTTGCAGCTGAGATTGGGGGCAATGCGGTAGTACTTTCTGTACCTGGAAGAGAGTTTTTCCACGGAGCCATGACAGGCAATCCTTAAATAGCAAACCTGCTTGTAGTGACGCATTCGAGGAGCTCGCATGTCCCCAAAACCCCTTAACGCATTGAAGGAAGCCATCTCCAACAGGGTGATAGTCGAACTCAAGGGAGGAAGGGAATTCCGGGGAACCCTGGATGGTTACGATATCCACATGAACCTTGTCCTGAAGGAGGCCGAGGAGCTTCAAAACGGCGAGGTCGTGGGGAAGGTGGAGACCACCATCGTTCGAGGGGATAATGTGATCTACATCTCACCATAGGGAGGCGGACAAGATGTCAAAAGGAACCCCATCTCAGGGAAAGAGGCAGAAGACCCTGCACATCAGGTGCAGAAGGTGCGGCAGGCATTCCTATCACATCAGGAAGAAGACCTGTGCATCCTGCGGATTCGGAAAGACCTCCAAGCTCAGGTCATATTCCTGGGCCAAATCCCACTGATACCGGACGGATGCGGAGCATTCCTTCGTTCTTTTCTCCATTTCACGATTGTTATGAGCGGAACCGCCAGCAATAAGGGAGGGGGGAGGTTCGATGGTTCGGCCGAAGCCCCTTTCGACGGCTTCATCACGTTCAATTCCTGAAACCGGATCCGGATGAGGAGAGAGGAACGTCCTTCCATCTGCTGTCCAGACCTCTTGAGATGATGAAGACCGCGGCCACCCCCATCAAGATGATTGCCGCTATTCCGATGATGGACGGAAGGAGGACCTCCGTCATGAGGAATGAAAGTATCGTGGAGAACATGAGCGGGAGCACCGTGAATATCATGTATTTCATGAAAACGGACGAGTCGAAGAGCAGTGAATTGGTCCAGAGCCCCGTAAGGTATGCGGTGACGAATCCCATGTAGGGAACGGCCACCAGAACAAGGGGCAGGCCGAAAAGAAGGCCTTTCATGTCCCCGGTCGCGATGGACATCGTTATTAGGAACATGAAGGCGATGGGAAGGGAGAGCATCAGATAGAGCCTGATCTTGACCCTTATCAGGCGGGGCGTGTCCACCGGCAGGGTCTGGTCGAAGTCCAGGAAGTCCATGTTCGTCAGATGCGTGTATATGGAAATCGTGAAGAACGAGATCATGACCGCAAAGAAGGTGACGTTGAATCTCACGGGCACCCCCTCCATTCCGGAAATTAGGCCTATCATCCCAGATATGACAAGAAGGGGGAACAGCAGGGAGAATGAGATCCTGAGATAGGCCTTCCCCCTGACCAGGGAAAGCATCTCCCTTGCAAGCAAGGCCCTTGACACATGGTCCGAAGGGTAGAGGATCCTCGAGAATGCCATCATCCTGCGGAAGCTTCCGGGCGATGATGTGCGGTTCCCCTTCGCGGCTCCCTCGAAGAGGAGGACCCCGAAAGCGGTGTATACGACCGCCAGGAGAGATGTCAGGATTATGAAAGCCCATGACCCCGTCTCGATCGAGAGCACTGCGGGGAGGAACCCTTTCACCTCCCCCGTGAGGATCTGCACGGTCACGAGGGGTGCCATGGAAAAGGGTGCGAGAAGCAGTATCCACCTCCCTCTCCTGTTTATCATCGAGCTGACGAGCATCGAGAGCGAGAGCCCCAGAAGGAACGTCGACCACTGGGCCGCCGTGATGAGAAGGAACCTTCCAGCTTCCATCGGCCTCACGATCTGTCCCAACAGCAGTCCTCCTGTCATGGGTCCGAGGACCAGGAACATGTAGAAGAGGAGATCATGGAGAAAGTATGCCAGATACATTCTCTTCTCGTGAACGGGCTGGTAGGATACGGAGGCTGCCAGCATCGTCACCGGGCCGAGCGACCTCTCGATGAACTCCTTTCCGAGGAATGCGATCCCCCCCATGGACACGCCGAACATGAAAAGTGAACCAAGAACACCCATGTGTATCTGGGACGTTGTCAGGGAATTCCCCATCTGAGGAAGGAAGAGGTACCCGCACATGGAACCCAGAAGTATGACCTCGGGGAAGACAAGGAGGGAGAGCGCCGAGGAAAAGGACCTTCTGAGCCTCAGCTCCTCCAGAAGGAACAGTCTGATGAGGTTCCACATGAGGGGGGAAAGGGCGTACCGTCGATATTTCCCTTTTGCAGGGGAGCTTCAGTGAGCTGGCACCCGATCTTCATCATCCCATCATCAGCATCATTCAGCATGGGGTCGATACCGACCGGGTTTCCTTTTCCGTTTCATTCCTGGAGCTGATATGGCGTATCGATGGTCCATGCTCGGTTGTATTGATATTTTTCCGTATCGGGAGCTGTGTTCTTACGCCTCCGTTATGCGGAATTCGGAGATGACCCCGGCACCCATCATCAGTTAGGTTTCTAAGAGATGAACACATTCCGCATATCGGTGTGAACATGTCGAAGATGGCGATAATTGGCGGGATCCTTGCGGTCCTTGCGGTATTTTTCCTCATAGCGGTCCTCTTGATGTCCCTTCTCCTCCCGTTCGGGTTCTGGATGGGAGCAAGGTCCGCGGACAAGGAATATGATGATTGGGCCCGCACATCCTCACCAGGCGATTCCATCATCGTCTCGGGAAAGATCAAGGAAAAGGTCTCGCAGACCGGGATCGGTGACTGGTCCTATTCTTTCAGGTTCGAGGGATGTGAAGCAGGCTTCGTATCGGAGAAGGACATAGGGGATGAGGGACAGTATGTCATAGTGAAGATCCAGAAGGATCAATTCGGCATCCCCGAAGTAAAGAGCGCACAAAGCATGCCGATTACGATAGGACCGAACGTATGCTGCTGCTGTCTCTCCGGAACGGTATTCCTCCTGGGGGGAATA
>NJDO01000127.1 GCA_002254385.1 Thermoplasmatales archaeon ex4484_6 | reverse complement strand
GATCCGAATTCATCAGGGATGCAGTTCGAAAGGCAGAGATGATTCAAGCTCTTAAAGACATCCGGAAAATAATGGAAAAAGAAGGGATAACTGAAGAGGACCTTCATAAAGGCGGGAAGGCGATAAGGGAGAAGATATTTTCTGAGATGTTTGGTGAAATTGAATGAATGTCCTTATCGATACTTCCACATGTACTCTGCTATCGCATATGATGGTAAGGTCAAAGATATAGTTGACCTCCCAATCGAAAAGCATACGATAATAATCAGTGATTATATTGCCTTAGAATTGCGAATGAATATTTTATCGAAAGTCTCTGAACAGAATAAACAAGCAGTAATACAAAGAACTGAAGATCTAATAGAAACCGCTTTCATTAAGAAAAAGGAAGAGTATGTAAATTCTTACCGAATGCCATGAAATTAATTTCGAAAAAGGACTCACCAATACTTTCTTGTGCAATGATGCCCGATATAGATATTCTTATTACAAGTGATAAGGAGTTCTGGAACCTGGAATGTGACGGAGTGATGATCCTTTCACCCGCTGAAGCAAGAAAAAAATTGCTTTAGAGAACTTCAAAATTATTAATCGTATAATTACCAAACCACTCGAGTTAAAAGTAAAACACCCTCTACCTTTTTCCCTTGGGGGGTAGGATGGTGTTAACAAATTCACCGTGTCCCAAACAAATTCTCATTTCTTTTTCTTCTTTCTCGGTTTTACCACCGTGTATTCGTCCTCGTCCTCCTCGTCTTCGACCTTCCCGGTCTCTCCCGCCTCCTCTGCCGGGGGCTCCCACGGTTCCAGCGGTACAACCTTTTCCCCCTCTTCCTCTTCACGTCCTTCTTCCTCTTCCAGTTCGAACTCTTCCAGCTCCTCCTGAGCTTCCTCCTTGGGAAGCTTAGGACCTCCCTTGGATACCATCACTCTCGCAGGCCTGAGCACCTGGCCATCATACCTGTATCCCACCTGAAGGACCTCCTTGACGGAGTTGGATGGAACACTCTTATCCTTGACCGTTCCGGCGGCCTCGTGCTCCCTGGGATCGAACGGCTTTCCCAGCGGATCTATTATGGTGACCCCCTTCTGTTCCATCTGGGCAAGCATCCCTTTCTTGATCGACTCGAGACCGGTAAGCAGGTTCGATATCTCCTTGATATCCTTCCTCTTTCCCGCCTCTTCAATGGCCCTGTCGATATTGTCAATGGCGAATATCATGGATATGAGTATGGATGCCGTTCTCTCCCGCACCTTCATCTGTATGTCGGATTCCATCCTTCTTTTCAGGTTCTCCATGTCCTGATACGCCCTGTCCATTTTCTTCTTGTAGGCAATGGCTCTGCGATCCCTGTCCTGAAGTGCCTCGGAGAGCTTCCTGTTGTCATCTTTAAGGGAATTGACCTTCTCGTTCAGTTTGATGATCTCCTGTTCGTAATCCTCCTCGAAAACCACATCCTCGGGGAAGCTGGTGAAGGATATGAGCTCCCTGATGAGCGAGAGAAGCCTCTGTTTGTCCTTCTCCGGAATGGGGCCTGTCTTTCCTTCCCAGATACACTGTGAACAAACCGCAAGAAGGTTGGAAGGCTCCATTTTTCCCCCTTTTTCCGGGGGGATATCGTATATTATCTGAACCTCCTCCCATGGTATTGTGTTCCCGCAGTATCTGCATGTGAACTCGTCCTTCTTCCAGACCTCGCGCTTGAGGTCCTGAGGGACATCTTCTATCACCATCGAAAGATTCTCCCGATCTCCGTTGATATTTGAAATTCAGGTCATCATTTAAAAAAAATGCTGTATGATTATTGATGGTGACTAATGAGGGTCGGCTCCCCGCAACGGGTGTCATCATGAAGTGAAGCGTGTCCAAAGGTGGGAAGAAACATGGATAAGGAATTGATCAACATAAAGGATCATGAACAGGGGACCGTACCGAAAAAAAACTTCATGAGCATCACCCCAATGCTGATCGATGCTCACAATAAAAGAGTGAAGATTGGGTTTATTCCACCGGATCTTCATATTAAAAAAAAACCTTCATAAGCACCACCCCTGTGCTGATCGATGCTCACAATAAAAGAGGAAGGTTCGGCGGGTACGCCGAACCTTCATGGTGAACGGGAGCTGCTAATCACTCCCGTTCCATACTTGTTCGTTCACTCCTCGGTGAGATCCTCTCCGCAGTACGGGCACTCCTCCGCCTCGTCATCGGTTATGATCTCTCCGCATCCGGGACAGACCCTTCCCTCTTCCTCATCTTCCTCGTCCTCCTCATCCTCGAAGTCCTCGTCCGAGGGTTTCTTCATTATGAAGACAAGGGCGATGAGCACGAGTATGATCAGGGCAACGAGGATGATGATGGTCATCGCCGTGGCCTTTTTATCCTCCGACTTGAACTCGTACTTCTTCTCGTCGCTGGTCTGGGTTCCGTCATCGTTGGTGAAGAAGTAGGTCTTCTCTCCCTCGCCGAGGTCGTTGAGGTCATCGTCGGTGAGGGTCACAACGAAGGATCCGTTGGTGGCATCCCATTCCATGGGGAAGGTGAAGTTCTTCTCGTCGCTGTCCTTGATAACGAGCTTGATGACGAAAGTGTCCCATCCGCTCTTGTTGAGGGCCTCATCCTTGACCTTCACTATGAACGTCCACTGGCCGTCCTCTTCGATTATTACATCGGAAAGGTCCAGGTCGTCCCAGGTGCCTTCCTCCACCGGCTCCTCGTATTCCCGGTATGTGAGGGTGAGCTCGTAGGTCTGGTCGGCGGTGAGGTTTATCGGAGGTATCTCGTCGATCTCGAAACCGGACCTCTTGTCCGCCTCGGAGTAGAGGAACTCATCCGGAACGACAAGGGAAACCTCGTAATCGCCTTCCTCGAGCACTATCTGGAAAGCTCCCGTCTCGTTGAGGGGAACCTCGACTGAACCGATGGTGAGGGTTATGTTGGAGAAGTTGACATCCATAACCATCTCGCTATCGAAGATTATCTTTCCCGTTACCATGTAGGATCTGAGTATCACGTTCACGGAGAACGTGTACTCGGCCTCGTCCGTCCCGTCGGTCGCGGTGACGTTGAACTCGGTCGAACCTGTCCAGTTGAGGGCCGGTGTGATGGTAAGCATGAATGTTTCCCAGTCGTACGAGACCTCAACATTCTCGGCCATCGTGCTGTTCACGGTGAAGTTCAGGTCGGTGCTGTCCGGGTCCGAGAATAGTGCAGAGAGGTTGAAGGTCTGCGGTTCGTTCCTGTACAGCTCCAGCGTATCCTGGACGGGTGCCGGAACATCATTGACCTCCTCGATCTCCACGACGGCTGTTCCGTTCATCACGAAGGTTCCGTTGATCCAGGCGGATACGGGGAATTCGGCGGACCCTTCCTCGAGGTCCCGGGCCATTACGGCCATTCCGTCCGTGTTGTCCGATTCATTTATGGATATCGAGAAGTTTCCATCCGTCCAGTTGAGGATGGGCTTCATGTACGAGACGTTGGTCTCGTTGAGTGCCCATTCCCATCCGAGCGAAACGGTCAGGAGGCTGACAGGTCCGTCGGGGTCGTAGAAGAGGCTCTGGGGGTTGAATGCCCTCTCCATCTCCTCCTCGTTGATCATTATGACATTGTCCTCCACCATTCTCAGGTCATCGGGTGTCGGGATTACGACGACATTCATCGTGTAGGTCTCGTTGTGGCCGATCATGTCTATGCCGTCCGTCACGGCCACTCCGAATGTCTGCTCTCCGTTCCAGTCGGCCGGAGCTGTGATGTTGATGGTGTGTTCGTCCACCCAGGTGATGGTGAGGTTCTCCACTGCGGAGAGATTGATGTAGTAGGATAGATCCTGGCCGTTCACATCATCGAAATGGTCGTCCAGGTCCACCACCGCATAATCATCCTCGTGCATGTATATGGTGTCATTTGTCATCTCCGGCGGGAGCTCCCTCCATATCACCGTGAAGATGGTCTCGTTGTAGTCCTCCTCGTAGCCCCAAAGGTCAATGGCATGCATGTAGACCTTGTACTCGCCCACGGGGAGATCGTAAGGGATGGGCATTATCCCGTATGCCGATGCATTGTGCAGTCCCATGGTGATGTTCTCCGGTTCCGGTTCGGGGAAATCCAGCACATCCCAGTCGACCCATTCCATCGAGTCCACGTGGAAGAACTGGAGGGTGAAATTGTCATTTTCCGTATCCAGCTCTTCGAAGGCCCTGTTGAAGGAGATCGTCATGTTGATCTCGTCGTTGCCGCTGTTGTCAACGACGGAGAGGTCGGACGTGATGCCCCCGATCATGGGGGTTCCCTCGATAACCTCGAAATGAGCTTCTCCCGATCCGATATGATTGCCGCCGCTTGTCCCGTTGAAGTAGTCTGCGGTGACATTGAGCACATACACCCCGACGTTCAGGGTCCCGTTCAGGGACCATACGAATGGATTGTCGGGTACTCCACCGTCCGATGTGAGGTTCCACGAGTAGATCATCGCTGGCAGCGTGGCCGATCCCACCTCATGATAAGTTATCGTCAGGTTGGAAAGTATCAATTCGGGCGAGACCGGTGCAAGCGTGTAACCTACGTCAACATCTACCGTGGAGGTGTCGTAGACCCAGTCGGGGTCAACGGAAACATCGGAGACCAGGTGGTTGTCTATCACCGTATCTCCCTTGGCCCCTTCGGGGATGAAAGCTCCCAGAAGGGCCATTCCCAATAACATGGACATGGCAAAGAATACCATACCCACATTTCCTTTATTGTATCCCATCATTTTTTCACCTCTGTGTTCCTATGTCCATTTTCAGGCACTTATATTTGGACGTGCCATAGAACGCCTATGAAAATAGAAGATATATAAGGATTTTTCGGAACATATCCTCAACTTATACATAATCTTCACGTATTGACGAAGTTCGACCATGGATACTACATCAAAGAATGTTCATGAATTCGATATTATCCTCCCTTTCTATAAAATCGGACACGAATGATAATACATTCGTATCCGAACTCTTACCCCCGCCCCCTGGTATAGTGGGCAAAAGGGATAGAGGAGCATTTAAAGAGACAAACGATTGGATGCTTGGTTTGAAAGAGATATTCGGTCAGATACTATTAATCTTTCA
>NJDO01000126.1 GCA_002254385.1 Thermoplasmatales archaeon ex4484_6 | reverse complement strand
TTGCCTCGAGCATATACCTTTGGAAGAACACCCTTCAGGGAGGGATTATCCCTTTCGATCGCGTCCATTGCCGAATCAACATATTTTCCGATCTCGGGCTGCTTCGCCCTATCAAGCAGGTAGGACCATCTTGCGGAAGGTGGAACGAAGAACACATTTTCAGCCTTGTACTCGTCCCTGTCTTCGGGATCCGCACCTTCATACTCTCCCTCGCCCTTCATCAATTTACCGTGAAGATCCTCGAAAGCATCCGAGATGTATTTCAGGAAGATAAGACCGAGCACTATGTGTTTGTATTCTGCCGCATCGATGTTCTTTCTGAGCTTGTCGGCTGCTTTCCAGAGCTGTTTTTCAAGAGGTTCTTCCTTGGAATTATTGCTGTTCCTGGCCATGTGTACATCACCAATATCAAATTCCCGCGTCAATCGGGATAAGCTGTCTGCTAAATTAATTTGTTTCCTCTCCCTGCAACGCAGCCCAGAGTGAGTCCCAAATATGACTGTATTTCCTATTTCCGAACGATATTCTTTCCGGTTCACGGTAATGCTTCACCTGTCGATGATCCCGTAGATTCGTTTCCTTTAAATAGACGTGTCATCGTGCCTCGAATATGAAGAAGCTCTCATTGATAGGGATGGGGATAGTGAACGAGAGGTCCATACCCCTGCTGGGCCTTGACAGATTGAAGGAAGCCAATCTCATCTTTGCGGAGCTCTTCACATCCATCCTGGAGGAAGGCTCCCTTGAAAGACTGTCGCAACTCGCCGGAAAGGAGATAAGGCTCCTTGACAGGGAGGATGTGGAGGAAACGGAGATGGTCCTCGGCGCCTTTGAGAATGCCGACCGCATATGCTTCCTCACTGCGGGGGACCCCCTTTCCGCCACCACCCATCAGGAGATGAGGCTCGATGCGGAAAAAAGGGGGGTCGAGGTCGAGATCATAAATGCCGCATCAATATTCACGGCCGCTCCCGGCATATCGGGGCTGCAGCAGTACAAGTTCGGAAGGACCACGACCCTCGCCTTTCCGGAGGAGGGGTTCTTTCCCACCTCCCCCCTTGATGTCATCGAATCCAATCTTGAAAGAGGGCTGCATTCGCTGGTCCTTCTGGATATACAGGCCCACAGGGACAGATACATGAGCGCACCGGAGGGAGCGGCGCTGCTCCTGCGGATGGTGGAAAAGAAGGGTGGGTCCCCGATAGGCCCCGAAACCATGATGGTGGCTGTCGCAAGGGCCGGTCATCATGACCGGAAGCTCGTATATTCCTCGCTCGGGAAATTGAGCAACATGTCCCTTGGCCCGCCCCCGCACTGCCTCATCATTCCGGGTAAGCTGCATTTTCTGGAGGAAGAGGTTCTCGATTCGTTCAGGGTGGAGTAGAACGATGCCGATATGCTTCATCCCATCCCCGAACTGATGAAATGTTCGGTATATCCCGCGGTTCTGATTCAATAACCGATCCCAGCATTATCGTATTCACAACTGCAAGGAGAACCCCTGAGCAAAGATCCGGATCATTCGCCGGCATCATCCCTTCTTACCAGTCCCCTTCCCGACCTTCCGTCCACCTTGACAAGGAACGGTTCCTCTGTCCTGATATGCCTCACGAACCGGCCCTCGAAGGCAGCCTTCATGGAAAGAAGCTCCTTCCAGTTGATACGATCCGCCCTCTTGGAATACTGAACCGTGAAATACGGCATTCCCCTGGCGATCAGATTGTGGAAGAAATGTGTCCCGTGTGACGGGTCCACCCTGAAATCCTTTGTCTGGACCTCCACTATGGCCCTTGCTCCCGAAATCTGGTCCCATCTCACAGGAATGCCCAGGAATCTGTCCCTGGTCCCCCATCTCCCCGGCCCGATCAGTACATAGGGTCTGTCTTTTAGCTTACCGTTCAGTCTTCCGATTTCCTCTGCAATGGTCTCCGTCATGGTGTTGTCAAACCTGTCCGGAACAACGAGGAGGATGTCCCGGAGCCCATATATCACGCCGTTGCCAAGGGCCGAATTCGAAATGATAAGGGCCCCTTCCTCTTCCTTCTTCCCCATCCTCACAAGGGCCCTCTCCTTCAGGGTCACAAGGGGTCGGATCTGCAGTAGGTGGAACTCCTTCTCACCCCTCTCGTTCAGGGTTGCGGCAAACTCGATCTCCACCGGCCTCCCCATACCTCTCTTGCCTATCTGCAGTACAGCTTTCAGTATCCTGTCAAGGGGAAGCATGTCGTACTTCAGGATGCCTGCAAAGGTGATCACCCTTGGACCGGGTCTGCCCGTCCCGTCCCTTATGATATTGTCGTTCGCATCATAGGTTGACGCAAGGTAGTCAAGGACCCCGTCCTGCTCCGCATCGCTCACATTGATCTTCAGGAGTGTTGAATCCTCCCCCTCCCTGAGATCGTAGCATGTGCAGGACATGTCCAGTGCATAGAAATGGGTCTGGGAATTGGAGAGTATGTCATCTACACTGGAGAAGCCCGGTATCACATTCGGATGCTCGGGTGAGAAGCTCATGACCTTCTCGCCCTCAACAACTATCTTTCCAAGACCGAGAGCCACGCTCGAGATCCCGTCCTCCCTTTTCAGTGGATGGACCGGGTAGAAATTTATGGACTGGGCCAGACCGGAGAGGAGAGGATAGAATCTGTTCCCGTACTGCTTTCCGACGAGCTTCTGTATGACAACGGCCATCTTCTCCTCTTCCTGCACATGCACCGTTGACTGGATGTAGGACCGCGCCTCCTTCAGGAATGCGGAGGCGTAGACGAGTTTGATGGCGTCCGTGAGCTCCTTCAGCCTCTTATCATCGTCGCCGCATTTGTTCGGGAGGAGATAGGTTGCATATATGCCGGCAAATGGCTGGTTCTGGGAATCTTCCAGAAGGGATGATGATCTTACGGCAATAGGATGATCGATATGTCCGAGATAGAGGGCGAGCGATTCCATTGTCTCCCCGTCAATGGACCCGGAGAGGAAGAGCTCCTTGATCTCCTCGTCGGAGAGACCTTCCACGCTGACGGCATTCAATTCGTTCCTTTCCATGAAAGTTGTGAAGATATCCGTTCCGAGAATCAGGGTATCAGGTACCTTTATCCTGCAGTCCCTGAAGATTGTTTCTATCTTGGATTGGTGCAGGAGCGAGGATAGGAATGCTATTCCTCTCCCCTTTCCACCGAGGGAGCCGCCTCCGAGCCTGGTGATGGTCCCCTCGAATTCGAATGTCTGGTTCCCGAAGTTGATGATAACTCCCTGCAGTTTTCTCCTCTGCGAGTTCTTAATCTGTTCTATAAGGAACCTCTTCATGGTCTCGCCCGAAGAGAAGTCCGATACCTTCTTCTCCTTCAGTCGGGTGGCGAGATCTATCTCCCCCCGTGCGAAGAACCAGTTTGAGAAATCATTTGTACTGCCGTGAAAGTTCATGGATTCCGCGGGAACCTCGTCTATTACCTCCATGAACTCCTTGAGATCCCCCGCCTCGGCTATGAGCTCCCCGCCGGGTCTTCTGAACTTGAAGGGGCCGAAACCGAGCTTCCCCTGGAACCAATCGCGAATCTCCTGAAGAAGGGTCTCGGAGTTCTTGTATATGAAAGGGATGCCCATCTCTTCCGCCTTTTTTGCTTTCTCCAGCTGATTGGATTGAAGGATGATCGGAACATCGGCTCCCACCTCCTTGGCAAGATGGAAGCCCGCATCGGGAAATCTCCTTCCATTTTTCGGATAGGATACATCCGAGATGATGCCCAGTATCTTGTCCTTGTATGTGGAATATATCTCCATCGCATCCTCGTAGGTCTCCGCAAGGGCTATCTTGGGTCTCGCCCTCTTTCTGAGCATCTTCTCCTGCTCGTTCAGACCCTCATGGATTAGGTTCCTGGTCTGTCTCACTATGACGGTGAATACGAGCGGCAGGAAGATCGAATAATAGCGTGGATCGTTCTCCACCACCAGGATGATCCTCACCAATCCCGAGGAAAGGTCCCTTTCAAGGTTCTTCTGGTCTTCGATGTATTTGACGATCGCCACGAACAGTGCCGAATCCCCGTTCCAGAAGAATATCTTGTCTATGCCGTTGTGAACTCCCGGCTTGTGGAACAGTTGAATATCACCAGCATCCGTGAGGAGCATGATGACGGAGACGTCCTTCTGAACCTCCTTCGCCTTCCTTCCGAATTCGAACGGGTCCATGTCGGGAAGTCTTGCCATGGTGATTATCAGGTCGTACGGGGTCTTTTCCAGTTCTTTCAGGGCCCTTTTTGCCGTGGAGACCCTGATGACCTGTGGAGGGAAGGGGAGGGCCAGATCCCTGTATTCGCTGGATATCTGTTCGAAGAGTATTCCCTCCTCTTCAAGTGTGAAGGCGTCGTAGAGACTGGATACCAGAAGTATCCTTGACACCCTCCATTTCATCAGATCATAGAAATCATGGAAGACAGGCTTGTAGTCGCCGTCATAATCTATGTCATGGTCATGAACATCGTGAACGGACTCGACCATGAAAGACCATTATTTGCACTGTATATGATACTTTAGATTGAAGGGTGAAGATACGAGTGGTCCCGGTCATTACCTGGCCTTGTTGAAGTAATTGGCCAGATATGTGAAAAGCCCTCCGCCGATGATCAGAGGCCATGCAACTTCCACCTTGCCGGTCTGGGCCTCCACGACACCCCATAGAATTATTATCATTCCGATGGGTGTGATGAAATGATAGGTCCACCTCATCAGGTAGAATATCCTGGCTGCCTTGGAAACCCTTCTCTTCGGAGTTGCCGGGGCCGCGGGACCCGTGGTCTGTCTCGGAGCCGCCCTTCTTACACCTGCCCTGACCCTCTGCTGCAAATGGTTCACCTCGATGATTCAGACATGAATGCTGTTTGGATAGAATAAGGTTGCCGTTCCGCTACCTGCATCTGATATCTTCCATCCGCTCCACCTCGAGCCCCGTTGGCGGGAGCCACGGTATGCGGTATCCCTCTTCATGATACAGCCATCGGCATTCATCCTTCAGGGGAGGCTCTTCATCGTCAAGTCCCATGGGAGGTCTGGTCAGGTGTCTTGCCTCCTTCTTTCTCTCCCTGTCGAAAATCAATCTCGTGAGCCCCCTCCCCTTCACATTCCTGAAA
>NJDO01000125.1 GCA_002254385.1 Thermoplasmatales archaeon ex4484_6 | reverse complement strand
CGAGCGGGATCGTATCCATCTCCCCCTCTTCCGCATCGGACATTCCGTCCCTGTCGGTATCCACGGTCCTGGGGTCCGTGCCCCTTTTCAGTTCCTCAAGGTCAGAGAGTCCATCCCCGTCGGTGTCCTTCAGCAGCGGGGAAGTGGGATTCGTACGGCTCCCCAGGGTTTCCACGAGGTCCGGAATTGTGTCATTGTCGGTATCCGTGTGAAGGGGGGAGGTTCCGTATGAGAACACCTCCTCCCCGTCCATGAGGCCATCCATGTCCGTATCGGCGTTCAGTTCGGACGTTCCGTAAAGTGCCTCCATTCCATGGTCTAGCCCGTCCCTGTCGGGGTCGCTGATGGAGACGTCATCTTTCATGTCCAGGGGATCCAGCGGATGGGGGCGGTAGTGGACCTCCATTCCGTCGGGGAGCCCCCCGCCGTCGGTATCCCTGTTCATCGGGTCGGTCAGATAGAGATTGACCTCCTCCCCGTCCGAAAGCTCGTCCGAATCGCTGTCCCGGTGGAGAGGGTCCGTCCCGAACAGGTTCACCTCCTTTCCGTCCTCCAGATCATCCCCGTCCGTATCGGCAAGGTGGGGATCAGTCCCCAGCTCCGACTCCTCCTGATTCGTGAGCCCGTCCCCGTCGATATCGCCAAGTGGTTCCAGGTCCGAGGTGGATGTTCCCTGAAGGGTGCCTCCGCCATCCCCTCCGCGGGGGCCCATTACGAGCGGGTCCCTGCCGTCGGCCCTTATCCCGGATCCTCCGTGCGCTTCCAGGGACGGAGGTGTTACCTCGAACTGGACCCATCCGATATCCTCCAGTTCTATCTCGGCCCAGGCATGTATGTGCCCCCTTCTGAAGATCCTTGTTCCGTTGTCCTCCTCCCCCAGCGCATAACCCACCACCACCCTGGCAGGGATGTCGTACATGCGCATTATCATCACGAATGCAGAGGAGAAATCGAGAGCATTTCCTCTCCTGGTCAGGAAGAGGAAGGTGTAGATCGGGTCCGAATTCACGGATCCGAATGTGGACTCGGAAGAGTACACGCATCTGGAAGCAAGGGCCCTTGCAGCGGACATGGCCTTCTCCCCGTCGCTTTCGCCGCTCCCCTCCCATTTTCCGGCCAGATCCCAGACCTCTGATCTCATTGTCGAGGGGACCTGGGTGTTGATGGCAGGGGAAGAGGCGGATCCGTTCGAGCCGAGCACGAGAGAGGGGTCGATTGTCATCTCCCGAACTTTCACGGTGTATCCCCTGACCGGGACGCTGCTGTAGAGGGAGCTTCCCCTGAACTCCGGGATCTCCCGTTCCCTGTGAGGGTATATGTCCACCGGATAGGACCTTTCGGGAGAGATGGAACCGGGTGGGGTTGGCAGTTCTCCCCACCATGCCCCGTTAAGGTCGATGTCGACAGTCCTGCTTCCGTTCATAATTGTGGGGGATGGGGTATATGAGGGGCCCTTGCTCCATTTTCCCGTATTGTAGGTGTCCAGAACGGTCATCCTGACATACCTTGGTCCCAACCCTTCTGCTGCAAAATGCACGGTCTCCGGATCCTTGGGATCCAGCAGTTCATCCTGGGAGAAGGTTCCCTTGTGACCCGGTATGCTGTCCATATGGAGGGGGTTCTTTCCATTTTCGAACTCGTCGATGTTCGAGATACCGTCCGAGTCGGTATCCTCACCCGGGAGATCGATCCCGTAGTAATCCTCCCAGTCATCGTCCATTCCGTCCATGTCCGCATCGATGACGATCCCCTGATTGTCGTCGAGAGCATCCGGTATGGTGTCCCCGTCCGAGTCCGGGTCCATGGGGTCCAGGCCGTTCTCCACCTCGAATCCATCCAGCAGTCCGTCGTTGTCCGAGTCCGGGTCCATGATGTTGACCAGACCGTCATGGTCGAGGTCCGCCGTGGGGGAGAGCGATATGAGCATGGTCCTCATCTCGTCCCGGTCCGACGAGAACCTCCCGATCCAGTTGGGGGCCGACGAGAGGTTCACGCAGCGGTCCTTCATGAGATCGTACTCGTCTCCATCGTACAGACCGTCCCCGTCGGTATCGGCATTGTAGGGGTCCGTTGGGGAGGACTCGCCGGAATCCATCCTTCCGTTCCTGTTGAGGTCCTCGTCGGTATCACGGAGGCCGTCCCCGTCGGAGTCTATACCGGGCACCTTGCCGGTACCCGAGGTGTCGAGCTCCCGTGTGTACATCTGGTCCCGGGTGACGGGGTCGTAGAGGTTCGACAGCGACACGAGCAGCAGGAGGAGGATGGCGGCTGCGGAGAAGACGGTTTCGAACCTCAGCATTATGCCTCCCGAAGAGCCGGAATTATCGTTTCCTCAATATATCGGAACAATCCCGTGCAACTATTTGATTTCACCCTCCAGATATATATATCATTTTTTGTACAGCTTCCCCTCCGGTCCCGGCTGTCCCGGGATTAGAGTAGTATCTGGATATCACGTCCATCGTGTGTCCCTGATGACCTTCGTCCGGTGATGATGGAAAAAGGTTAAATGGTGCCTTACAATGGGGTCGCATCAGGGGGTCCGTCCGTGATCGATAGGAGCAGGATACAGGATTTGGCAGGAAGATATGATACGAAGAATGCGAAGATCGGTGTCGTTGCATCGCACTCGGCGCTGGACACCTGCGACGGGGCGGTGGAGGAGGGTTTCAGGACCGTCGCCTTCTGCCAGAAGGGAAGGGAACGGACCTATGCCCGTTACTTCAGGGCCCAGAGGAGCCCTGACGGCAGGCTGCTCCGGGGTATGGTCGACGAACCAATCGTTCTCGACAGGTTCAGGGAGGTCATGGATGAGAGGTGGCAGTCATGGATGAGGAACAACTCCGTTGTGTGGGTTCCCAACCGTTCCTTCACATCCTACGTTGACATAACGGCGATCGAGAACGAATTCGAGGTTCCCATGTTCGGGTCCAGGAACATGCTCAGAAGCGAGGAGAGGGAGGAGCAGCAGAGCTACTACTGGCTTCTGGAAAAGGCTGGACTCCCCTTCCCCGAGAGAATAGAGGATCCCGACAGGATAGATGAGCTCTCCATAGTGAAGCTTCACCACAAGCAGAAGAAGCTGGAGAGGGGCTTCTTCACATGCTCCTCTCCGGAGGAATTCGGGGAGAAATCGGAGAAGCTGATCGCCCAGGGAGTGATAGACCGGGAGACCCTGGACACCGCAAGGATCGAGAGGTACGTGATAGGTCCGGTGTTCAACTTCGATTTCTTCTATTCTCCCCTCGAGGAGGAGATGTCCCCGCTTGAGCTTCTGGGTGTGGACTGGAGGTTCGAGACGTCCCTTGACGGCCATGTAAGGCTGCCGGCGCCCCAGCAGATGAGCCTCAACGAGGAGCAGATACTTCCGGAATACACGGTATGCGGCCACAATTCGGCCACCCTCCGCGAGTCCCTGCTGGAGAAGGTGTTCGCCATGGCGGAGAAGTTCGTCGATGCCTCCAAGAGGCATTACGATCCCGGCATCATCGGGCCTTTCTGTCTTCAGACCTGCGTTGACAAGGACCTCAACTTCTACATATATGACGTGGCGCCGAGGATAGGCGGAGGCACCAATGTTCACATGTGGGTGGGCCATCCCTACGGGAACTCGCTCTGGAGGAAACCGGTCTCCACCGGCAGAAGACTTGCGATGGAGGTGAGGAGGGCCCTCGAGGAGGAAAGATTGGACGAGATCGTCACATGATGTTATGATCCGAGCGTTAAGGCCAACCCCTTCAACAAATTAGATATAGTGTATTAGCGAATATGTATTCCATTACCAGGGGGTTTCAAGATGTTGGATTCCTTTAAGAAATTGCTGGGGATAGGCTCCAAACACGAAAAGCAATCCCATCAGATGGAACTCATAAAAGAGGAGATAGATGAGTACGAGAGGGAGCTCCAGGAGTACATCTCCTATACCCGGCCCAAGCCGCTGGAGGGAACCGCCAATCCACCCGCGCCCTCGCAGCCGGACGTTCTCTCCACAGGGGGTGCGGTGCAGTCCTCGAGCCTGATAACTCCCGAGGAAAAGAAGAGGATAGAGAACAGCTAGGATCCCCTCTCCAGCTCCAGAACGAGCTCCCTTGCCTTCTGCAGTATCATATCATGCAGTTTTCGGTATTCCTCGTTGGGAAGGTCCTTCTCGAGTTCCTCCAGTGCCTCATCGATGAACGAGATATCCGCGGAGGCGCCGCCCTTTCTTTTGGATATTTCCGTCCTTGCCTCGACGGCGATCTCCGACAGTCTGACCTTCCAGTCCGCATCGTCCCCGTCTATCCTTGCCTGCATCAGCTTTGCCGACAGGAAGGGATAGTTCCTGTTGATTATGGTCCTCTCGCATCCGGGGCATTCCCATACCGGTTCGCTGCTGTCAACGAAGAATTCCTCCCTGCATTCGGGATCTCCGCAGATGACCTTCATCCTCATATCGGACCCTCCGCCCGACATTCCATACCTCGCATATCAATCTTTCATCATATATGAAATTCAAAGCCTCCAGTCGTTTGTCTCTTTAGATACACCTCAATTCCTTTTTCCCATCACACCTCGGGGGGTGGGAGTTGAGAGTTCGGATACGATTGTATCGTCATTCGTGTTCGATTTTTTATTGAATGTTTCGAGGTCCCCTCCCCCCTCCCTTCTAATAAGCAACCTTCGGGTAGTGGTCGGATGATGACAGGCTCGGCCATGGACCTTTTTCCCTACGAGGCAAGGGCGATCCAGAAGGATATCGTGAGGAATATTGAAACTACCCTGAGGGACGGAGGACACATCGTTCTGGAGGCCGGTACAGGGTCCGGAAAGACCATTTCGGCCCTGGTACCCTCGATTCACCACGCCTACGTGCACGGGAAGAGGGTTCTCTATCTCACGAGGACCAATTCCCAGCAGAAGCAGGTCGTTGAGGAGTTCAGAAAGATAAGGAAGAAGGCCGGAGACGGAGAACTGCCGTCCCCGAATCCCCCCCCGGCTCCCGCGGATGTTTACGAGGAGGTGCTGAGGGAGATCAATTCGGAGATGGACGGACTCGAGGATGACGGGATATCGGGGCAGGTGCGCGATGTCGGTCCTTGGGAGGGGGGGCCGGGCAGGGGTATATGCGTTGCCCTCCAGGGAAGGAACAACATGTGCCCCCTGACCTCCGAGGAGGCGGAG
>NJDO01000124.1 GCA_002254385.1 Thermoplasmatales archaeon ex4484_6 | reverse complement strand
GAGGAGGAGGAAGAAGCAGAAGAGGAAGAAGAGGATACGGAACTCGAATTCGAGGAGGAAGAGGAAACAGAAGAAGAGGAGGAGGAAGAGGCAGAAGAGGAAGGAGAGGAGATGGAACTCGAATTCGAGGAGGAAGAGGAAACAGAAGAAGAGGAGGAGGAAGAGGCAGAAGAGGATACGGAACTCGAATTCGAGGAGGAAGAGGAAACAGAAGAAGAGGAGGGGGAAGAAGAGGATACGGATCTGGAATATGAGGAGGAAGAAACAGAGGAAGAGGAGGAGGAAGATATCGATTTTGACCCCATTATCAAGAGAAAGAGACCGGGAAGAAGGAGAAGGTTCGTGAGAGAGGAAGACGTTCAATTCGATGACTGAATCCCGCAGGATTAATAGACAACACTTCGTATCCACCTTTGATGCTGCATACCGACACCGACCTGATACCCGATTCATGCGGGGTCTATCTTTTCAGGGGAAAGGGGGGAAAGGTGATCTATGTCGGAAAAGCAGTCAATATCAGGTCAAGGGTCAGATCACACCTCCAGAACCGAAGGGACAGAAAGGAGATCAAGCTGACAGAGAGCGCGGAAACCGTCGACTGGATCGCCACGGGAAACGAGCTTGAAGCCCTGGTTCTCGAGGATACGCTCATCAAGCAGTACAAACCCAGATTCAACATCAGGCTCAAGGATGACAAATCCTATCCTTATCTGGTAATAACGAGGGAGGAATTCCCGGCCGTGAGG
Source organism: Thermoplasmatales archaeon ex4484_6 (assembly GCA_002254385.1). Lineage (GTDB taxonomy): Archaea > Thermoplasmatota > Penumbrarchaeia > Penumbrarchaeales > Penumbrarchaeaceae > Penumbrarchaeum. The sequence goes on along the minus strand of NJDO01000124.1, from coordinate 4,435 downwards.
CAGGTCAGGGGACTCCATCATGAACTGGGTGAGCACTTCGGCCCTCACGGGGATCCGAGAGCCGTCAGAAGGTCCCTCCGATGGGTCCGGAAGGTGTTCCCTGTCAGGTCCTGCAGAAGAAGCATGGACAGACCCTCCAGACCATGCCTTGAGCATCATCTCGGAAGATGCGTGGCACCCTGTACGGGACAGGTCTCAAAGGACGAATATGCCTTGATCGTGGAAGGGCTCAGGGGATTTCTTTCGGGGAAGGATGATGAAGTGCGGGAGAGGCTGCGGAAAGAGATGTGGGAAGCCTCGGCTGCAATGAACTTCGAGATGGCTGCCCTTGCCAGGGACCTCCTGAAGGGAATCGATCGAATAAGGGAAGGGCAGCATATAGTCCTCATGAACGGCAGGGACGTGGATGTTGTCCGCCTCGACGAGGAGAGGCTCGCAGCTGCACTTATCAAGGTGAGGGGGGGAAAGGTGATCGACGCCGTGATGTTCGATCTCGAAGGGGAAGAATCCATCAACGGCGCGGCAGCGGATTTCATCTCGTCATACTATGTACTTACAAAGGACATACCTCCTCGAATAATCCTTGCACCCATGAGAATGGAAGCTCCTGTGAGGGAAGAACTCGGACACTTTCTGAAGGCGAAACGCGGGAGCTCTCTCCTGATCAGGGGTCCGAGGGGAAAAGAGGAGAGATCCATGGTCGAGATGGCCGACAGGAATCTGGGTCTTTTCATAAGAAAGAGGGAGAGCAGGGCCCTCAAGTATGAAGCGGGAGAACGGTTGAAGGTGGTCTTCGGACTGGAAGCGACACCCGACACCGTGGAGGGATTCGATATCTCCCATCTCCACGGTACGGGGACCGTGGCCTCCATGGTTCATTTCAGGAACGGAAAGCCCCTGAAAAGCCATTACAGGAAGTTCAGGATAAGAAACGCCGAGAATGATGATACCGCGTCGATGAAGGAAGTGGTGAAGAGAAGGTACCGCAGGATCCTTGAAAGAGGCGGCCAGCTTCCCGATATCATACTGATCGATGGCGGGAAGGGACAGTTGAATGCGGCACTTTCCGCTCTTTCGGAACTCGGTCTGGAGAACGGACCGCTGGTCGTTGCCATTGCGAAGAAGGAGGAGGAACTGTATGTCAAGGGGAGACGTTCACCGCTCGAACTGAAAAGGTCCGATCCGGGTCTGAAGCTCCTGCAGAGGGTCAGGGATGAAGCGCATCGATTCGCCGTGGCATACCAGAGGAAGCTAAGGGAATCCGAATTGGACCTTCTCTTGAATGTTCGGGGCATAGGCAGTAAGAGATCCTTGGAGCTCCTGAACACCTTCGACAGCCTCCGGGAGATGTACTCGTCAGGTGCAGAGGGGATCGCAGACAGGACATCACTTTCTCCAGGTACCGCGGAAAACGTGATCCGGTTCCTCGAGGAGGAGATGGGGTTCTCGAAGGATGAGGGCTCTCAGGGAGATTCGTAGCACGCGCATTCTCGGAAAAGTATAATAGCGGATTTGCACTTATTGGACATTGGCCAACAAACCGCTTACCGCGGACTCAAGTTGTTCTGATCTGGAGTGGTCCACATGAAAAACGGCAGAAGAACCCTTCTTCACATTGCTTTTGTACTGATTTTGAGCTTTCTCTTCGCAATCCCTGTCCAGGCATCTTTCTGGAAATCAGCGGATCTCGGCATGGAAGAGCGGAGGCCAGTTGAGACGGTACCGGGAAAGGATAACGGTCTCATCGAGCTGACCGAGGAACAGATCGATGATCTGGGCCTGGGCATCATGTCCCCTCCACCGAGGAGCGAACCGTGGAACGAATGGCAGAGGTACTCGTATCACAGGGGTGGAGAGGACGGCCTGGTGGCATATCAGCAGTCAGAGAACCGGGTTTTCATCTACGGCGGTGGCAGGGCATCCTGGTCCAACCAGCAGAATTACTGGTCGTACACCGGTTACGACGACCTCTTCATCTACGATTTCGATGATAACAAATGGTATGCCCTTGAGAGGTCGACATCCCCCGGGGGGCGTGTGGGATTCTCCTACGTGGTGGATGAGGCGAAGGAACGGTTCATCATCTACGGAGGGATGTCGGGCTCCATGCTGGACGACCTGTGGATATTCGACATGAACACGCTTCAGTGGTCCAAGACGCTCTTTCCGGGATTCCCCACACAGATAGGAAGGAGAGGTTATGCCCCCATGGTCCTGGATACGGCGGGCGGGGCGGAGGACCTCTACATCCTGTTCGGTATGAAGGACGATCAATACAATTATTACGTCGACAACATGACAGGATTCTACAAGATAGACCTGAAGAACCCCGGCACGGCCCCCGTCTCACTCAACGACGGCAGGAGCAGCGGAATGCTGCCAAGGTATCATCATTCCATGTGCATCGACGAGGAAGGCAGGAAGATATACATGTTCGGCGGGATGCACATGCCCAACGAGACATACGAGTACCTGCACGATTTCTGGGTCTACGACATGATATCCAACACATGGACCCAGCTGACGACACACCCTGACATGCCCCTCAACTACGGGGCAAGGATATTCTTCAGACCGACGGATGACAAGGTATATCTGTGGGGAGGAAGGGAGACTTCCGGAGGGACCGCTGAAAACGAGACACTCTGGATCTACGATACGGATCTGGGTTCCTGGGACCGGCATGATTACTACGATATCGGAACGGATGTTCCCAACGGGAGATTGCTCTACCACTTCCACTATTCCGCTCTTTCCGACAGGTTCTTTGTCTTCGGAGGCAGGTACTATTCCGGATCCAGGTCATACAGGTACAGGGACCTGAGCTACCTCAACCTCCAGACACGGACCTGGACCCTCTTCCCGCTGACATACAACGCAAACGATAACACGAACGGCATATTCGCATACGAATCCTCCCTGAACATGCTTCACTACATAGGCCCGGGCACCTCATCCAACGGTACCGCTTACACATATTACTATGACCTTTCCGAGAAGGAATGGTCCCCCGCCATCTACAACACGAACGACGCGAACCCGCATTCCCGTTCCTCCGCAGGAATGACATACGACGAGCAGAACAACACGGTCTACATTTACGGAGGTCAGTATACGACCGGTTGGGGGAGCAACAGGAGATACCACAACCTGGGCGACATGTGGAAGGTGGACCTGTCCACAAACGCTTGGGAGAAGATCTGGGACACGGCCGGGGGAGGAATGAGGCACGGCTTTGACATGGTATGGGACTCCAACCGTGGAAGAGCATACTTTTTCGGGGGGCGCTACTACCTCACGGAAACGAGTTCCGCTTCGAACGCCTACGGGGATTTCCAGGCATACATACCCGGACCCACCGGAGGGATATTCGAGGAGATCACACCTTCCGGCGGACCCGTGCCCGGGGCCAGATACGGTGCCGGAGCCATCTATATCCCCGAGCTGGACAAATTCTACCTATGCGCGGGAAGGGACCCCAACCCTGACAATACGATCGATTACAGGGACCTCTGGGAGTTCGATTTCTCCACAATGAGATGGACACAACTGAAATCCCTCTCATCTCCCATGGTGTTCCCCAAACTGGACTACGACCCCCTGACGAAGGAACTCTACCTCACTGGCGGTGATGATTATGTAATCAAACGCTACCGTATCCTGGAAAATGCATGGTACACCATGGACCCGGACATCAACCCCGGATCCATGAGCGGGCAGGCACATATCTTCCTGCCGGAAACCAGGGACCTCTGGGTCTACGGGGGAGGGATCAAGCCCGGAATATGGAAGATAGGCATGCCGTACAGGCTTGCCATCCAGAGTATCTACTTCAAGGACCCGGAGGATGGGGGGAAGAACGCATACTCCATGCTCCGCCCCTACACCTTCGGAACGGTCATCAAGACGGTCAGCGGACCCGATGACCTGGACAGGGTGACCATGTCATTCATTCACAGGAAGGGAGCCTACAAGATCGTCTACAATGCTTCCTCGAACAGCTTCCACGAACAGGAATCGGGAGATTATGCCGAGATAACGGACACCTCGGCGGTATGGGACGGGAAGCTACTCACCCTTGAAGCATCTGTATTGTTCCATTGGAACTTCTCCTCAAGACCCAACCTCGTCGACAGAAGGATCTCGGTCGATGCCAGGGGGACCACCGTGGCATCGGACTTCCTCGAGGTGAAAAGCTTCTTCACGGTGAAGAACCGGATCGACCTGATCGGAGACCTGTCCGTCGTGGGCGATATACAGGGGGAATTGAGCGGAAACGATTGGGTCCAGGCCGGCGAGATGCTCAACTTCTCCGGTCCGATGGTCAGGTACAGCAATTCCGACCTGTTCCCACCCCCGGATACATATACCCTCCTGCTGAGCGAGGGATTGTACACAGAGAACAACGACGGACTGCTCCTGACGGACATTTACA
>NJDO01000123.1 GCA_002254385.1 Thermoplasmatales archaeon ex4484_6 | reverse complement strand
CTTCCATGGGGACGGAGCTTCCCGCGAGCAAACAGTATCTCATACTCAATATCACCCTAACCGTGGTGGACAGGGACAAGAACCAGGGGACGCACACCATACAGATGCTTGCGTACAAGTCCCAGCATGCTCCCCAGGTCTCTCTTACCGTTACTCCCCAGTTACCGAAGGAATATGCGGATCTCTTCGAGGCATGGGTCCTTCCGGAACAGCAGGTCCTGTTCAATGGATACGCCTTCGATCCCGATCCCAACTCGGAACTATTCTTCTACTGGGATATGTACGGCCCGTGGGGAGTGTATTATCACAGGGAGAGCACCAATATCCTGGATTACACATTCTCCGAGGACGAGATAGGTGACTGGAACATAACACTCACAGTTTACGATGGCGAGATAGGTGAGATAAACACGCTTTCCGGGAACCGGACCATAACTGTCCACGTGGTGGACAATTCAGACCCGGTCCCCGTGATAAGGGCCAGCCACAACAAGGCGATGGACAATTACTTCATGAACATGATCAACTCCTCGAAGAACAGGGTCGTCTACTTCAACGGGTCATTCTCCTACGATCCGGATATACTGGTGACCGGCATTCCGGATGTGGACGATCATTATGCGGGAATGCCCGGGTTCGACGAGGACGGTGACGGTGTTCCCGATGTGGAACTGAAATACCAGTGGGACTGGGGCGACGGCGAAAGGACCGAGGGTTTCTCCTCCAATCCGCAGTCCGAGCATAAATGGCGGGACAGGGGAGCGGTGAAGACCGGGAAAAAGTTCTGGCCAGTCACTCTCAAGGTCTGGGACGGCCGGTCCACCATTGAATCCGATCCCCCATTCATGGTCTACATAAATCTACCTCCAACGGCCGAGGCAGGTCCGAATCAGCCGGCGCCGGGTGAGGAGATAGAGGTCGGCATGCCCGTGTCATTCAACGGCGCGGGGTCCTACGATCCGAACGATGACCCCAACTACGACAACAAGAGGGACTCGGAATATACGGACAACCTCATGTATACCTGGGACTTCGGAGACGGTTCGAAGGAGGTCATGGGAAGGAATGTCGAGCATGTATACAGCAAGGCGGGAACGTTCACCGTCATGCTGACGGTATCCGATGGCGAATACACCGATTCGGACACCCTCAAGGTGAAGATAGTACCGGCAAACCTTGGGCCGGTGGGGGTTGTTGAGATAACCTCCGAGTCATGGATCAACATCGACAACAGGGAGGTCTATACCAACGTGAAAATGACCTTCGACGCCTCCCAGTCCTACGATCCCGACGGCGATGCATACCTTGACGACAAGCTGGAGACGAGCCCGCTGGATGATCTCTACGGCCTGACGTGGAACCTTGGGGACGGGACCATATCCAAGCAGGCAAAGCTCGACCATACCTACGAGGACGACGGGGTCTACGTTGTCAACATCACCATGTCCGACAGCAAGGGCCTCAACTGGACGGAATCATACACCATCACGGTGATCAACAGAGCTCCGCTGGCTCTATCCAAGGAGGATCAGCTCTCGTACAGCATGAGCGACCAGCCGGTGATGCTCTCCGGTGACGGCTCGTATGACGAGGACGGAGAGGTCATTGGATACTACTGGGACTTCGGTGACGGGACCCATTCCGACATCACGCAGGGAATAGACGGGTACATGCCTTCCAAGGTCATAGCCCATACTTACGAGAGAACCGGTCTTTACACCGCAAAATTGTGGGTCATGGACAATGACGGGACGATTTCCGAACAGCCCTTCGAGATCACCGTGCAGATACAGAAGGATACGACAGTAGACAATAAGACACCGATCGGTACGGGATTGATGATCGGCGGGGTGGCTGTCTTCGCAGCCCTTCTTGCCCTGATCTCCACCTTCTTCATGACCATGAGGAAGAGGCTGTAGACGGGCGGCTGCAGGGGTTGACAGGGGCCGGAATCATGAAGGCGCGGTGCCTTGCAACGGGTTTCGGTCCCTTCGACCGATTCGGGGAGAACCCTTCATCGATGGTTGCCTCGGTATTGTCGGACGAGTTCGAGGATGTTGTATCTGTTGAGCTTCCCGTGATCTATGGAAAGGCCCGGGAGGAGCTTCTTTCCAATCTCGAGAGGATCCGGCCGGAGACCGTCATCTCTTTCGGGCTCAACGGAAGGATAGGTCATATCGCACTCGAGGAGATTGCCGTCAACATCCGTTCATCGGAGAAACCCGATAATTCCGGAAAGGTGATGACCAACGAACCCATCTCCCCCGATGGTGAGCTGGCCTACAGGACCACGCTGCCCGTTGAGAGAATACTGGACGCATTGAGAGAGAGGGGAATACCGGCAGGAAGGTCCTATTCCGCGGGCGTCTACATCTGCAACGAGGTGTTCTACACCTTGATGGAATGGTGCGCAGCCTCCGGCTCCAGGGGAGGATTCGTTCATGTGCCGATGGTATCGGAGATGATAGCTGCTGACCCCGCTTCATGCTCGATGCCTCACATGTCATCCGGCATGCTCATCGATGCGGGCAGAACGATCCTATCGATCGTTATGGGGGAGCGGGCTCTCAGATGATGTTCGATGTGACATCGCTCTGCTGTCTTCCGCAGTAGTAGCATCTGTAAAGAGGCGGGTCGTCCGATATCCTGATGAGCCTCGGAAGAACGGGCTCCCTCTGGTTCGTGATGCAGTTGAGATTCTCGCATCTGGCTATGCCCTCGACCTGGTCTGGGAGCTCCACCTTGAACTTCTTTGCCACCTTGAAATCCCTTATGATGGATATGGTGGCGTTCGGCGTCAGTATTGCCAGCTTGTTCACATCCCGGGGCCTCAGCTCCATGTCCTCCACCTTCACGAGGTCCTTCTTTCCGAGCTTGTCGGATTTGGTGAACATAGCTATGGCAACCTCCTTTCCCGACTCGTTGGAGATGTCCAGTATCTTCAGCACCTTGAGTGCCATCCCCGGTTTGATGTGATCTATGACGGTGCCATTTCTTATGGGTGTGATCTTGAGCTCCTTCATCATTCACCCTCCAGCACGAGTTTGAGAAGGGCCATTCTAACGGGAACGCCGTTGAAGGCCTGTTCGAAGTACCTTGCATGGGATGTGAAATCGACGGATGGATCTATCTCATCCACCCTGGGGAGCGGATGCATGATTATCATTTCCCTTTTCGCATTTTCAAGGATGCCCTGTTCTATCCTGAACGAGTGAGCCACCTTCAGGTATTCCTCCTCCTCCGCGAACCTCTCCTTCTGTATCCGGGTCATGTATATCACATCGGATCCGGGAACCTCGGCCTTCAGGTCGTTGGTCATGTTGACCTCCACGCCCAGCTCCTTCACATCGTTGACGATATGGTCCGGCATGCGTATTATATCGGGAGAGACGAAGCTCATGGAGGCTCCCATCCTTGCAAGTGCAAGTGACAGGGAGTGAGTGGTCCTGCCGTACCTGAGGTCTCCGACCAGGGTAACATGCAGTCCGTCTATCCTTCCGAACTTCTCTCTCATCGTGAAGAGGTCCAGCAGGGTCTGTGTGGGGTGCTGTCCCGCGCCATCCCCGCCGTTTATGACCGGGTTCTCCGAGAAAGTTGCAGACATTCTTGCGGCTCCCTCCCTCGGGTGTCTCATTACGATGATGTCGGAGTAGCCGTCGGCCATCCTTATGGTGTCCGCAAGGGTCTCCCCCTTGATGAGGGAGGAGCCCTCCTGACCGGCGATTGTTATAACGCCCCCGCCAAGCCTCTGCATGGCGGTCTCGAAGCTGAGTCTGGTCCTTGTGGACGGTTCGAAGAACAGGGAGGCCAGGATCTTTCCCTCAAGGGCATTGGACCCCTTCCTCCCTTTCGCGATGTCCACCATCCGTCTGGCCGAATCGAGTATGGTTTCGATCTCCTGGAGAGAGAGATCATCTATGTTGACTATGTCCTTCCCCTTCAGAGTCACTTGAACCCACCGGTAAGGGTGATGCCGTAATGACCATTTAAAATCTGTTCTAACAAATCTTGGATATTTTGCTGAAGTAAATGTGAATAGGGGATTGTTGATGTTCTCATTCCTCCGACATGTTTAAGCCCGGATAACCGATTGGGGGTTCATGGGGAGATCAGACGGTGTGAAGGTAAGGGGGCTGCCGAAATACAGGCGCATAATGCCTCATTTCATGAGGACGAAGCAGGAATCGATCATATACTACGAGAGTCTGATCCGGGCGGAAAAGATCATGGATTTCTGCGAGAGAATGACGGAGGAATACAAGACAAACGTCACTCCGTTCCATCTCATCCTTCATGCGCTGTTGAAGACACATGTTGCCTATCCCAGGGTGAACCGTTTCGTGAAGGCCGGGGTCATATGGCAGCGGAAGGGCATATACTTCTCGTTCTCCATCAAGAAACAGATGAAGACCACCTCTCCCATCTCCGTGGTAAAGAGGAGGTTCGAACCATCATTCACCCTGGAGAATACCGTGAAGACCGCAAGGAAGGAGATAAAGGAAGGCCGGGACATGAAGAAGAAGGATCAGGCGGAGAAGGAAGCCTCGAACTATCTCTGGATACCCGCCCCCATCATCCGCATGCTCTATCCCGCATACAAGTTTCTGGATGAATGGGGTCTTCTTCCGGCCTCCATCATCGAGAAGGACCCGCTGTATGCATCCGCTTTTATCGCCAACATCGGTGCGTTCAACGCGGATACGGCGTATCATCATCTCTACGAGCTGGGGACGATCCCGGTGTTCCTTATTGTTGGGAGAATAAAGGAGATGCCCGTGGTGGAGAACGGCAGGGTCGTCCCTGCTCTCATTCTTCCCATAAAGATGACCTACGATGAGAGGATAGAGGACGGTTTCTACTACAACAGGGCCCTGAGCTACTTCAAGGACCAGCTGGAGAACCCCGAGAAACTCCTTGAACCTGCGGAGCTGAAGGAGAAATGAGCGGCGAATTCCCGATGAGGATGCAGAGATATCTGGCAAGGTCGGGGTTGGGCTCCAGGCGAAAATGTGAGGAGCTCATAGATGATGGAAGCTGTTCCCCGCCGGGAGGCTGGACCTGGACACCACCGGATTGATGCTCATCACGAACGACGGCAGGCTCGCCAACCGGATAATGCATCCGAGATATGGCATCAGAAAGGAATACAGGGCACTTGTGAAGGGAACATGGACACCGGACACGCTCAGGAGCAGGCTGAAGGGGAAAGTGGTGCTTGAGAACGGTGAGGTTGTTGACGGCATCGAGGTGGTATCGGCATTCCCGGAATCAGGCGACACAAGGACCGTCATCACAATACACGAGGGAAGGAAGCACGTTGTGAAGAGATTGTTCACGGCCATCGGTACAAGGGTTCTCGAGCTGGAGAGGACCGCGATAGGCAGCTTGAGAGCTCCGGATCTGGAGAAGGGACAGTGGAAGGAGATGGACCGGACCGGGATCGAGAGGGCGCTGCTGTCATGAATCCGATTCCCGATGGTGTGCTAGTACCTTTGATCCCCTTTCGGTCAACGTATAGAGCTTCGAATAATGGTTCAGTTCCACCCATTCCAGGAATACCATCTCGTTCAGTATCGTCGAAGCCTCGATCGCCATCAATCCGAGGTTGGCTGTGAGAGCGCAGGTCGAGGAGGGGTGTTCCGACAGGTATGTGAGTACCTTTAGGTACCTCTCTTCAAGCGGAAGGGTCCTCTTCTTCATGTAATGGTTGATGAACATTTCCAGCCATTTGATGCCGGGAAACGATGAAGCAATTGTCACTCCCCTATCGAGATGCAGATGCATTATGCCCCTCCTCTCATCCGTATGGATCTCTTTCCCCTTCAGCATGGAAGGGGTTATCATGTACAGATCCCTTCCATTCCTCCTGAGTAATATGCCATCGGGATCGGAATGGAAGGTGACTGGAGTCTCCTTATCATCTTCCAGAAGTTGATATCCTCCATGAAAGGAACATAGAAGCTCATAGAGCTCCTCGGTCAATCGTATTCTGACGGAAGGGGTCACACCTATCAACGTCAGATATGCGTCCAATCCGCAGGTGTGTACCAGCGGGATCATCCTGGCAGCACCCTCTTCTGTCAGCGGGAATGTCTCCCCATCCTCTATCGAGAGTATGGATGAGAATGGGAGGATCCGCATGAACGGACCCGAGGCCAGGATGAGTCTCCGAGAGGAGGCTATGAGGAGACCGGAGATCCAGGATCTCTGCGGAAAGAGCTGGCCGTTCTTTCCCGCCCTGTATCTGAATCTTACTATGACCTTACGGATGAGGTTTTCCGTTCCCTGAACAGTCACCTGTATCACCCTTTTTCCCGGTCCAGGCAGGGAGGATGAACCTGAATCTCGTTCCTATCACCTCTCCGTTCTCCGTCACATCCTCAAGGGTGATGTCTCCACCGTATCGTTTCGAAACGTTGTATACAACCGACAATCCCATTCCCTTTCCATGAACATCCCCCTCGTGTATCGACCTCTCGAACCGGGTGAAGACCCCATCCTTCAGGTTATCGGGGATCCCCGTGCCATCATCCTCGTATATGATCATGAATCTGTCCCCTTCCCTCTTCGCATCTATCTTCACATGTGCGATTCCATTTCTCGAATACTTCATGGAGTTCAAGAGCAGCTGGGTCAGTAGGTGATTGAGAAACCGGTCTGCCCTGAGATTACATTCCGAGGTGGAGAACCCCAAGGTCAATTTCAGTTCCTTATCGTCCATCTGGTACCTGGCCGCCTCCGCTGCGCTCATTACGGATTCATGAAGGTCCACGGGTTCTCCCGTGAAGGGGTCATCCTTGAGGTCCATTAGCAGTTTGACGTTATCCACGAGATGAGAGATGGATTTGAGCTCGGACATGGAGAAGGAGAGATACCTTCGCAGCTTTTCATCATCTTCCACAAGCGATTCGATCAGCTCCAGATATCCCATTGAACCGTAGATGTGGTTGTTGATATCGTGTGAGAGAAGATCCAGAAGGACCCGGACATCTCTCTCCTTACCTACTCCTACGGTTCCTTCTTCATTGTCGGCCATGGGGCTCCCTCCCTGGACCGGTCCAAGGTCGAACTTCTCATGGACCTTGGTGTATCTTCAATGTTGCTATCTCATTACCATGGGGAGAAATCAATTTTCAAACCAAATCCATTAATCCTGGGTCCCCATAAAGGTTGTCGTGGTGTCTGCGGTACTCTCCCTTATCATCTTCTTCTCCGCCGGAGCATTCATCAGCACCCTTGGCTCGCTCACGGGTCTCGGGGGAGGATTCCTCTGCGTTCCGTTCCTAGTCGTCGCATGGGGTCTGGGGAGGGAGGATGCGGTCCTCCTTTCCCTGACGATGATACTCGCCAACTCCACATCCGCATCCGTTTCATACATAAGGTCGGGTCTTGTCGATTTCAGGGTTGCCCTGCTTCTGATAATAACCGCCCTCCCCGGTCTCGTTCTGGGTTATCTTCTACTGCGATCGATGGAGGCCGCCCAGTTCGACATACTGTTCGCCATCCTCCTCATCACGGTAAATGTGTATATCCTTGTCAGTCGGACCCGGAAGGGAAGCGGAAGCGGTGCTGACGGGGAAAAAGGATCATCGAACAGTGATGCCGGAGGATGGAGCCGGAGGAAGCTCTCCCCCGCGATATCCATGCCGGTGGCATTCCTTGCGGGAGTGGCCTCATCGACATTCGGGATAGGAGGGGGGGCAGTGCTCATGCCCCTTCAGGTGGGACTTCTGAAAAT
>NJDO01000044.1 GCA_002254385.1 Thermoplasmatales archaeon ex4484_6 | reverse complement strand
CCTCACGCTTGCTCGAGAGATTGTTCCCACCGCAGATGGGGCAAAGCATCTTGCCTCCGCATCCGAACCTCTCGCATACTTCCACTCCGAAATTACCGCCGCAAATTTCGCAGTACTGGTTCACGTACCTCTTGCAGTCCTTACAATAGGCGACCATATGATCACGGTCGCTTATTCAGTGTCAAGGTTAAAAAAGATTATGTTCATCTTGTCTTCACACGGAATTCTTTCCTCTTTTCCATGACCTGTCTCTCGAAATCAGGGCCCAGGTCAAGAGCGAGCTCCTCTATCTCATCGATGTTCCTTACGAACTGCGCCTTGGAGTCCGTGTCCATGAGTTCGTGGAACCTCTTGTAGTTCTTGTTGTGGTCATGATAGTAGAGCCACCCCCCTATCGCGATTATCCCGCCGATTATCAATGTCAACCATGCCCATTCATTGAGCTGTTCCACCAGAGGTATCGGATAATCCTTGAGGGGCTCCGTCTCGAACATCACCATGAGTTCCCAGAGGGAGAGCAGGGATACAATGGTCCCCACCATTGCCACTGCGAACAGTTTCCCTCTCTTGTTCTTCTCCCAGAGCCTTTTCCAGCCCTTTCCCACAGATTGGAATATATTGGCCATCGTGATCCCCACCTTATCCGCATCCCTTATATTACATTTATCAGTGTCCCTGCTGAAAATGAGCTTGGAGTTGGCCCAACCGTTAAATATTGAGAGAATGATGGTTTTAAGCCCCGGTGATCGAAGACGGTGGTGATCGATGATCCATCCAGGCAATACCGGGGTGACAAGAACAACATCGGTGCCCGATAGGGTCCCTCGCCGACCGTTCAGACGTGACGTCATGGAATGATGTGAAGGCCAACCCAGGCACCGTACAGACCCCCCGGGAACGGGTCAGAACCTCGAGTGGGCGCTCTGCCTGTCTATGAAAATGTTCGTTATTTCCCGGGGACATTCACTCCCCGATCACAGTGACGTGAACGGCTCGATCCCTGGATTCCCTCACATCCAGTTCCAGGAAGACTATCTGCTGCCATGTTCCCCTTACCATGCTCCCCTTTCTCACAGGCATCGTGATATCGGGCCCTATGAGGGATGCCCTGACATGGGAGTGCCCGTTTCCGTCATTCCAGGTCCTGTGATGGGCATATTCAATGTCCTTGGGAGCGACCCTCTCGAGAAGGTCGGGGAAATCCTCCAGGAGTCCCGGTTCGTATTCGATGACCGTGAGTGCAGCAGTGGCACCTGCCACCGAGCAGCTCACGATGCCCGTACGTATGCCCGCTTTATCGACTATCCTCTCAACATCCTTAGTGATATCCCTGATCTCCCCTTCCCCATTTGTTCTGAAAAGAATGCTTTCAGCATGGACCGCCATATGAAACCACCCGTTTGTTCCTATATCTTATCAAAGCATGTATCGCTGAGTTAAACTTTTTTTCTAGCTTCAAAAGTCTATCCCCTGTTCCCACGGTATTGGTATGGATACTATCCCCCTGCAATAGGGGTGGTGAGACCCGGATCACGTGTTGATGGGATTCGGGGCAATGCTTCATCCTTCTCGGGTATCTCCCGAGTTCGGTATCATGCAGATGAATGTGAGTTCTTCATCTCCGGTGTTATCGTATCCGTGGGGTTCTTCAGGGGGAATGAACAGGACATCCCCCGGACCGATCTCCCTTCTCTCCCTGTCGTTGTATGCCACACCCCTTCCGGATAGAATGAATATCTCATGCTCCCACGGGTGGTCATGAAGGGGAATGGTCCCGCCCGGTTCTATCCTGAACCTCCGCATGGCAAATGTGGGGGCCCCATCGGTCTTCGAAGCCAGCCATTGAATATAGGTTCCGCTGACCCCTTCCATGCTCACCTTACTGAACGCGATATCATCCGCATGCTTCACGATCATTTCCATCTCTCCTTGAAAGTCATGATACGGTTGAACATCAGCTCGTTGACCTGCTGTTCTGCTGGAGCCAGTGGTCAAGTACCTCCTGGGGAACGGTCTTGAACGATATCGTAACTGCCATGTTGATCTGATCCCCCGGATCATTGTACATCAACAGTGCGGGTCTGGAGGACTTTATATCCCCGGCGGTGCACGACACATTTATGAAAAGTCCGGTATCGGCGGGTTCGGACGAACCGGAAGGTTCCCAATACCATCCACCGTCGGTGGAATTGCTCTGGTTTCCGAACGTCCCCAGTATGATGGGATTATCCATGATGTTCAGATTGACCCTTGTGCTGCCCATTTCCGAGGTGGAGCTGATCCTGATGACACCTCCGGTGCTGGTGGTATTGTTCCCGCCGCTCGAGCTTCCCCTGCTGATGGCCGGTACACCTTCCACACTCAGTGTGAAAACATCGGGTGTGTTGGAGTAAAGCGGTCGGAGAAGGGGGGGTTGTTCGTCATCGGACCAGGATATCAGCACCTGCACCCCCGTTACAAGGATGATATCAGTACCATTGGCAGGTCTTCCCACATTCCAGAAAACCGTCTCTCCATCGCCCACCATCACATTCTCCGCGGTGAAATCAACGATCTCCTCGCCGTATTCCTCCAGTCCGGGGACCTTAATCTCGGGTGCTTCATTCTTGCCCCCGACTATGGCCACCGTGATCATGGCCATCAAGATGATGAAGGATACAGCGGACCCTATGAGTATCATCCGTTTCTTTTCCTTTCTTTTCATCTTTATACCCCGTTAGGGACATGGACATTGCGGTCGATCTTCGAACGGCGATGTTGTATTCACCCTTCATTATGATTTCGGTCGAGCTGTGAAACACGGGAAGGGATGCTGCGGAAGAGCAATCCCTTCCGCAGTCGAGTCCATAGTCCGTCGAAGCGGCATTTCAACGATAGGATTTCTGCCTCTTCTTCCTTGCACCCCTTCCAAGGGGTTTCTTGGGGAGATGGCGTCTGGGATCGTTGACGAGAAGGGCCCTGTCGTACTTCAGGTATCTTTCCTTCAACTCCTCGTCGTTGAAGAACTCCACCAGACCCCTGGCAATGGCCGTTCTGACGGAATCCGCCTGTCCCATGAATCCGCCTCCTTCGACTATGATGCTTATATCGACCTTCTCCGCCTTCTCCCTTGCGAGAATGAGAGGTTCCATCATCTTCAATCTGGCTATCTCGGGTTCAACGAGTTCAATGGGTTTGTGATTCACCCGGACCCTGCCCTTTCCCGACCTCACGGAGGCCCTGGCGATAGCGGTCTTTCTTTTTCCACTGGTATTTACAAGCTTTCCCATGATTTGAACCTCCTCAGAGCTTAGCCCCCAGTATCCTGGAGATCTCGGCCAGTTCCACGAACTGATCGAGACCCTTGTTCCTTGCGGAGTCAACGCTTTCCGTTTTCTCCCCCTTCAATTCTTCCGGGAAGCCGATGTAGACCTTTACCCTCTTGAGTGCCTCTCTTCCTTTTGGCTGCTGGTAGGGCAGCATCCCCCGAATCGTCCGCTTCAGGATTCTATCGGGCATTCTGGGAAAATAGGGCCCCTTTCTGGGGTGGTTCAGCTCCCTCTTCTTCTTGTAGCGTTCGATGACCATTTTTCTGTTCCCGGAAACAATGGCCCTCTCCGCGTTCACAATGGCGATCTCCGTCTCCTTCTCTTTCAGAAGCTTCTTTGCCACGTAAGTGGAGAGTCTCCCTATTATCAATCCCGATGCGTCAATGACTTCGACCATGTTATCACCCCATGATCCTCACACCGGTCCCTTTCGGGTTCTTTCGAACCATTTCGGGAATGGTCAGGACGGAACCGCCGGCCGCGGTGATCTTCTCCCTTGCCCCCCGTGATGCCTTGAAGGCCGCTACGGTGACAGGGTGGTCAATATCGCCAGCGCCAAGGAGCTTTCCGGGTACTATGAGCATATCGCCCTTGCTCGAGTAGAGGGCGATTCTGGAGATATTCACCTCCGCCCATACCCTGGATGGTTTCTCCAGGCGTTTTGCGATGTCTCGCCAGATTGGGGCCTCGTTCTCTCTTGACCAGGTTTTCAGGTCGAATATTAGAGAGACAAGCCCCGGATCGGTCTTTCTTGGACTTGCCATTCTGACTCCTCCGACATCATTGTCAGTCATCCTTCCCCTGCGGGAAGGAAGCCCACTACGCCCACATCATTTAAAAAGTTTATTATGGGCGCTCGTATGTGACGGGGTTTGGTGCGGCATGACGGCTCCGGCAGCAGTAAAGGCATATCAGGCGTTGCGGGGGATCTCTCCTGAAGATATGATGGACATTGTGGAATGGGTGTCGGATCTGGTCAAGGAGAACGCCGGAGTCCGCAGGATAACATCTTACATTCTCTCGAAAGGAATGGATGAGGATGTCCTGGGCCTGATAATGGACATGATCTCGACCAGGAAGAAAGCGGCAGCCAAGTTCGAAAAGGGTGAAGAGCTTTACTTCACATCCGAAGGATTGAGATGGGCCACTCCCGAGGCCGCCGCGGAGCATTGTGCAAGGAGAATGGCCGGGGAAAGTGTGGCAGATATCACATGCGGCCAGGGAGGACAGGTACTTTCCCTTGCCCGGCACTGCGATATGGTGACCGCGGTTGATATGGATCCCCTCAACTGTCTGATAACCTCCATGAATCTGAAAAAGTCGGGATTGGACGGGGTCACTGTATACCCCGAAAACTGCTTCAGCAGGAAGGTGATAAGCGGTCTTGAGAAAGGCTCACTGGTTTTCTGCGATCCGGCCCGTCCTCCCGGCTCGAAGGAGAGGACCATGGAAGAGATATCCCCCGATCCGAGGAAGGTGCTCATGGAATATGGAGAACGGATATCTGGAGCATGTTTCGAGATGCCTCCGTATATGTCCCTTGAAAAGATTCCGTTCGACTGCGAGGTGGAATATGTATCCCTTGGCGGGAGGATCAACCGAATGAACCTTTACACGGGCAGCCTGAAACGTTCGAGAAGGAGTGCCGTGGTCCTTCCGGAAGGGGCATCCATCTCGGGGGATGGTTCCGGGATCAATAATGATAGGCCTCCGGAAGTCACGGCCGGGATATGGGTCAACGAACTGGATCCGGCCGTTTCGAGATCCTCTCTGGTGGGGGAATTGATGTTGAGGGAAGGTTGGACGGGTCGAGTTGTGAAGCTCGACCCGCGCAGGACCCTGCTCTGGTCCGATGCACCATTGGATTCTCCTTTCGTCAAGGAGAGCTTCAGGGTTCTCGGGACCGCAGACTCGTATGAAGGCGTAAAGAGGCTGCTGCGATCTGCCGGAGCCGGGTCCGTGACCATAAGATACGCCGTTGACCCATCGAACTACTGGACGATCAGGAATGAGCTGGAAAGGGGGCTCGATGGTTCCATAAAGGTACACCTTTTCAAGGGAGAAACATTCATCATAGGGGAGAAATTAATGGGGAGCTCATCCCGCAGCGGAGGAAAGGGTAGGCAATGATGGAAGGATCGAGGGCGGAATTATCATCCCGGGTAAGGGAGACCGGTCCCCCCATCATGCAGGTGATGAAATCCCTGAAGGCTCCACGGGACACGATTGACCTTTCCCAGGGGGTGCCCTTTTTCGGACCCCCGGAAGATGCGGTCAAGGATGCAATGAAGGATATCCGTTCCCTCCATGGATACGGACCGGACGCGGGTGATGAAGAGCTCAGGGAGATAATTCTGAAAAAAGTGAGATCAAGGAACATGATCCGGGCCGGGTCACTCGACAACATCATGGTAACGGCAGGAGCGAACATGGGATTCCTGAACGCCGTCTCCGCTATCAGCGATCCCGGGGACGAGATAATACTTCTTGACCCCTTCTATTTCAATCATGGAATGACACTCGACATACTCGGGGTGGGGCATATTCATTCGAGACCTGCCCAGGACGGTGAGGTTGATATCGATTCGGTGAATGAAGCGATCAACTCCCGGACGCGTGCCATCGTGATGGTATCACCCGGCAATCCAACAGGTGCGGTAATGAAGAAGGGCTCGATGGAAGCTCTTCTGGAACTATGCCTGGAGAACGGATTATGGTTGATCTCCGATGAGACATACGAGGATTTCCATTACGAGGGTCAGCATGTCTCACCGGCCTCGATGGGGGATGAGCTCCCAGTGATATCGCTCTTCTCCCTTTCAAAAAGCTACGGCATCCCGGGATGGAGACAGGGTTACATGGTCTTTCCGCGATGGATGTTCGACCAGCTTTTGAAGGTCCAGGATACGACAACCATTTGCCCTTCGAGAGTCGGGCAGAGATTGGCACTGTACCTGATACGGGACCACCCCGATCATGCTCGAAACCATATGGGGGCTCTGAGGGAAAACAGGAAGGAGGTCATGGACTGGCTGAAGAGGAACGAGGACCTCGTGGAAGCTCCCCGGCCCGATGGGGCATTCTACGCATTCCCATCATTCACGGGAAGCGCCTTCGAAAGGATCCGATCGATGGATATTGCCAGGAATATACTGGAAGAGGCAAGGGTTCTTCTGGTGCCCGGCTCCCCTTTCGGGGTGAACACTCCACCGGCGTTGAGAATATCTTACGGGAATGCAGGGAAAGATCGATTGCGAGAGGCCCTGGAAAGAATGGATGAATGGTTGGAGGGGTCCCCTCTCAGCTGACATGGACTGTCATTGTGGATATTTCCGCATTCTGCTCCGATATGTTTCCGGAATCATCCCTGACCTCGAGGGAGATGTAATAGGTGCCCGTGGAAGTGAATTGATATTCCAGCGTGGGATTGTTCGTTGTGATGGTATCGTCCGCATCACCGGAAATATACCAAACATAGCTCTCGATGCCGGAATCATCCCAGGATCCGGAAGCATCGAGCTCTGCGGTTGCATACCCTCCCTCGAGTGTCAGCTCGAGATCGTCTCCAAGGACAGCGAATGGAGGAGCATCGAACGAGAAGGTGGAATTCTCGACAACCTGCACCGTCCTGAAAGGTGAATCGGGGTGACAGAACACATTTGTCACACTGCCAACAAGCATGTAGGTGCCCTTCACCGTATGGTTGATGGTTCGAGAGAGGACAAGAAGATTCGCGGGGTAATCATGAGAGTCTATGTCTACCTTATTTCCGTCAGGGCCGGACAGTGTGCCTTTGAAGGAATAGAGCTGAGGATCCTCGGGATCGGGGTATGATCTCTCTCCGAACATGTATCCTATCCTGACTTCCACGTGATAATCGTGCGTCATCCTTGACAGGTCCATGTTCTGGCCGCTCCATGAAGGTGTGATCCTGTCCGCCACGGAATCGATCCTCATGGGGATGAAATCCTCTATCCCACCGTGCCTTGCGTGTATCTCGTATTCGCCATTTCCCCATACGAAATCATCATATGCCACCGTATGGAATCCCGAATCATCCTTGATTGAAGTCGTTCCATGATACACCGGTTCTTCCAGATCCTGATAGAAAATCTCAATGATTATTTCACCGTCATATTCCCCGGCTCCATCGACCGATGTGTATATCGGAAAACTGATACCATCCGCCCCCTTCTCGACATTTCCCACGACCACGGAGTTCAGATCCCCGCTTCCGAGGAGAAAATATATTATTGCACCCACAAGGATGAGCACGACCAAGGTGACCGCAACGATCAGGATTGGGTGAGCCCTTTTCGCTTCCTCGCTTTCCTCATCCCGCGTCTCTTTTTCATATAACCTGCCACTTCGGGCCATTTGGTCACCACACCTAACAAGAATACTGTGGTAAAAAAATGTTATTGAGAAATATTTGAACAATCCATTCGTTCCGAAGAATTCCCCCAAGCATCGAAAATCACTATCTTTCCAGCTCAAGATGAGGGATCCATATCATGAAAGAGGCCCCCTCGATCCCCTCCTCCCAGGTACGATTCTCGACCATGATGGTTCCCCCATGTCTTGCCACGATCATGTGGATCACCGTCATTCCGACGCCGGTGTGTTTCCTCTTGAACACCTCGCTGTATCTGGTGAAAAGTGAATTCTTCATATCGTCGGAGATGCCTCCTCCCTTGTCCCAGACCTCTATCTTCGTACCCCTTGGAGTCCTTCGGGCCCGGATTCCCAGGACCGGGATCTTGTTCTCCTGGACCCGTATGGAATTGTGAAAGAGGTTGTACAAAGCCTCCTCGAACATTCTCTCGCAGACAATAACGAGGTCCTCGGGAACATCATTCCTGAAATCGATATCCAGCTCGTAAAAGAATTCCCTTGCCTTCTTGAAAGCTCCCTCTGCAAGCTCTTTCAGGTGAATCCTTTCCAGATCGAGCTTCTCCTCTCTCATACGGGAGAAGGTGATAACATTGTTGGCGAGACGCATGGACCTGTCCGCCAGGGACTTGACCATGGAAATTATCCTTCTTTCCATTGCCGGGTCGCTGCGAACGATCTCCAGTGCAGAGATGCCGTTCTGGATGCCGTGAAGAAGGTTTCCCATATCATGGGCAAGAAGGTCCAGGTAGAACTCGGCCCTTGTCTTCTCCTCTATCAACTGTTCCTGATACCTTTTCCTTTCTGTGATATCCCTTGAAACGACACAGAGCATCGTTCTCTTTCCCTGGGTAATGCGGCTTGCGGAGACCTCCACATCAACCAGTTCGCCGTTCTTTTTCCTGTACCGCCTCTCACCCACGAAGGCATGTCCCTTGCGAAGGACCTCCTCGACCTTACTGATGATGTTCCTGTCATCGTGAGCAATGAAGTCCGAGGCCCTCATGCTCTTCATCTCTTCCGCGGAATACCCCAGCAGGTCCTGTATCGCTTTGTTCGACTCCACTATACTTTTTGTCTCCACATCGTAAATGTATATGTTCTCCATGGACTGTTCCACGGTTGCACGGTACTTTTCCTCACTCTCCATGAGCTCCATTGAGGACCTCTTCAGATCCGTGATATCCGTGAGATGGATGATGATACCGGTCTCTTTCCCCTTCTGATCCTTCATCACGGCAGATGATAGCTTGGCCCAGGAAGAAACACCCTTGGAGAAGAACAGCTCCATCTCCGTTTCAACCTTGCCCCTTTCCAGTGTCTCGGAGAAGAGCTCCCTGAGGTTTGCCATGGTGGTCTCCTCGAAGACCCCCAGCTCCGATACTTTCTTCCCGATGGGATCGGTGTGGGTGTCCAGATACTCCCTGGCCTTTGGATTTAGAAGAAGAACTGACCCGGAGGGATCGAGTGCAATGATTGCATCGTTTGCACTGTTGAACACGGTTTGGAAGATCTCCGGATCATGGTCGGCTGCCTTTGTCATCTGTTACACCCGGATACTTTTTCAAGAGAACGTTCATTATTAATGATTTCGGGGTTCATTCCCGATAGAAAAATGACCTTCCCCAATCCTTCATCATTCTCAAAGTACATCCTTCCCATTCCATCGGGAAGAACTTACCCTGGGTTGTAATTATGGAGGGTATCGTATATTTGTCTATCTGAGTCGTCCTTCAATCAGCACAAGCGTATTCATCATAGCCATTTCAAAAGCGGTCCGGAGTGCCTTGATCTGGGCCCTGTCGAATGTGCCCCTGTAAGCTGCAAGGCCCCTTTCGAATTCCTCTCCTATGTTGGAAACATCCTTCTGGTCGAACAGATTATCACCCTTGAAAAACATTCTTCTGTATGGTATATAATGATAATGGTGGTTTGTTCGTTCTTCTCATGTCGTTGAGGTGAAAAATTGGTTCTAGATGAATATAATGATGGATATCGTTAATCCTCTTCCCCGAGGCTCATTTCATATAGTTGGCCATCCGAGAACACAGCAATGCTTCTCAGTGAGATCTGTGAAGATATCTCTTCCACACTCATGAGATAGTCCCGGTCAACAATATCAAACCATGCAAGGTAGCACATTCCCCCCTCATTCAGCCTTACCTTCAACCTGTCCATGTCATCTGTGAATTCGTTCGAATTCTGATAGGTCCTTCTGGGGCTCAGGTCCAGGTCCCTGAGGCCTGCTATGTAGTTGACGGCCCATGGATCGTTGCTGTATACCGTACGATTCGGGACGTTGCATTCCAGGTATCTCATGAGAGATGATTCCCGCCACGAATCGGTGGAGTATCTTCCCGCTCCCTCCGACATCCTCGAGGCTGAAGCCATGGATATCGCGGCAAAGGAAGGTATGATGATCAGGATTACAATTCCTGAAAGGACCAGAAATGATTTCGAGGATGAGAGGTGCCGGAATGTGAGTCTCTCCCCCTTTTCCCTACCCCTGTCTTTCGCCGGACCCGTGAAGGATCCCAAGGCGCCGAAAAGGATGATGGCAAACGGAACGAAGACCGGTGACATGAATCTTTCGTTTATACGGTCGAAACCCACCAGTGCAGATGAGCCAAGGAGGTAGAACACGTAAATGGAAGAGAAATATATCAGGGGGACGGAGACCGACCGCTTCCTATCATCCATTCCCGTATTCCTCCATAAAACAATGATGGACACGGGAACCACAACGAGAAACACCAACATTGCAAGGAGGAAGACCGGAGAGGGCAGTACCGAAGGAACGAACCAGTTGGTCATGGAGAACAGGGCACCATACAGGTTCTCCCCGAAGGAGATGGACGAGGGAGGCCTATAACCGATGAGAGTGGAGGTCCTCATGTAATTCCTGGCGAGAAAAATAACGGTGGGTATGGAGGATATCGATGCGAACGCCGCTCCCATTGACATTCTCTGCTTCAAACCCTTCTCCCTTGAGTGGATGAGTATGATGAGGAACCCGGAAAGGATAAGCGTGATGCCGATGTATCTCGAAAGCGATGCAAGTGCCGCAGCTGATGCGGAAAGTATGAGAGGCTTCCATTCCCCGCTCCTCATGAATCGGGAAAGGAATGTGAGGGATAGGAGGACAAGGAAGATGAAAAGAGGTTCCGTCCATGCCATGACGGAAACATCGATCAGAGGTTTGGAAAGGACAATGACGAGCACTGCGGGAATAAAGAGCTCCCTCGGTACGAGCTCCCTGATCATCAGTGATGCAAGATACGCTGTCAAAATGAAGAATGCAAGATTGAGAATGAGAGCTCCCGTGGGAGCACCAACACCAAGCAGTTCGAAAGGTGAAAGAAGGATCGGATAGAGTGGTGCGTATCTGTGGTATATGCCCATGAATGTCTCCATACCATCAAAGCGCGCAATGGAGCGGGCACAATCAATGTATATGGTAGAATCGGGTGATACACCTATTCCGTATCTGTATGTCGAGAGCCATATGAACAGACCGGCCATGGATGCGAACAGGACCGCTGTCCATCCCGTTCGCTTTTCGAGTGCGGCCTTGAAAGACCTCAGCAGCTCTCCCGGTCCATTCGTCATTCCTCCTCCTCCGTTTTCACTGAAAGCAATCGCAAGATCTCCCCATCGGAAGCCTTCAGGACGATCTCTGTCTCGAATGAATCCTCGATCTCGGGCAGGCCTATAAGGTATCCCTTTGTAACATTGTTGAACCATATCAGAACAGCGGGGCCTCCATTGGCAACGTCTTCCTTCAGTAGCTCCATATCGTCCGTTCCCTCCGTCGATGAATAGAGGTGCTCCCTTGGGGAGAGTGCAATACCTTTCACATCCAGCAGGAGATAGATTGCGTCCGGAGCATTGGAATATGCGCTCTCGTTGATCTCCATATCCCCGATCCTCTCCATCAGATCGGAGGACCTCCACCGGTCCGTATTGTATCCTCCTGCCCCCCTCTCTATGAGTATCCGTGAAGATAGACCGACCGATGCTGCGGACAGGATAACAATTACCATCAGCGCGAAGGCGATCATCCGGAAACGTCTCTTTCCGTTCCTGGAGAGTTGCATTCTTTGGTCCAACACACCTTTCCGCGGGTCCCGCATCCATGAGTTTCCACCGGAGATCATACGATCCAGACCCGGGAGGAATATCAGAAGCGAGGGAATGAAGAGAGGTGCGCATATCTTCGTATCCAGGCTCCCCATGCCTATCATGCTTCTTGTTACCAAAAGGAATATCACGAAAATCACAAGAACGGAGAAAGCGGTGGTAACAGTATTCCTCGTCCTGTCCGGAAGGGAGGGATCATTCACCATTTTCCTCCACAAAATAACCACCAGGATAAAGAACGAGAGTATGACAGCGGAGATGAGGATGGAGGGTATGAAACCGGGGAAAAACCAGTTCCCGGTGGAAGAGAGGAAATGAAGGACATTGTCGAGGAGGGAATAAGCACTCGGTCCCTTCTGACCTATCAAATAGCCGGCTCTCAGGATATTCCTGATGAGATAGGCTCCGATGGGAGCTGCCGATATGGCTACGAATACTGCCAAGTTCCCCAGCCGTGCCTTCAGGTTAGCTCCTTTGCGGAGCATGATAACAATGAAGCCCGCAATGATAAGGACGGCTCCATCATAGTTCGAAAGGACCGCAAGTGATGCAGAGGCGGATGCGATGATCAGCCCCCTTCTTTCACCATCCGTGAGGAATTTCCCCATCCAGTAAAGGAAGAGGAGAGTGAAGAGGATCAACAATGTCGTGTCCCAGGCCATTGTGGATACCTGGAAAAGTGGTTTGGAGAAGAGCACTAGGAAGCTTCCAAGAATAACTATGGCGGCCCTCATCCCCATCTTTCTCTGCAGATGCAGGAAGATGCCCGCGATGAGGCCGAAGGCCGCGACATTGATTGCACCTCCCGCGGCAAGCGGGTCCATTCCGAGGAGGATGGGGATAGCGGACAGTATGGGATAGAGCGGGGCATATTCATGAAAATATCTTCCGTCGAACTGGACCATGGACAGGTTTTTAACAAGGGAGCTCGAGGCACTGAGATAATTCACGGAGGCGTGAGTGGCCCCCGGGCCGTACTTGATGATGCTCAGCATAATGATGAAGGCCCCGGCCGCACCGAATATGACGGGCAGGATCCATTCCCTTTCCCAGATGATTGCGGGAAGATCGGAAGCACGATCTCCCTTTCTTGCAAGCTTCCCTTCCATTGCATTTCCCCCGTGCTCGTCGGAAGCTCCATTCACTTTGAATTGATGGAAATGAATGGGATGAGGCCTATAATAAATAGGTGGTGATGCCGGGCTCCGAAATATCGTTGACGATAAGATAATAGTGAGGCCCGGGATTAAAGTAGAGCAGGAATCCTTCTGATTGTACGCTCCTGCAAGCTTCCTTATCGTTGATAACAAAGGCGGAAACCCTCAGGGCCGGAGTTCAAATCCCGCCCGTCGATCCGGTCACCTATTTCCAATGATTAATGATGAAAAACAATAGGTGGGAGCACTGGGATGACTATTCCAGAGAAAGTCTGGACACGTCAATTATTCAGGAATATAGACAAGATCTAAAATCGTTCACAAGTGGACTATAGAGGTGGCGGGGTGGATTCTGATCATCAGTATAGAATAGTGAAAGCCCTCGAAAAATACCAGGCTGTTCAAGAACAGCTCCTGGAGAATGCAAAGAGGGTCAAGGAAGCACCAGGTAGAGCTCACTTGTCCTATACTGAAAGGTTGAAGTTGTGGTTTTCCGAGAATAGAGGAAAAGCCATTAGGCCCCACACATGGGAAGATCACAAGGATATCAATGGTGATCCCGTTTGGGGACTGCCCCGGATTCCAAAGGGATCCTTGAGATCCGCTTTGAAGAAGTTAAGGGACCAAGGAATAATAAGGTATTATTGGGATGGTTACAATTGCAGACACTCTCCCCCATGGGTCGAATACAACGACTGCTTACACCTCTTCGATGAAGGCACAATTCCGGAAGTTCAGTTCCATGGTCTTCTATGGCATGTCCAGAACCCAAGACATCAAGTAGTAACAAGAAAAGGAAAAT
>NJDO01000122.1 GCA_002254385.1 Thermoplasmatales archaeon ex4484_6 | reverse complement strand
TGAGAGGGCCAAGGGGTGTTGTTAGGGAGCGAATGAATCTCTTCAAATGCCTCTCTCCTTCCAGGCGGTATTCATGGCCCGGATTATCTTTCCGATGTCGGATGATACGTTCTCGGATGTCTCCACCAGGGTCCCGGTCACTATGATATCTGCCCCCGCTCTTACTGCAGCGGCAGCACTCTCGGGATCGTCTATTCCTCCTCCGACAATTATCGGTATGTCTATGACAGATCTGATGGCCTCTATCATCTTCGAGGGAATGGGCTCCTCTACCCCCGAACCTCCCTCGAGGTAGCACATCTCCATCCCCAGAAGCTCGACCGCCTTGGCATATGACATGCCCATCTCGAGGTCATCTCTTCCTATGAGGTCGACCTCCCCCACCTTTCCGACTATCATTCCAGGGTGGAACACGATGTATCCGACCGGAATCACCTCTATCTCCATGGATGCCAGCTTAAGTGAGGATCTAACAGCCTCTCCGATAATATACCGTACATTCCTTGAATTGAGCAGGCTCATGTAGAATACCGCATCGGCTCCCTCGAAGAGGATGTCAGCGGAGGTTGGAAAGATTATTACGGGAAGATCGGTGGTCCGACATACCATCTGGATTGTTCCCTTCTGTTTCCGGGTATCAACACCTGTGGTACCCCCGATGAGAATGAAATGTGAACCCCCTTTCTCCGCCTCTTTTGCCATCTCCGAGGCTTTTTCAGGGCCCTGTTTATCCGGATCTATCAATGCGATGTGAACGGGTCCCTTTGACAGAATATCATACATCTTTCCCAGCACGGACATGGCGAATGTTGAATTGAACCTGATTATTTAAGGTTTACAGAACTTCTGTATCGCCCCTCCCGCAGCCCTCTATCCGGCATTTCCTGTATGGTGATCCGGCTAATTCACCGGGTCGTCACTCCCTTGTTGCAAGCACCCCGGTCAGTAAGAGATAGAAACTCATGAGGGTTTTTATAGGGATAAGAGCATGCGTCCAACCCGCAATGATGAAAGAGACTCGACTGAACAATGATGATTGATGGGCGAGCTGAGCGGGCATTCATTTCAGGATCTTTTCGATAGCATCCCATTCGGCCTCGTAATCCTGGGGTCCTTCAGAAGAGACGGCAAGTGAACCCAGGACGTTCCCGTACTTCAGTGCACCTTCCATGGGTATCCCCCTCAGAAGGGCCGCGAAGAACCCGCCCCTGAAGGCATCACCGGCCCCAGTTGCATCGACCACCTCATCCACATGCACCGCCTTCTCATGATGCGTCCCTTCCCCGCTCATGAGGACAGCACCCCTCTCTCCAAGGGTGATCACTCCGTATCTCACGACATCGAAAGCTTCCCTGAAGTAGGAGACACTCCGCCCCTCGAGGATCAATTCCTTCCCCGACCATCCCATCTGTTCGGCCAGGTATTCCCACTCCCCCAGATTACCGAAGAAGATGTCCGTATGTTCCAGAACCGCCTGCAGCGAACTGCGGTCCCAACGGAAGAATATCTCCATCCCCGGATCGAAGGAGATGATGGATCCCTTCATGGAGAGCTCCCTGGCGCATCTCTCCGTGAAGGACGGGTCGGATGTGGCGATGTGTGTGTATCTCATCACATGTTCCAGCGGGACATCCATGTCCTTCTGCTCCTTCATGGAGCCCATGTTGAAGGCATATGCCTGCTTTCCATCGGGGGCTGAGAGCACGATACAGTAGGGAGAGGGAAGCTCATCCGATACCTTCAGGGGGGCAAGATCGACCCCTGCCGAACCCAGCTTCATCCTGTATTCCCGGGGGAGGTCCTTCCCGACAACGGACGAGAGCATGACCCTTGCTCCCAGCCTGCCTGCCGCCATGGCTATGTTGCCGCCACAGCCTCCGAATACCTTTCCCTCCCCCAGTATCGGTGTCGAACGGCCCTCGGTCGGAAGCCTTTGAACCCTGTATATCATGTCGATGTTCAGGTTGCCGCATACTAGAAGGCCCTTTTCGGGAGGCATGGAGGTCAAGCGGAAGATATCAATAAAACCCTATCGATGATTCTAGCACCATTCGGGTAAAGCTTATTATCATGTCCACATTACCTTGACATTCCCGGTGTGAAGATGGCCAGAGCAACCCCCCCGTTCCATCCCCCTGCCAGAAGGGGCAGAATGTTTGAACTACGGGAGGGAAAACAGAAAAGAACGGTGCCGGGTGGTGAGGAACCGGAGGTTGAAGATATTCCCCGGTGGAAGAGAGGTGCGAGATCCTTCATGTTCGACATCCTTGCGGCAATGATAGTGCTCCTTATCCTCATTGCAGGTCTCTATACCTTCACGGATAACTGGCCTCCGCTTGTGGTCGTTCAGTCCGGCTCTATGCAGCATTCCGATGATAGATCCTATGTCGGGGTCATCGATACGGGAGACCTCGTCTTCGTCAAGAAGGTCATGAGCGGCAGCGATGTGACCCCGTATCTGGAGGGGAAGATGGAGGGGTACAGGACATATGATTCGTACGGGGATGTTATCATTTTCAGGCCCAACGGAAACGAGGATCGGACCCCCATCATACATCGGGCCGTCCTCTACGTGGAATTCAACGATACCGACCTTGATTGGGACAACGGTTCGCTGGGTGGATTCGACATACCACTCACGGGTGAGAGAAACCTCAAGGGAAGGTACGTCATCGAAGGCTACGAGTGGCCCGAGAATCTCAGGGAGAGGGGGTTGGAGATAGATTTCGGGGAGATACTTCAGAAATTCTTCACGTACAGAACCCCTCCTCACGGCGGCTTCATCACCAAGGGTGACGGGAACCCGGGTGTGGACCAGACATCAGATTTCTATTCCAACGACCCGCCGTGGATAGAGCCCATCAGGGAGGAATGGGTGATAGGGAGGTCCGTTGGAGAGCTTCCCTGGTTCGGCATCATCAAGCTTCATTTCGAGGGCAACAGGAACTGGCCAGACAATTCAATGAGGAATCTCATCGTGGCGATGGTGATCCTCATCGGTACTCCATTCATACTTGATCTGACGATACACGGGTTCATGAGGATAAGGGATGCAGGAAAAGCTGCGGAGGAGAAGACGGAACCGCCCCGACCACCGCGTAGGGCCCCCGTTCCACCGCCATCGAGGAGAGGACCGCAGGGTCCGGTACGCCGTCTCGAGGCGAGGATGAAACCCCCTGGAAGGCGTTGAATGTGAACGGCTGAGGATGCTCATTCCCTGTTGAAGAATATCTGTGCGTCCCTGGGATGGTATTCTCCCTCTCCCTTGAGAGAGTAGGATATCACGAGTGACTGCCCCGGTTGAACCCTGTCCACCTTCCATTCCAGGATGGTCATACCCTCCGGTGTGGGTTCCTGTTCGGGTGTCATCGAGAACTGCACACCCTTGAAGTTCTCGGGAATTATATCCCTCAGGACCAGATTCGATATGGGGTTGTTTCCCCTGTTGCGGTACAGGAGCTCTATATGGTATTCACCCTCGGAGGAGCCCTGTTCGATGGATTTCCCGATCGAGAACCTCCTCAGGACCTGCATGGTCTCTATGACGGGTGCTCCGGCAGAGTCCTTTCCGGAAATGACGGGCCCGGGAATGGTGGTCCGTGCATCCACCTCGGCAGGTGCCGATATCTTCTCATCCGGCTGGGGCCTGTGGATGGTCGTCGTGTATCTTATCACGAGTCTCTCTCCCTGTCTGAGAGGCCCTCCGAACCTCGAGAGATCGTCCACCCTGATGTAGAACTTCTGCTCCGTTTCGGGATCTGCGCCATCGGGCTCCACATGGACGCCCACGTTGTCCCTCATCTCGACACCGCCCTTTTCGACCCGAAGGGTGGATGGTGAAGGTGGGAGGAAGTACCTTGGCAGAGAATCCCTGACGAATACATGTTCGAGGTCCGCGCTTCCGGTGTTCTCGATAATGAGCTGGGCCGTGATATCCGTATCCCTCTTTGCCTCCACCCTGCTCTTGTCGAATGTCTTCTTGAAGGAAAGTCCTGCGGGGTAGAGGTCCCCGCCTTCCTTGATCAGTTCGAAGTTCGTTCTCTTTGTGAGACCGGGGATGACGTTGAGCTGGAGGTTCTTGATGAATGACGGCCTGTCCGACCTGCTCACGATCCAGGAATCAGATTCCCATCTTCCTCCCGGGGCAACGGACGCTTCGGGTCTGTCCAGGTCAAGGTAGACGTTCTGCCCCGTGGAATCCTGCACCTCGACCTTGATGATCTCGACCTCGAAGTCGGATGTGTTCTCAACAACGAATCTGCAGATCCACTCGCCGGGTTCATCCGTCTCATCGGCCTCGATGAAGTACATGTTCCTGCAGAGTGCTTCGAAGGAATCGACAACGATGTTTGTTATTATGTCCTCTCCCCCGGCGGTCAGCAGGATGTCACCGGAAGCAATCCTCTCCGGCGTCTTGACCTGCAGGTCACCTTCGTATCTGAGGACCTTCATCTCTCCCGGAGCCAGACGGGGGATCTTCCAGACCAGCATCCCCTCGTCTATCTTCACGTCCTCGGGTTCCTCACCGGGGAAGATGATATTCCTGAACTCTCTGGGAATCTCCTTCTTGAGAACGATCCCGTCGTATGCTATCGTTGATAGGTTCTTCATCCCCATCTGAAAGGTGAGATGGGAGGGTTGATCGGCAAGGACTATTCGTGATTCGGGTAGGTCGGAATTCGTGGAAACGACTTCCTCGAGGGCTATGGACGGCTCATGGAGGAGGAGGCCGTAGGTCCTTGATACCCTCTTGCCGGGTTCTATCTCCTTTGCTTCCAGGAGGTCGAAATCAAGGTCCCCTATTCCGGTTTCATCATGGAGACGGACCGACACATCCCATATTCTGTCCTTGCCGGATCTGTTGTTAACTGAAATTATCCCGCTGGAGACATGGTCGCTGATCGTGGATTCCTGGTCGATGTGCACCTTTTCCGATTCAAGGAACTCGATGACCGCCGACGAATCCTCGGAGAAAGTGATGTTCGATCTGCTCACCTCGGTCCTCACGGTCTTCTCCTTGATTATCCAGTCCTCGAATTTCTCGTACATCAATGCTCCCGTTTTCGGGTCCATCTTCGCACCCACCCTCCCGAAACCCGAGTCCGACTCAAGTGTGGTCGTACCTTCCTTGAGCTTGTATGCATAAGGAACCCTTCCTACGAGTTTCCTCTCGACGTCGACTATCTTCTCTTCTTCCATTGGGACCCTCCTGTTACATGGTAATGATATAGATGGTATATTAACCCATTTTTAATAAACCCAACCCCGAAGGCCTGTTCGGACCCTCGAGGG
>NJDO01000121.1 GCA_002254385.1 Thermoplasmatales archaeon ex4484_6 | reverse complement strand
AAGAAGAGGTTCCGGGCCGCCATGATGGCGGCGGAGCTCTTCTCGGAATACGGGTACAGGGCCGTAATGGCCCTCTCGGGAAGAGGGGTCGGTCCGAAGACCGCGGGAAGGATACTGGAGATGGTCTTTGCGGATGAGGATGAGCTTACAAGGAAGGTATTCGGCGAGGAGATAAGGTACGCCAGGACAAGACGCTTCTGGGATTGATGACGGGGGTAAGGTTAAGTCCGAGAAATGTTTCGACAGCCCTCATGGACGTGCTTCTAGGTGAGATGGCCGCACTTATCACGTCCATCCTGTGGGCCATCTCCTCCACACTGTTCACATTCGGGGGAAAGGGACATTCGCCGCATACGGTGAACAGGATGAGGCTCACCGGGGCCCTCATCATTCTTTCAATATTCCATCTGATACTCTTCGGAAGACTCATTCCGGACGAGAACCTCTACGTGTGGCTTCTCCTGGGTCTGTCCGGCATGGTGGGCCTTGCCATCGGGGACGGATTCCTGCTGTGGTCCTACGGTAAAGTGGGCCCCAGGATATCCATGCTCGTGATGTCAATGGTCCCCATCGTAACGGGGAGTGCCGGATGGCTCCTCTGGGGGGAAGCTCTGGGCCTCCTCGAGATCCTCTTCATTGTGCTGACCCTGACCGGAATCGTTATTGTCGTCGCGGAGAGGAGGGAGGACAGGTCGCCGTTCAGGATAACCTTCGGGGGACTCGCGCTTGCGGTGGGAGGCATGCTGGGACAGGCCGTTCAGCTCCTGCTCGCAAAGGACGCCATGATGTTCATGAGGAGCTCCAGCCCGCCCATGACTGCCACATTGATAAGGATATTGTGGGGCACGGCTGCCATATGGATTGCATCCATGATCATTCGACGGAAGACGGGAACCGTAAAGGCCCTCTCCGATAGGAGGTTCCTAATATTCATCGGCCTTGCGACGATCATAGGACCAGTGCTGGGTATCTGGGCCTCGTTCGTGGCCCTGAACAGCGTTGATATCGGGATCGCATCCACACTGATGTCGCTCTCCCCGTTGATGATAATCCCGATATCCTGGAAGGTCTTCGGGGAGAGGATCACACCGAGGGCCGTGATCGGTACCGTGATAGCACTAATCGGTGTTGCCGGACTGTTCCTGTTCTGAAGGCGTACATACCATCGGAACGAGGGCGCTCCTTCCGATCCGATTCTGTCATCGATCCTTATCCGGGATCCTTCCTCCGCTACCTGTATCTCTTCTCCTGATGGTGTGGTTCACCTTCGATTCCCGTGGCCCCCATCATGAAGATCCGGTTAAACACACTGAATCCTCACTCTTTCACAGTGATGGTCTGTCAGCATGGGTTTCGGTCCTCACGAGTTTTCCACCATCATCGTTCCCTTCCCTTCACAGACCGGGAGAAGAGGAGGGGGTGGGAAAGGAAATAAGGAACCGTTCGATTGTTGTCTGGACCATGCGTCGGCCTCCCTCCTTCTCACCTTCAAGGTTCGATATCGAAATCCCCAGGAGCCTCACGTGCCTCCTGCCTGCATCGGTCCTGTCGAGAAGCTCCGAGGCGATCTCCGTCATCGTCGAGGAGCATCTTGTGGGATACGGGAGGGTCACCGATCTGGATATCCTTGTTCTGTCGGAGTACTTCAATCTCAGCGTGAGGGTCCTTCCGAGAAGCTTCCCCTTCGCCATCGACTCCTCCAGCATCGAGGCTATCGATGACAGCTTCTCCACCATCATATCTCTGTCATCAGTGTCCTCATGAAGTGTCCTCTCCTTTCCTATCGATCTTCTCTCATGATGAGTGCAAACGGGGCTGTCATACCTGAGATTGATGATGTCGTGATAGTGGGCTCCGGCCTTTCCGAACATGGACACGAGCTCCTCCCTGGAGAATTTCCTGAGGTCCCTGCCGGTCAGTATCCCCCTGTCGATCATCCTTCTCTCTGTAGCCTCCCCGATCCCGTAGAACTTCCTTACGGGGAGGCCGTCAAGGAAATCCGGAGCTTCATCGGGAGTCACAACCTTGATGCCGCAGGGTTTGTTGATACCCGAGGCCACCTTGGCAATGAACTTGTTGAAGGATACACCGGCCGATGCGTTCAGACCGGTCACATCCCTGATCCTGGAGATGATCCTCGCGGCAATGTCCCCGGGCTGCTCACCTCCGGCGACCCTCGCTCCGACATCGATATATGCTTCATCAAGGGACATGGGTTCGACAAGATCGGAGAACTCGTGGAATACTGCCATTATGTTCCCGGAAGCTTCCCGGTAGGCCTCGAACCTGGGATGGAGGAAGATCGCTCCCGGGCAGAGCTTCCTTGCATGGGATGAGGGCATGGCGGAATGCACCCCGAACCTTCTCGCCTCGTAGGAAGCCGACGTCACCACGCCCCTGCCGAAGGGGTCCCCCCCCACTATGACGGGGAGGCCGCGCAGCTGTGGATTGTCCCTCTGCTCCACCGAGGCATAGAATGCATCCATGTCCATGTGGATGATGTATCTCCTCCAGGCCGAGGCACTTTCCATGTTCTCCCACCGCTTACGCTCATCCGGAGAGAGGGTAAAGAATAACATTGGGGGGAGATGGGTGAAGATGAGAATCAATCATGAACCCGTATTTGTCAGCTTATACATGAACGGGGAGCCATTCATAAGGCCGTATCAATGTTCGGAGGGTTTTGCATCAATATGGATCCGCTTTCAACTCCAACTTTTTAAATATATTTACCCTGCTGACACCTCATGAAGGGGGTACCCGTCCCCACCACATATCTCGAGATGCTCCGGAAACCTAAACTAACAAAGGAACCTCATGCGGAAGGTGCTGAATTCGAAAGAAGGGAAAATATCACCACGGGAGAATATCTGGACATCTACAGGGCAGTGGGAGAACCATACGGATGGTTCGACAGGGTGCTCATGGACAGGGAGGAACCGGGGAGGATCCTGAACGACCCGGGAACCGAGGTGTTCTTCCTGAAGGTTGACGGAGATCTCGCGGGATACTCGGAGCTGGACCGGAGGGATCCCGGGAACGTGGAGATAGCATTTCTCGGACTGAAGGGGGAATTCCAGGGCAGGGGTCTCGGCAGATACCTTCTCCACAGGACGCTCGAGGAAGCGTGGAGGGGGGATCCGAAAAGGGTATGGCTTCACACCTGCGAGTGGGACCATCGGGCCGCGTTGCACCTCTATATCGGAACCGGGTTCGGGGTATTCAAACAGGGAATCCACATGCAGAAGGTACCGGATGACTTCGAGGGTTGAATCGAAGGATCGAACGAAGCTTTTACAACTGTCAGAAACCCCACAGGAAGCTTAATAAGTGATGGAGCTTCTCGAAAGCTCCCAGATGAAGACTCCATCCTTATTCAACGAGAGAACCGGGGTGGGGAATCTGTTTTTTGGATCGTATGGACGTGTCGAGCCTTCGCCTTCGCGGTCGGAAGGAAAGACATCCGTCCACGGGAATCCCTTCGTATTCCTTTCATGGAGGTATGATATTGACAACGTCAAATGGTGATACACCGGGCTATCTCGAGCTCCAGGACGGCTCCATATTCCGGGGAAAACTGTTCGGAAGCAGGGAATCAACGGATGGGGAGGTGGTGTTCAACACGGGAATGGTGGGATACGTGGAATCCCTGACAGACCCCTCCTACCGGGGCCAGATCCTGACCTTCACCTATCCGCTGATAGGCAACTACGGCGTGTGCGATCGGGAACTGTTCGAATCCGGTAATGTCCAGGTAAAGGGAGCCGTGGTATCATCGCTGTCCGAACAATGCTCCCACTGGGAGGCAGTATCCTCGCTCGATGAATTCCTCGGGAACGAGGGTATCACGGGGATAGAGGGAGTGGACACAAGGGCCCTTACAAAACATCTCAGGCAGAAGGGGACGATGCTCGGAAGGATCGTGAGAGAGGACGATGACATCGGTCCCTTCAACGTCGAGGACCCGTCCCTGAAGGATCTTGTTTCCGAGGTTTCACCCGATAAGGTCCGAGTGACCAAGGGTGAGGGGCCGAGGATCGCTCTCATCGACTGCGGAGCGAAACGGAGCATAGAGAGAAGCCTCCTGGAGAGAGGATGCTCGGTGATAAACGTCCCGTACGATCATCCTTTCACGGATCTGGAATATGACGGGGTCCTCATCTCGAACGGCCCGGGGGACCCGATGATGTGCAGGAAGACCATCGCCAACGTGAAAAGGCTCATGGAGATGGATGATCC
Organism: Thermoplasmatales archaeon ex4484_6; assembly: GCA_002254385.1. Taxonomy (GTDB): domain Archaea; phylum Thermoplasmatota; class Penumbrarchaeia; order Penumbrarchaeales; family Penumbrarchaeaceae; genus Penumbrarchaeum. The sequence continues at coordinate 4,678 of NJDO01000121.1, read as the reverse complement.
GCCGCCGATGGCGGGCATTTGCCTGGGAAACCAGATCATGGCCCTTGCCGCCGGGGGAAGCACATACAAGCTCCCCTTCGGGCACAGGTCACAGAATCAACCCTGCAAGGACCTTGTCACCGGCAGGTGTGTCATCACCAGTCAGAATCACGGTTACGCCGTTGAGACATCCTCCCTGCCCGATGGGTGGAGGGAATGGTACCGCAACCTGAACGACTCCACAGTGGAGGGCATCAGACACGAGACGCTCCCCTTCATGGCGGTCCAGTTCCATCCGGAGGCGAGCCCCGGACCGACGGACGCCTCCGGCTTCTTCGATACATTCCTGGAGGTGGTGTCCAATGATCGATAAGGTGATGGTGCTCGGAAGCGGTGGATTGAAGATAGGGCAGGCCGGGGAGTTCGACTATTCGGGATCACAGGCACTGAAGGCCCTGAAGGAGGAGGGTGTGGAGACCATACTGGTAAACCCGAACATAGCCACCGTTCAGACCACCAAGGAGATGGCCGACAGGCTCTATCTGCAGCCTGTGGATGCCAGCACGGTGGAAAGGATCCTCGAGAAGGAGAGACCCGACGGCCTTCTGCTCGGATTCGGGGGGCAGACCGCGCTGAACGTGGGTGTGGAACTACATGATTCCGGTGTCCTGAAGCGTTACGGCGTGGAGGTGCTGGGAACACCTGTCGATTCCATCAAGGACACCGAGGACAGGGAAAGGTTCGTCAACAGGCTGAATGAGATTGGAGTAAGGACCGCAAGGTCCAGGGCCTGCTCGGATACGGCTTCCGCCGTTGAGGCTGCTTCGGAGATCGGCTACCCGGTGATGGTCCGGGTCGCCTTTGCACTGGGGGGTCTGGGAAGCGGGATCTGCCACAACAAGAGGGAACTCGAGCTTCTGGTGGATCACCTCGGGATCGTGGGAGAATGCAACATCCAGTACGCACTCTCACCCGATTCCATGGATTACAGGGTGATCGAGGTGAATGCGAGACTTTCCAGATCCTCCGCCCTTGCAAGCAAGGCCACCGGTTATCCGCTGGCCTACATCGCCGCAAGGCTCGCACTCGGAAGAACGCTGGAAGAGATCCCCAACAAGGTAACGGGGACCACGGTCGCCTTCTTCGAGCCCAGCCTGGACTATGTCGTCGTCAAGGTCCCGAGATGGGACCTCGAAAGGTTCAGGGGCATCGAGAAGGAGATAGGCTCGCAGATGAAGAGTGTCGGAGAGGTCATGGCCATAGGAAGGGGGTTCGAGGAGGCGCTGCAGAAGGCCCTCAGGATGATAGGGACGGGCATGCACGGACTCGTTCTGAACCGCCTCGAATTCGACGATATAGAGTATGAACTGTCCCACCCCACCCCGAGAAGGATCTTCGCGGCGGGCGAGGCGCTCAGGAGAGGATTCACGGTTGACAGGGTCCATGAACTGACAGGCATCGATAGATGGTTCATTTACGGGCTCAGGAACATTGTCCGGATGGAGTCCGAGCTTCCCTCACTCTCATCGAACATGGATGAGGATATCCTGAGGAGAGCCAAGAAACTGGGGTTCAGCGACTTCCAGATAGCCAAGGCATCCGGCATCGATATGGACGAGATAAGAAAGATGAGAAAGGAACTCGGGATCCTGCCATTCGTGAAGCAGATAGACACCCTTGCAGCGGAATACCCCGCGGAGACCAATTACCTCTACCTCACCTACAACGCCGGGGAGAACGATATCGAACCCAGGGCGGGAGCCGTGATGATGCTCGGAAGCGGATCCTACAGGATCGGCTCCTCCGTGGAGTTCGACTGGTGCTGCGTTACAGGTGTGCAGACCCTCCAGAAGGAGGGATACCGAACGATAATGGTGAACTGCAATCCCGAGACGGTATCCACCGATTACGACATCTGCGACAGGCTCTACTTCGAGGAGCTCACGTTCGAGAGGGTGATGGACATATACGAATTCGAATACCCCGAAGGGGTGGTCGTATCCATGGGAGGCCAGATCTCGAACAATCTGGCCCCGAGGCTTCACAGAATGGGTGTGAGGATACTCGGAACCAGTGCCGAGGATATCGACAGGGCCGAGGACAGGAACAAGTTCTCATCCCTCCTTGACAGACTGGGCATAGATCAACCCGATTGGATCGAGGCAAGGAGTCTCGAGGAGGCCGCGCGGTTTGCGGAAAAGGCGGGATATCCCGTCATGATCAGACCCTCCTATGTCCTTTCGGGTGCGGCCATGGCCGTCGTCTTTGACAGGAATACCCTTGAATCCTACCTTACCAGGGCCACCGAGGTCGACCCGGCAAACCCGGTGGTCGTATCGAAGTTCATCGAGGATGCCAAGGAGATAGAGTTCGACGCCGTGGCAAAGGACGGGGAAATCCTGGTCTATTCCATCGGAGAGCATGTGGAGAACGCGGGGGTGCATTCGGGAGACGCCACGGTCGTGATTCCTCCCCAGAGACTGTATGTGGAGACCATAAGACGGTTGAAACAGGCATCGAGGGCCATAGCAAGGGAGCTCAATATCACGGGCCCCTTCAACATCCAGTACCTGGCCAAGGAGAACAGGTTGAAGGTCATCGAATGCAATCTCAGGGCGTCCAGAACGTTTCCCTTCGCATCGAAGGTCCTCAGAAAGAACTTCATCGAGCTTGCGGTCAGGGCCATGGTGGCCGGGGACGTCTCCCCCGTGGAGGGTTCCTCGATAGATCTCGACAGGGTCGGTGTGAAGGCGGCACAGTTCTCCTTCTCCAGATTGAAGGGTGCTGACCCCACCATGGGTGTTGCCATGGCATCCACCGGGGAGGTTGGATGCATTGGAACGGACATGGAGAGCACCCTTCTTTCCGCATTGAGATCGGTGGGATTCAGGATGAAGAAGAGGACCGCTCTAATATCCACGGGACCCCTTTCCAGGAAGCCGGAATGGCTTCCGGTTGTGAGAGCGCTGAGGGAGATGGGATACGAACTCCATGCGACCTCGGGTACGGCCCGGTTCATGAGGATGAACGGCATCGAGACGGAAACCCTCAGATGGCCCAACGAGAAGGGGAAGCCAAACTGCCTGGACCATATACTTGAAGGCAGGATAGGGCTCGTCATAAACATCCCGAAGAACAATCAGGAGGATGAGCTCTCCAATGATTACCTGATAAGGAGGGCCGCAGTGGACAGCAACGTTCCCCTCCTGACGGACCTCAAGCTGGCCCAGAGGGTGATCTCGGCTCTCCGCTCAAATGACCTGGACGATCTCCCCATCCCGGAATGGGACGAGGTTTGAAGGCCGCATGAACCCTCATGGATGTACGAACACCTTTCGGGCAGGGGACGCGGGATCCGTCCGTCCAATGGAATACGTATTCATATCTTGAAAGCCATTTCGAACCGCAGGGAAGAAATTCTTGCTCGGAGAGATGCAGTTGGGCCTTTTTAGGAAATTTCTCGGCGGCGAAGGGATCACCCTTCAATCCATAAGGAAGATGAGGAGGGGGGCGGATGTCAGGGGACTGGTAAGGGCCATGGATGGGGCACCATCCAACCTGTACCCCTATATCCTGGAGAGTCTGATCGAATTCGAAGGACACGGTTATCTCCAGGTGATGATGGAAGAGGGGATCGGCGAAAAACTGGAGGAGGTCCTCTCTTCGGGCGGGGCCCGCTCGAAGGAGCTTGCCCTCTCCCTGATGGTCACATTCGTCACCAACAATTTCTCCGAAGAGCTGATGACGGAGAGGACCACGACCCTGCTGGTGAGGACCCTCAAGGAGGCAGACGAGGATCAGCGTTCCATGATCACATACTGTCTGGCCGAAGCTTCAAGAAGGAGAATGACTCCCATTATCTTCATTGAAGGCGGCATTCGCGAGCTTTCCATGCAGCTGGATACTCTGGATCCGGACCTGAAATGCTACACGATACAGGCCCTCCGTGAGATATTCGACGCAGGATACCAGGAGGAGCTGCTGAGAAACGGGGTGGAGGAGAGGCTGAAACGCATAATGGCCATGGATGGCACCCCTTCCTCGGGATATGCGGCCGATATGTATTCCCGTTTGAGTGACTGGAGGGACAGGAGGAGCAGGGAAGGGGATGTGATGGTCAGGGAGCACGATGTCGAGGTCATCAGGGTGGAGAGGAAGAAAAAGCCCCTGGAGGAGCGCCTGGTCAGGGAGAGAGATGAGGATCTCTATGTCAGACCCTCGACAAGGATCGAGGGCAGAAAGAGGCACGGAAGCGTGCTGACCTCCTACGGGACCAGTGCGGTGGACAAAGGTATGGAGGAGGAGGTGGAGGAGATGCCCTCCCGCTCGACAAGGCCCCTGTATGAAAGGTTTGAAAGGGATGAGAGCGAGAGGAAGGGGAAGAACAGGAATCCGGAAGAGGAGGAAGAGTTCGAACTGGAAATCTGATAAGCAAAAACGATTCCCATCCATTTCCGATCGGCGAATCCAATCAAGAGGGAGCATTCAAGATGTTCTACTTCCACCCTGAGGTTCGCGTAATGTCCGGAGCAGCTTCAGGTTCCGCCTGTACATGCCCTCTCCGCCCGGTGTTTCGAGGACCATGGGAGTTGCCGCGAACCTCGGGTCGTTGACAAGGAGCCTGAACGGTTCGAGACCCATGGTCCCTTCCCCGATGTTCGCATGTCTGTCAATCCCGGAGCCGAGCCCCTTCCTTGAA
>NJDO01000120.1 GCA_002254385.1 Thermoplasmatales archaeon ex4484_6 | reverse complement strand
TTCCGCTTCCTTAGAGAAATAGCAGGCGGGGAGCTCCCCTCGACCCCTGTGATATGCGATGCACTCGCAGCATTTTCCCTTCCTGCTGCAGGGATACGTGCAGGGGCACGATCCGATGTTGGTCTCCATGCTGCATTCCATGAGACGGGGAAACGACCTTCATCATTCTTAAGCTTCCACCCGTTGAGAACATTCAACGTTATTCTCCTCTTCTGATATCGGTGCAATAACCCTTTTTATGCTCCTCCATCGATTGTGACCCGATAAGATGGACAGGGAAAGTACGAAGAAGAAAAAGAAAGATCGAAAGGAAGAGAAGGAGAAGGACCCGGAAGAGGAGCTTCCCCTCCCCCCGGATCCCCCTGTATTTCCCTGGGAGATCGACATCGCCGACAACGATAGGGATCCTGACAGATCCGGATTGAAACCGAAAAGGGTCAGGAAGAGAACCATAGCTTCCTGACTACCAAAGGATAGATTAGATATCCGTCCCTTTCAGGAAGCATGAGCGGAAGGAGAAGGATGGTTTCCGTCATAGGGCCCTCCGATGTCGGACCCGATGATCATCGATACGGAATTGCTTATCTGATCGGAAAGCTCCTTGTCGATAACGGATTCAGGGTCATGACCGGGGGTCTTTCCGGCATCATGGAGGCTGCCCTGAAAGGGGCAAGGGAATCCGCCTCCTACCGTGAAGGCGACACAATCGGTGTCATCCCCTCCCTTGACCCGGATGACGCGAACCCTTACTGCGACATCGTCATACCCACCGGCCTCGGTATCGGAAGGAACCTCATCGTGAGCTCCGCGGATGGCATCATCGCTGTCGGGGGAGGCTCCGGGACCCTCTCCGAGATCGCACTGTCGTGGCAGAAGGGGCGGCCGATCGCGGCCCTCGACGTCCCTGGGTGGAGCGGGGAGCTCGCGGACAGGGCCCTCGACGACAGAAGGAACGGATACGTGATGGGGAGGGCCTCTTCCCCGGAGGAGGCCGTGGCTCACATCATGTCCCATCTGGATGAAGGACAATGTTGATACCGGAGATCTCCCATTTCCGGTGAGGTGTTATAATGGGAAAGAAGGTGGCGCTTTTCGCATTCAACGGGGACGATATGTGCTTCATACATGTACTGCTGAACGCTCTAGACATGCATGACAGGGGATACGATCTGAAGCTCGTCATAGAGGGTTCCGCCACAAGGCTCGCCGGGGAGCTGGACAGCGATGCACATCCCCTCCACGACCTGTTCACGAAGGTAAAGGATGCAGGATTGATAGACTGCGTGTGCAGGGCCTGCTCCGGCAAGATGGGGGCCCTGAACAGCATCGAGGAACAGGGCCTCCCCCTCTGCGGGCCCATGGCAGGGCACCCCTCCATCGCCGATTACATGGAGCGGGGATACGAGGTCCTCATCTTCTGACGGTGCTCTCCGGGATCCCGATAAACCGATCATCGGATCCATCCCCTGCGGAACCGGACAATTGTGAAACCGCGCGGCCGGGTGAAACCCATTTATCCCGTTTGAAGTATGAGTACATGCCCAAATGTGTGCCATCCCATTTTAAATAAAATGGCATTGATTATCCATGGGGGATCTCACTGGACTCATTAAGGTCTCATATAAACGTGCCCAATTCCCTCTCGATCTCCAGGATCATATTCCTGCCTGTTCTGGCGGTCTTCACCGTTCTCGGATGGAGCTGGGCGTTCTTCATATCCTATATCATACTGGGAAGCACCGACTTCTTCGACGGGAAGCTTGCAAGATACCTCAAGCAGACATCGGAATTCGGAAAGACCATCGATTCGATAGCGGATCTGTTCTTCTATCTGGGGACACTCGTATTCGTCTACTTCTGGTTCCCGCATATAGTCGCCGGGAACAGGTACATCCTCGCAGCATTCTTCATGGTGTTCTTCGCATCATTCGTGATATCCTGGGTAAAGCTGGGGAAACCCATAATGATGCATACCAATCTCCTCAGGCTCAACGCCGTGATGGTCTATTTCCTTGTGATAATCTCCTTCGTGTCCTCGATCACGGACATAGGTCAGGAGCTCGTACCGGTCTACCTGGGCAAGCTCATAATAGCTGTCTACATCCTCGGATTCCTGGAGGAGATCCTTATCTTCATCATGTTCGGCGAGGTGGACAGGGATACCAGGTATATCTGGGACCTTTTCGGAACGAATAAGGACCAGTAGATCATACACCCCCGATCCCAGGAAGGTGTATGACCCCATGTCGATGATCCTGTGGCTGGAATTCCTTCTGACGTTCTCCATCCTGATGCTTGCCGCAAGGAAGAGCCTCTGGCTTGCACTGTTCCTCTCCGCACTCTTCCTGGGCCTTCTCTCCGTTCCGTTCCCGGAACTCTCCGTCATAGTATCGAACACGCTGCTTGACCCCTCCGTCCTCCTCCTTGCGGTCTCCGTCGGTCTGATAGCGATCCTCGGAGGCTCCATGGAGATGACCGGGTTGATAGATGATCTCATGTCCAACACTTCCCTGAGAAGGAGACCTGCACTCATCGTTCTACCTGGTCTCCTGGGAATGCTTCCGATCCCCGGCGGGGCACTTCTCTCCGCACCCATCGTTGCCAGGGCGGCACCCGATGCGGAAAAGGGCACGAAGGCATCGGTCAATGTCTGGTCCAGGCATCTTGCCGTCCTCTTCTATCCACTGGGAACGCTCCTTGCCACGACCAAGATGGCGGGGCTGAACCTCTACACGGAGATACTCTACCTATCCCCGGGGCTCATCCTCACAATCGTGATGATATGGATATTCTTCCTGGGGAAGGTCGAGGACGGGAGGATATCCGGGGGAGAGAGGAAAAGGATGAAGGCCTTCGTTCCCGTGAGCGTCATTCTGACAGCCCCCATCATACACGTCTCCCTCATGTATCTCTTCCCAGGCATCATTCCCGAGCTGTTCCTGCTTATCGGTGTGTCCTCCGCTCTGGTACTGGTTCTCGTTGTCAAGGGGGAAGGTGCAGCCCATGTCATCCTCTCCGCCAGGAGGATGAGGGCACAGAACTTCGTCCTGATAATACTCGGCATGTTCGTCTTTCTGGAGGTGTTCAATGCCTCCGACGTTCCCGAGGTCATCCGCTCCCTTCCACTCTCAAGACCGCTGCTCATTGTCTTTGCCGGCTCCGTTCTGGGAGCCGTCACGGGAAGGGTGAACGTGCCCGTGTCCGTCATGCTGCCCGTTCTCGGAGCCTCCACCATGGATTATACGACCTTCTCCATCCTATTCTTCAGCATATTCATAGGATACCTGGTGTCACCCGTACATCCGTGCGTGTCTGTATCCCTTGAATATTTCAGGACGGATTATTCGAGCATGCTCAGAAGTTCGGCACTTCCGGCCCTTGTCATGCTCGCCGCGGTTCTGGTGGTCTCGCTGATACTTCTATGATCGGATATGTTCCGCGATGAAATCCCTTACGGTCCGGTACCAGACCTCGGAATTTGCCGGTTTCTCCACCCAGTGGCCCTCATCCGGGAAGTAGAGCAGCCTGGATGGAACGTTCATCACCTGAAGTGCGGTGAAGAGAGATATCCCCTCGGACACGGGACATCTGAAATCGAGCTCCCCCTGAACCACCAGCATGGGGGTTCGGAAGTTCTGCACGAACATGTGCGGGGAGAACCTGAGAAAGCTCTCGTGATCCTCGTGGGGCATGCCCCGGTGTTCCCATATGTCGAACCAGAGCTCCTCGGTCATGTAGGACATGGTCTCCTGGTTGAATATGCCGTCATGGGACACCAGCACCCTGAATCTGTCCGTGTGGCCCTGTATCCAGTTCACCATGAAACCACCGAAACTGGCACCGGCGGCCGCTATATGGTCTCCGTCGATGAACTCGAACGTGTCGAGCACGAAATCGAGACCCTTCATGAGATCCTCGTAGCATCTTCCCCCCCAGTCCCCGCTTATCTGGTCCGTGAATTTCTGTCCGTATCCCGTGGACCCTCTGGGGTTGATCTCCACGACCACATACTCCTCACCGGCGAACAGCTGCGGGTTCCATCTGTAATGGAAGTGGTCGAAGAAGGCCGACTGCGGACCTCCGTGTATTATGAACAGGAGGGGGTATTTCCTCGACTGATCGAATCCCTGGGGCTTCAGCAGGAATCCGTGAACCGGGTCATCATCCGCCCCCCTGAAAACAAAGCTCTCCAGGGGATTCAGTTCGATGCCTTCCCTCTCGAACACGGACCCGTGATCGGTCACCCTCTCGACCTCCTGGTCCATCCGCGGCGGGGGTTCCTTCGTTATCTCAAGGAGAGGCGGGACCCCTTTCCCGGGTCTCATGATATGGATATCGGCAGGTCTTCTGGCATCCTCTCTCGTCATGAGGAGGCTGCCGTCCGGCATCATTCTCAGCTCCTTCTGGTACACACCGGAGGTGTACTGGATGACGTCTCCGCTTTCGGTGGAGACCCTGTAAAGCGACAGGTATCCCCTGTCCGGGGCAGTGAAGTAGAATCCGTCCCCGTTCCACAGATATTCCGATACGGACCTGTCGAACCTCTCGAGAAGGTGGGAGGTCTTTCCGGTCCTGCGGTCGTAGAGCCTGATCCTGAGCCTGTCGGCCTCGTATCCCGGTCTCTCGGCGCCCAGATAGGACAGGTAACTTCCGTCCGGGCTGTACCTCGGTTCGAGGTCCATGGCCCCGGTAACGGAAATGTTACGGGGCTCCCCGACAGGTTCCGTTCCATCGATTCCCCGAACGAAGATGGAATTGTTCGTTGAAACGGCCACAACGGGGTCGGGGTTCATCACATAGGCTATCTCGTCCCCTCCGGGAGAGAACACGAAATCCTGGGACCCTCCAAGGCTTACGGGAGGAACATCCGCATCCCCCGGTGTCAGATCGTTCATCTTTCCCGTTCCGATATCCATTATGAAAAGGTGAGACCTCTTCCTGTCCCTCCAGTGGTCCCAGTGCCTGAAGAGAAGGGAGTCCTCCACCCTTGCGGTGGATCTCTCGTTGACCAATCCGTAGGTCCTTGACCTCAGTACGAGCTCCCTGTCCTCCTTGGGCAGATCTTCCGCGTTACCATCGAAGTGGGGAGATACTATGACGGATCTTGCAAACGCGATTCTCGTCCCGTCGGGGGCCCATACCGGCTGGGAAGCTCCCCCCTCCCCGGTCGTAAGCTGATAGGCTTCCCCCCCCTCTTCGAAGGGCAGGACCCACAGCTGCGAGCCATCCTTCCGGTCCGACACGAAAAGAAGCTTCTTTCCATCCGGGCTCCATCGGGGTGAGGAATCGGAATGCTCCCCCGGGGTCAGATCCCGCTCCCGTCCGCTGTCAAGATCAAGGAGCTTGATGGTACTCCTCACCTTGTTCTCACCGGGATCGTGAACGGTCTCCACGAATGCGGCAAGCTTCCCGCCCGGGTGTACCTGGGGATCGGAGATCCGCTTCACCTTCATCAGGGCCTCGAAGGTCATCTTCGTTCCTTTCTTCATCTCGATACCTGCCCACACCACGTTGCATTTGGCCCTTAAGCCTTGTGCCTTATGCAGCTGAAATATGATAA
>NJDO01000043.1 GCA_002254385.1 Thermoplasmatales archaeon ex4484_6 | reverse complement strand
CAAACCCTTCCTTGTGATGGCAACACAGAACCCCATCGAGCAGGAAGGAACCTATCCTCTTCCCGAAGCCCAGGTGGACAGGTTCATGCAGAAGATGTCCATGGGCTATCCTTCAAGGGAAGATGAGAGAGAGATTCTCATCAGAAGGATGAGAAGAGGGAAGGATCAGGTCGACATAAATACGATCACCTCCCCCGAGAAGATCATTGCGATGCAGCAGGTTGTGGAGAAGGTCCATATGGACCCTGCACTCCTCACATACATCGTGGAGATCGTTTACAGGACAAGGGAAGATCCCCGTGTCGTGGTCGGCTCCTCTCCGAGAGGCTCGTTAGCTCTGTTCAAGCTCGTAAGGGCAAGAGCTGTCCTTCAGGGTAGGGATTACATCACACCAGATGATGTAAAAGCCGTTGCGATGCCCGCTCTGGCTCACAGGATCATCCTGAAGCCGGAACCCAGGATCCGTGGTGTACTGCCCCAGGATATAATAAACAAGATACTGGCTGAGGTACCGGTACCTGCGGTCTGATCTTGAGAAGGCCCGGTCACCCGGATAATACCGGGGACCAAACGAGAATGTGGTGTGAACATGTGGACGAAAAAAGCAGCTTCCATTGTGAGCATGGCAGTGATAATAGTATTACTGGGAATGGCAACCCGCAATTTGCTCCTGGTTATGCTATCACTTGCTGCCCTCGTCTACACCACCGTGAGCGTGTTCGCCAATACCTCAACAAGGTTGACGGCGGACAGGGAGATGTCCCAGGAGAAGATATTCGAGGACGGGACAGTGAAGGTGGAGCTTAGGATCCTGAACCAGGGAGGCAAGACAGGCTTCCTTGAGGTCAGGGATAAGGTCCCGAGGACGATCCAGTTGAAGGATGGAACGAACTATACCTATCTCAACCTGAGTCCGAAGGGAGCAACAAGGCTCAAGTACACCCTCAAATGCCCCCTCAAGGGCGTTTACAAGATCGGTCCCATCACTCTCCGGACACATGATCCCCTGAACATGTTCTACAAGGAGAAAACGGTAGCCTTCGAGTCGGACCTGACGGTTTTCCCGCAGGTCAGGGATGTGAAGGAACTCTACATAAAGTCCAAGCAGCCCAAGATGTATCCTGGAGAGATGAAGGTGAAGATGCCGGGTCCCGGATCCGAATTCTTTGCCATCCGGGACTACATGCCAGGTGATCCATTCAGGGACATCAACTGGAAGGCATATGCTTCGACCGGCAAACTCCTTGTCAACGAACATGAAAGGCTTTCCGTATCGGATATAACAATCCTGTTCGATTCCAGATCCTCTTCAAGGTATGGAATGGATTCGGATAATGCAAATCTGTACGGTGCAAGGGCCGCTGCGACTCTGGCCAATTTCTTCCTGAAAAGGAGGGATTCGGTCCAGATGGTGGTGTATTCGGATAAGGTTCTCACAATAAAGAAGGGAACTGGACAGAAGCAGCTCTTCGAACTCCTGACTGCCCTTGCTGGGGCGACCCCCAAGGGGGATATTCCCCTTTCTGGAATCGTGGAGGTGGCGATCCCCTACATGCCCAGGCAGTCACCCGTCATCGTGATATCCAATCTTGAGGAGGATGACTCCATCAGGAAAGCGGTATCAATGATGATGATGCTCGAGTTCGATGTAACCATCATATCACCCAATTCCATAGAGTTTGAGATAATGGCCAAGCAGAAGAAGGGCGAGAAGATCAATGCCGCTGCTTACGACATACTCAGGCTGGAAAGGGAGATATTGATGCAGGAGCTTAGAGGATACGGTGTTAAGGTTCTTGATTGGAAACCTGCAACACCGTTGACCCAGATCCTGCTGGAGGCAAGGAACTATTGAGGTGAAGGAAAATGGCACAGTACCAGGAAGAACTTGATAACCTCGTGCCCTTCGAGATCGGCCTGCAGGCAGGCGAGACCATGATAATGTGGGCGCTTGGAATGGTATTCTGGCTGCTATCCTTCGTATTCATGGGATTTGCCGTCGGTTGGGATTTCGGTGGATCATTCGGTCCCATCATGTATGTGGTGGGAGGAATATTCCTCTTGTCTTCCCAGTTCGTCACACGTTGGAACCCCCTGAAGACAAGTGGTATGCCCTATACGGGTGTAGCATTGTGGTTATTGGTTGTTGTATTTGCCGCCCCCATACTCTGGAAGGGCTGGCAGGTCTACTCGGATTCAAGCATGCTCGTGTTCATGATATCGTACACCGTGCTGGCGATCCTGATAACCGGGGGTCTTCTGGTCTCGAACTTCCTTACATCACTGAAAATCCTGGACTGGATGAGTCAGGATATGGCGACCACCCTCTATGCCGCTGGTATCATATCGACCCTGATCGGTGTGACCATGGTGGGCTTCAATAACAGGGCACTTCTCAGTATTGACGAGCTTACCCTCGGAGATTGGGAGATAATGTACGTGTTTGCCATGAGCTATCTGTTCATGATGGAGCTTCACAATGGTGCTCACAGGTTCAATGATATCATCAAGTATGCGAAGGAAAGAGCCACGGGCGAGTTCAGCCTCACTCCTGTGATCAATAATTATTACATAATGGGTTTCATCCTGATGGTGATCATAGGTTTCGGGGTCCAGCTTGTTCTGGTAATAAATTTCTTCATAAGGTGGATCTCCCCGTTCATCAGTGAGCAGATGGCGAATTCCGTGATGATGAACTCCGTTTATTCGGTTGTATACACCATTGCCATGATCTTCATTCCGCTATGGATCGTGCTGATCATATGGATGGAGTACAGGAACCGGAAGGAAGCCAAGGAAGAAGAAGAGATGCGAAGAAAGGTGGAAAGGGAAACCAGACCGGGCATATACTGATATGCTGCCTTTTCACCTTTTTTTTTTTTTTAAATCCCCGGGGTTCAGTGAAGTCTTTCGGGGATAAAGGGATCAAAGAGCCGATCGTGCGAAGGTCCGGATCTTTTCGATGTTCCCTGCAAACTTTTTGGAATTCACCGCTCCTTTTTCCTGCTTTGTGATATCGGAGCAATGCAATACTGCCTATCGTCAACCTTTATATCGTGGATTACGTTAGCTTGGACGTGCTATTCCTGTCCAATATGAAGAGGAACCCCCTCAGGAACATTGTCGTCACTCTGGCGATCGCTCTTTCCATCTCCATGGTCATGGTGCTCTCGAGCCTCTCCGTGGGGGTCAGGGATAGTTCCAGGGAATCCCTGCTTGGGATAGGAGCCGATCTTTATGTTGTTCCCGAGGATCTCCATCCTCTCCTTATGGACCTGCAGAGGTTCGATCAGGGTTGGTCCGTTCAGAGAGAACTCCAGCTGTCCGAATACCCTCCTTCCCATGTATCTCCCAGATTGTCCGACACCCTTTTTTTCAGGATCGGGGAGGACCTGGGAGAGACGATCACGGTGGGAGTGGATCCCGGGGAGGAAACCGCATTCGATCAGTTCATGGTCGTTGAGGGTGGTTGGTTCTCCACACTCGACGATCCCCTCCGCGACCAGAATATCAGGAACGGAGTCGTTGACGGCGAATTGATGACAAAGGAGGTACTCGTTTCCAGGGAGTTCTCCCGCGAACACGGATTGGGTGTGGGTGACGGGATACTGCTCTCTTCCTCCCTGATAAACGGCACGGAATACAGCTTCAGGATAGAGGGCATCTTCGTCGATTCCCTTGCCAGATTGTCTCCAGCGATAATCGTTCATCTGGGAGAGCTTCAGTTCATGAAGGGGAACCTTGAGAAGGATACCCTGACCGAGATACTTCTGGATTATCCGAGCGGATATGATCTGGATAAGGTCAAGGAGTGGTCAAGGAGCGGTGATTTCAAGTACAGGGACATAGTGGATATTCTTTCGAGTGAGGACATTCTTGAAGAGATCTACGAATTCATTGGAATCATAGATGGTTTTGCGGTCATGGTCGTATCGGTGACCCTTTTCATCTGTCTTATCTTCACATCCACAATATTCCTGATATCGGCGAAGGAGAGGGCATTGGATTTGGCAATACTGAGGGCCATCGGAATACCGGCCAGGAAGATTTTTATCTGGGTGATTATGGAGTCGGGCATATTCTACCTGCTTGGATGTTTGGGAGGATTGCTGCTGGGATCCGTCTCGATATATCTGTTGAACCTGTTTCTGATCGACAGATTCACCTCACTTCCCGAAGGATTTCAGCCTTTTGGCATAAACATGGTCGTTATTTCAACTGCCGTTCTCTCATCCTTTCTCCTTGCCCTTCTATCGGCCCTTGCACCTGCTGTAAGGGCCGTTCTTAAACCTCCCGTGGAATCGCTCAGGGGGGATGTGTCATGATTCCCTTCCGTTTGTTCACCAGATGGAAGAGAAACCTCATGTCGGTATCGGCGATAGCTGTCTCATTTGCAATGGTCCTGAGTCTTTCTTCCATAACCGCAGGCCTTCATGAGATATCGAGAGAAAGGTCCGAGAGTTCTCCGAGCGATCTCGTGATTTCCTCGCTGCGATTGGAACCATCCATAGAGTGCGCCCATTCCGCGTCCATGCGTTTACTGAACGACACCAGAAATTTCTCCGCGGTAATGCCCTTGTTGACAGTTCTAGGAACGATCGGCATTCCCCCGAACGATTCGGCGCCGCATCCCTTCTCGCCGTTTGACGATAGTGAGAGCGAGATAGACGGCATCGAAAAGGAAGAGATCGGATTCGTGGGGCTCGTACCCGAACTTGCGGAGGGATTCATTGAGGACAGCACCTTAAAGATCAGGTCCGAAAAACTGAGGATGGAGGGATGGTTCGATGAACATGGTGATCCCATGTATGACGCGGGGTACGGCGGGGGTTGGACCGGAGAGATTCTGCTTGATGACAATATCATGAAGGAACACGGTCTGGTCCCGGGGGACTTTGTCTATTATCTGGATCCCGACGGTGTGGCGAGAAGTTCGTTTGTTATAAAGGGAGTAATAATGACATCGTTGATGGGTGGTGGTCTGAGCTCCCAGATAGTATCGGGGATCGCGCTTCTGCACCTTTCCGAGCTGCAGTATCTTACCGGAAATCATTTCAGGTCTTCCGGCCTCACAAATCGAAGTGACTTGGCCAATGCTGTCTATCTGGATCTGCAGCAGGGGAGAAAGGATGCTTCATCCCTGAGGGATATCACGATGTACCTCGAGGGACTTTTCCCCGGATTGAAGGTCACCACCAAGGAGTACAGAATATACCGTTTGGAAGAGGAGGTCCTCGTTCTGGAGATATTCTCGATGGGTGTGGGTCTCTCGACACTCATCACGGGAGCGTTGTTCCTTGCCTCCATCATGATCCTGGATATTGAGGACAGAAAGGGTGAAATCGCCATCATGAGAGCCATCGGGATATCGAGAAGGACCATCTATCTCCAGATTTTGGGCGATTCGATGATACTGGCTCTATTGGGAGCTCTCCTCGGGCTTCTTCCGGGATATTTCGGTTCCGAATATCTTGACAGAATGCTCCGGTCCCTTTACGGGGTGAAACTGAGTTTCTCCGTATTTTCATGGGAGCTTGTCATGCTCACCTTTCTGTTCCTCATGTTCTTCGTTACAATATCCGCCGTATTTCCTGGTCTGAGATCGACGTCCATCGAGCTCAAAAGAGGTCTTTCCCACAATCTTTACAGATAGATTAATCTCGGATACCAACAATCCAGGTCAGTTCCGAGATGGTGAATGATTTGCAGATAGAGCTGAGGAATGTTTCCAGAACCTACAGGATGGGGAATTCACTTGTCCGAGCTTTGAGGGAAGTTGACCTTCAGGTGAAGAAAGGTGAACATATATCGATAATAGGACCGTCGGGTTCCGGCAAGACCACCCTTCTGAACATAATCGGAGCTCTCGACAGGCCCGACAGCGGAAGGGTCATTGTCGAGGATACGGATATAACGGACCTTGGCGAGAGCGGAAGATCGAGGATAAGGCTCGAGAAGTTCGGTTTCATATTTCAACAGTTCTACCTGATCCCCTCTCTCACGGCATTCCAGAACGTGATGCTTCCGATGAAGGAGTCAAGGGTCTTTTCAAGGAATGCGAGGAAGAGGACCAGGGAGCTCCTCGAAACCGTGGGGATATCGCACAGGGCACATCATCTGCCTTCCCAGCTCTCCGGAGGTGAACAGCAGATGGTTGCGATTGCCCGGGCTCTTGCAAACGACCCCCCCATCATCCTTGCGGATGAACCGACGGGGGAGCTGGATTCCGAGAATTCGCGGCGGATCCTGGATATAATGAAGGGACTTAACAGGGATATGGGCAAGACCCTCGTGGTTGTAACCCATGATCCCGAGGTCTCAAGAAGGGCCAAGAGGTCCATCAGGATGGCGGACGGTCGTATCTCGAAGTGACTCCTCATATTCATGTATAAATATCTTTTCACATTACATATTTATATAATGGAAAATGAGTTCCAATACCTTCAAATATGGATTTTTCAACCTCGAACCGAGGTACGGGGTATCGAGAGATATATCAGTCTCCCTATATCCCGGTTCCTGTAGAGGTGAGTCAATGGGAAATGATCATGGATTCAGGAAAGGAAGTTCGATTCTTCTGCCTATTGCTCTGGTATTCATAATGGCAATACCCGCTGCAATAATTGGACAGGGGGAGAAGGATGCTCCGGTATCGAGCCCTATCGGAATGCAGGACGATTTCAACGGGGTTCTTGACCTCTCGTCGATAGTCCTGGAGCAGAATGCTTTCGGGGACGAGTATCAGGATTGGGCCGGATACGTGGTGAAGAAAGCGTACATAAACAACGATATGAACGAGGATCTGATCATATCTGCTCCCGGATATAACAATACCAGGGGCGGAGTGTTCATCTATTACGGATGGTCGGAGGACAGGGAACTCTCGCTGAGGGATGCCGATGTAAGGATCGACGGGCAGCGCGAAATGGGATTCTTCGGTCTGAATGTGGAATGTGGTGATGTGAACAATGACGGTATGGTCGACATACTTGTAAGCGGATTCAAGGATACCTACATAAACAGCCATTTCACCACGCTTGATAATTTCTACCCGGAAGTATATCTCTTCCTGGGAGAGAGTGTATGGGATAGTGAGATACATTCCCTGGATGCCGATGTCATTTTCATTGGCCAGGATCCTTCACATGGGTTCGGATGGGATATTGAACTCGGGGATGTCACGAGTGACGGTTATGATGATGTCGTCATCTCGGAGTATCTCGAGGATTCTTCCGGTTATCACGGCTGGGTGTATGTCTGGGAGGGAAAGATGGCCCTGGAACCAACATACAATGTATCCCTGGGCGAGTATGATCACAGGATATTCACTTCCAACTCGACAATGGAAGGAGGAGTGGGTTACTGGGGAATAGCTTCCTCGGACCTGACCCTTGGAGATGTCAACGGTGACGGATATCAGGATATCATAATGGGGTCCGACATGGTCAATTCAAGGGGGATGGGCTCCGGGGAGGCCGAAGTTGTATTCGGTTCGAGAAACCTTCCCGCGGAGATAGATCTGATGACCTATTCGTATGTCAGGGTGGAGTCTTTCCCCGGATACGGTCTGTCGATGGTCGCCATCACGGATTTCGATGGGGATGGTATCGATGACCTGATCGTATGCGCCCCGTATGGTTTCTTCGATCACAAGGGCGGCATATTCATCTTCTACGGTGACCTCCTCATGCCCACGGGGACACTATCGATTCTGGATTATGATTTCCTTTTCAGAGGACCTTCCCCATACTGGGGTTTCGGAGTCAAGGGGATAGATGACCTGAACGGCGATGGAAGGGGAGATCTCATAATTCAGTCCGATAACGGTGTTGATAATGATGGAAAGGGCTGCTATTGCATCATCTATTCGAATTCCACGGATTCGCTCTATGATCCAATATATTACATGCAGTTCGAGACACCGGATTTCATAATCAAGGGCATTACAAGGAACACCCTTTTCGGAAACAGATATCTTGACAATCTGGTTTTCCTGGACTATTATGGCAACAATTATCTCGAGATAGTTGCGTCCGCACCGATGGGTGCCTACGGGGACAATCCTCCGGAGTCCGGTGTGGTAATGTTCCATTATCAGATAATGTCCGAGATAGTCACCCAGGACTTCGAGCTCCTGGACGCGGATGGTCCGGATGGGAACATTCTGGGAGCGGAGAAGACGTATCATTTCATGGGATATGTGAGGAATACGTGGTCCATCGATGATTTCAAGACCCTTGACTTCACGTTCCTCTTTCATGGTGGAGTGATGGAGGGAAAGATGGTGATCCTGAAATGGGACAGGGGTCTGATGGCCATGGATGAGAGGTCCGATCCGGATGATTATCTTGAGATAGTATCCAGCTCGTTCAATCCCGACGGGAACAACGGTATGTGGATATACTTCAACATCTCATTCCATACCAACATCCCGACCGAGGAGTTCATTGACCTGATCGTGGACATCGTGGGAGGACGCGGAGACATGGGCATGACCCTTTCGTACCCCTCTCTTTTCAAGGTGGAACCCGACGTGGATTTCGCCGGAGAACTCACGGTGATCGGGGAATACAACGGTATTCTCAGCAAGGGTTCATATGTGAGACCCAACGAAAAGATAGTGGTTACCGGCATAAAGGCCGTATACGAGGGAACGGAAGCTCCTCCACCGAATGATTATTTCGGGATAAAGATGACAGATAACATCGGGAACGTGTTCCTCAACAGCTCCTCTTCGGGAAAGGAGATATACTTCACCTACAGAACACAGGAGATTGCCGGGAGGGAGGAGATCAACATCACCTTCGTTGACCTGGCCGGTGAGTCCGATAATGCAGCGGGACTCATGAATTTCTTCTACATTGTGGACACCGATGCTCCCGAACCTCCGGAGGAGATCGTGATCAGGGCCGATTCGGATATCGATACGCTTGTAGGTTTCGATAATGACCCCGAAGTGTTCATCACTTGGAATCCTTCCTTCGATGAGACCTCCGAGGTCATCGGATACATGTATTCACCTGTCGACGGGGGCGGCACGGATCAGGGGACATTCACCGAGAATACCCAGGTGGTCTTCGATGGGTTGAAGGAGGGTTTGAACAGTATCTATATCTGGTCCGTTGATTCCGCCCACAATTACGGTCCTTCCCAGGTTGCGACAGTATTCTACGACACGGACATGCCAACCTTCGGGATGCCCGACCCTGCCCCCGGATCCTGGGTCAATTCGAACACCGTCAATTATGAGATGGTGATCATGGATCGTGACGGTTCGGGCGTGAGAGGGTCCAGCGTGGAATACGCAATCTCATTCGATGGTGGTCGGACCTATTCGGCATGGGAGCCCACCAATATCAGGAATGAGGGGGAACAGATAAGGGTGAAGGTATTCCTGAACTTCCGTGAGGGAGACGAGAACTACATCAAGTGGAGGGCAAAGGACATCTCCGGGAACGGATACATCGTATCGGATCCGTTCCAGGTGAAGGTGGACACCGTACCTCTCTCCTACAAGAATCCCATCCCTTCCGAACCTGTTTCCGCGGACTACATCACCTGTGGTGTGACGTTGACGGATATAGGTTCGGGTGTGGACGCTTCGACGATACAGTATTCGATATCGTATGACGGAGTGTCCAATTACGGTCCGTGGGAGACCCTCGACCTCTCGGGCTTGGAGGAGAGTATCGATGTGACGACGCCTCCGATATATTTCGAGAGGGGAACCTTGAACTACATCAAGTGGAGAGCAATGGATGGTGCCGGTAACGGATACACGTACAGCGCTGATGTTCCCATAGACGTTCTTCCCGAAGAGGTGAATAAGAATCCGGTCCCCATCATCTCCTATCCGAAGGAGCAGGTGAAGTATCTGGAGAGCCAGAAGATCCTCTTCGACGGTTCGAAGAGCATAGATCCCAATGGCGACGAGCTGAAATATCTCTGGTATTCGGACAAGGATGGATATCTGAGCACGGATCCTGTGTTCGAGAAGAGGCTCAGCCAGGCAAATCATCTCATAACCCTTCATGTGGACGATGGGATCGAGAACAGGTCCATTTCCGTCCGTGTCAGCGTGATACCTGACCCTACCGCCATCGATACGGATGAGGACGGCATACCCGATTTCAATGATGATGATGATGACAACGACGGTCTGCTGGATATTCAGGAAGACATCAACAAGAACGGTCTCATCGACTTCGATCTGAACGAGACCGACCCGAAGAACCCCGACACTGATGGTGACGGTTACAATGACTATCTCGATGTCCGACCCCTGAATCCCGATGTGACGGAACCGAAGGACGAGAGCCATCTGTCGATAATGGTCTCCATCATAGTGTTCGTTCTTGTCATCATTGCCTTTATCGTCGCGGCCCTCCTGTTCATAATGAAGCAGAGGGTGGACAAGAAGGGCCTTGAAGCGAGGAGGAAGTTGAGACGGACAAGGAGAAACCTGCGGAGGTTCGAGGTTCTCACCGGTGTGCCGACCAATGACCTCCCGGCCATAGAGGCTGTCCAGTGGGCTCTCCCGGCCGTCATCAACGAGGCCTCGGAGTTCATGCTCGAATCCGTGGAATCGGAGGACCTGCTGCCTCAGGCTCCGGAGGAGGAGGAGGAGAAAGGAGAGGAACAGGAGGTGGAGAAACCGGATCTTGAGGACCTCGAGGTCCCGGAGCCGGCAGTCCCGGCAGGCGGCGAGATGGCCGAGGAAGTACCTGGCCCCGAGGCCCCCTCGATGCCGGAATCGGAGGGAGCTCCATCCGGTGGTGAGGGAAGTGTCATCAACTGCTCTCTCTGCGGGTCGGAGATCTCCGTACCTGAAGGAGCAACATCCGTGGAATGTCCTCTCTGCGGTGAGATCAACACACTCTGAGAGAACCCGAAGGTATCATCCGGAGGGCAATGGCATGGTGTTTTCCGGCTTCACCCGGACCATGCGAACCTGCCTGTAAGGAGGCTCGGGGAATACCCCGGGCCTTCTACCTATTTCTATCCTGATGACCGGGAATCCGCTTCGTACTAATGCCTGGTGAACATGAGATCGGCGTTCATCCGGTTTCTTCATAGGGATCGATGAAGAAACAGGATCGTCACCTGAGATCATTTATCATTTACAGGGTGTTCATTCATGTCAGTGTCCTTCTCTCTTCCTTTTCTCGATGTGACCGATTATGAGGAGAAGTGTCAATGAAATGATGAGCACCAGCAGAAGGGCGAGAAGCAGTATCCATACCGCGGTACGTTCATCGTTCCCGGATGGGATGCTGGAGGAGGCAGCGAGGATTACTTCCTTCCTTCCATTCGGGCCGCCATGGATGCCGCGTGCGGACAATCTCGCTATGACATCCCTTTCCTCATCACCGGTGAACAATATCCTGCATGTGACATTCATAGTCTCGAACCTCTCGAGTGCAACGGAATCCGATGAGAATTCGATTCTTACATCCTCATCAGGGTTCTTCACTTCCAGCTTGATCACGTCATCACTGTTCCCCATATTCTCCAATGTGATGTTGAACGTCTCCCATTTTCCCTTTTCAAGTCTCCTTGGAGCATCACCCTGCAGTTCCATATATATTCGGGAAAATGGCAGGAAATCCAGGGAGAAATGGACCTCCTCGACATCACCACCTCCGACGGCTTGAGCATATTCCCATGTTCCCTCGATCGTGATATCCAGACTCGTTCCCGCCTCGAATTCGGAATCTATCTCCGCTGTAGTGTGGAATTCCCTGTTCTTGTGTTTGATATCGAACGTCATCTCTCCTATTGTGGTGAACGGGACATCCGTCGAGTTCACATGGAGTCTAACGATGCATCTCGTTGCAGGAGGTGTGTTAGGCGGGAACTCGAACAGGACATCGCCGAAGATGGTGTAAAAGATCGGTCCGTTCATCAGGTCGGGAACAATCTCGTAGTTCCATGACCTGGGGATCACATCGATCTCCGGAGGTGGGAGGGGGTTCATTTCCTGGGCGTTTGCGGACCCGTGAAAGATGAATTGCATCGAACCCATGATGAGAATCGACATCATTATCTCGATCAGGATCCTCTTCATGCTCCCCTATCGGACAGGATATTAGATAATGATTTCAGTCCCGTGAATGCGTTTGCAGGACCGGAACGGGTGAAAAACCGCTTTCCCAGGATTCGACACCTGCCCTACATGAACGTTTCAAGGGTGGTCTCCTTGAACCTTGAAGGGAACATGGCCTCGATGGAGTTGGACATGATCTCTATCCTCTGCCTCAGATAGTTCGAAACGTTGTATTCGCCGGCTATGGACCTTGCTATCTTCAGGTATTTTTTCACGCTTCCTTCGGAGACCGTCAGGATGAGCTTGTTGTTGCAGGGATGGGGTTTTGGGGTCATGATTATGTTGTTGCATTTCCCCGTAAGGGTGAGTCGCCTGTATTTGGCGCCGCATTTCGTGCATCTGAAGGACTGCTGCGCATAGGATCTGAGGTTTCCGATGAGGTCCGGGAGAAGATGTGTCGTGAGCACCCTCTCGGCCACATCATCCTCGTCCACGGCCCTCAATCTTCTTGCAAGGTCGAGCTGAAGCCTGATCTTCTCCTCCGTCACGCCTATCGTCTTGTAGGCCGATTCCACCGGAGAGAAGTTTATATCATCGGTATCCAGCGTGTATCTGAACCCCTCATACTGCAGGGGAGTCCCCAGACGGGTCTTGACGGTATCCATCCGGTACATCCAGTAATCGTTGACCCTTGTTCCCTTGACGGTCGCACGGAAGAAATCCAGAGGATATCTTGAGGAAACGTCCACATTGTGCGCTTCCTTGTCCACCTCCATTGGATCCAGTCTCATCGACAGAACCAGGGGTGCATCCATCTGTCCCCCTCTCTTCTCGGGAAGGAATTTCCTTGAGAAGTTCAGCAGGCCGTCCATCAGGAGCATGACAGCGTCCTCATCCCCGTCGCAGTTCCTTCTCTTTGCCGCATGGTAGAAGGGATGCCCGAGACAGCCTAGGGAGCTGGTGAAGCCGATTATCCTGCACAACACACCTGCTGAGGTATGGGGTGCAAGCCCGATGGCGAGGCATCCTATGAGGTCCTCCTTTTTTAGGGCATTGTAATATCTCTTCTCACCGTAGAGATATTCCAGCTCATCATCCACGAATCCCGCCACCTTAACAAGATAATCCCCAGCCTTCCGGTTGACCACGATGTCCTGGACCTTCAGCTCAAGGACCTGATCATCGTTTTCCAGTTCATCCCCGTTGATATCCTTTTCGTACCCGAGGGACCTGAGCTTCTCGACCGTTGTACCTATCTCCCTCGGTCTGAAATGGGTCAGGGTAATATCGGTCATATCGTATCTGATCGTACCGTCCCTGAATACATACACCTCTCTCTTTGCCCGGAGGATCCCCTTCTCCAACCTTTCGGGTATCTTCTCCCTGGAGATGAGACCCTTGACCCCTTTCATGTCGGGCAGGGATTCCATCGATGTGAAGGATAGAAGGCGGACCGCCCGTTCCCCATCCTCACGCGTATTGATTGTCATGGTCTCGCCTCTCTCCCCCCTCCCTGCTCTCTTCATCGTTTTGAGTCCGCAGTCGGGACACCGGAGATAGGGGATGACCTTGTGGCAGCCCGGGCATTCGTGGGGGATGGTGTTGGCCTGTGCTCCCCGTCCGAATGTCTTTTTCAGGAGCCTCTGGGTGCCCCCTTCCTGACCAACAGGGTAAAGCCCGTGAACCGGTGGTTTCATCTGCCTCTTGTCCGCCTTCTCGGGCCTGCCCATTCTCGCTCCGATCCTTGTGGGGCTCTTCTCCATGATCCTGATACCTGACAGGAGATTGATGGCCTTCATCACATTGTTCGCCCGTGCGAATCCTTTCGGGACATGGCATGATCTCATGTCGTCTCCTATACCGAGACATCGGAGCAGCGCCGGAGAGAATCCCTCCACAATGATCCTGCCATCCCTTTCAAGGTGGGGGCAGTTCAATTTGATGAGGATATCCTTGACGGCATCCTCACGGGGGAATATCAGCAGATCGTTCTCCTTGGCCCCGTTCTCGAGAATGAACCTTCTCAGAATGTTCAGCTCCATCACGGATATATCATGCCACAGGAGGGTCCAATCGGGATGAAGAGGCACTCCCAGTTCCTCGCTAACCGCTATGGCCTCATTGGCGTTCGAGGGAATGTAGGGTGTAATGTCGATGCATCCTAGCTCCCTGTCGAGGGACTGTGCCTTCCTGGCACATCTTCTAAGGTTCTCGGAAATGGCCGTCTCGGCCCTTTCCTCGCATTCCCTTCTCGTCTTCCTCAATTCCTCTTCGGACGGGGGCGGGTCCCTGGACCGGAGCTCGTTGTAGGGTCTCAGATGTTCCTCCTTGATCTCGTTCATCCTTTCTTCGAGCTCGTAAGCCTCTGCGTACGGGTCTTCCTCAAGGGAGTTCTCCTTCATGTAGATGGCAAGCTCCAGCTCCCGTTCCCACCAATCCCTACCGAACGAGCCCTGGATCAGCATGTGATTGTTCTCCGCGAATTCACCGAACGGGATCAGTATTTCACCCAGATCGGTGATGGTGCGGACATGTCCCTTTACCCTTTCAAGTGTGTCCGCATCCTCCACCCGGACAAGGTCTCCGTTGTTCAGCAGGACGGTGGGGCCCTCGATATCGTTCACGGGGGTTACCGCCCCTGCCTTTCCCGGCCTCTCTATCTTGATCTGGGTTCCAACGGCCATGAACTCATCCGTGATGAACAGGGTGAAAGGATTGATACCGATGGATGCAAGGCCGCACATCCTCCCCCTCCCGTACCTCAACCTGAAACCTCCCGGTCTGGACGGGTGGGAGAACACCGGTCTTCCGGCAATGAGGTCCTTTATGTACTTCTTTGCGGCCTTCACCTTCCCCTCCATTCCCTCGTCCCTTAATTTGACGGATGACCCGCCCTCGTCATCGTCGAAGTGGAAATCCATGTAGTTGAGCTCATCGTCCATGTCCCCGTTCATGAGTCCGGACGGGTCCGTCTCAAGATCCTTCAGCGAGATCATCTGTTCGAGAAGCTCTTCCTCCTTCGATCCGGATTTATCCTTTTCCTCCTGTTCCCGCCCCTCCTTCGGGGTTTTCATCTCCTCCAGGAAATCCCACCCCTTGATCTCCAGGGATCTGGTTATCTTCAGCAGCTTCTTCGCCTTCAGAAGGATCCCTTCCGCTATCACGAGGCATATTCCGGACCTGACCTGATTGGTCGGCACCCTCGGGAGGTCCCTGTTGCCCTGCACCTCCACCTTCTCGGTCCCTTCACCGTTTATACATACCGGGCAGCTTCTCACCACCTTCTCTATCTCATCGTTGGATGGTCTGTACTGAAGGTTCTTGTAGAGCTGGAACTCCTCTATGTATCTCGACACCTCCTGATCGGTTACCTTGAACTCCCCTATACCAAGCGTTCTTCTGACCTGATCCGCTATCAGGACAGAGACCGCCTGTGCGGTCCCTCCCGCGGCCCTTATCGGTCCCGCAAAAAAAAGGTCCGCATAATCCGAACCGTCGGAATTCCTGCCTATCTTCACCTCCGCGATACCCTCGAGGGGAGCCACGAGAACACCTTCTGTCAGGATCGCGAGTCCCGTTCTCGTCGCCTGATCCAGGGCTCTCTCCTTATCCGTCCCGGATGCGACCATGCTCTGGGCGACCTCGGTGGCGATCTTCAACAGGAGCCTCTCCCTTGACATTTCGGGAGCCAGCTCCCGTATCCTTTCCGCAACACCCTCCGGTCCAACGAGCTTCTCCACCCTTCCGGCCAGATCGTCGGCGAACGGGATCTCCACATCCTCGACGGGATCGATCCCTCTGGACCTTGCCCTTTTCGCAATGCCTGCAGCCCTTTCGGCTTCGTTTCGCAGGGAGGCGAAATATTCCTTCATGGCCCTGGATGCGGCAGGTCCCCTCATTTGATTGACCACGACGGGATTGATGATTGATGGCATAAAAGATTTATCATGTGGGGTGCGAAACATCGGATAACTCCGGGAAGTATCCCGATCATGGCCGTGGACCCGATACATTCAGCTGGAGGGTCCGTATGAGAGAATTCCATTTCTTATGGGGATAATCGGATGAAGATGTTTTTATTTGAGCGGAGAGATAGACCGATGAGAATCCGGGGTGATATCCCATGATGGATGTGTTCATTGTCGAGGACGAGGAGATGATCCGGCAGCTCTACAGGGATGTTCTTTCCATGAGGGGGCACAACATTATCGGAACAGCGGTATCGGGCGAGGAAGCTGTGGAGAAGTTCAGGAATTTCGAGAAGAGACCGGACCTCATCATCATGGATCACAGGTTGAACGGTATGGACGGACTGGATGCGGCAAGGCTCATCATGGAGGAGGATCCATCGACAAGGATAATCCTCGTGTCCGCGGATGACAATGCTGTCTGGGAAGCTCTCAGACTTGGTATCGTCGGTGTGAAGAAACCCTTCAATATCGGTGATCTTCTCGCTGCAATGGAAACCTCCATGCCAAGCATGAAGCATGAAAACGGCATCGCTTCCACGGAGATGCAAAAACTTCCCGTGGAGAGGAGCGGTCTCTACATCATAAACGAACTGGACGGGGAAAAGGGGATCGGGGCTTTCAGAGCGTTCCTGTCGAACGGATACGACGGGATGGCCTTCACCAGAAAGCATCCGGACATTATCAGGAAAAAGCTGCCCGGGTTCGATTTTCCCCTGGCATGGTTCACATCCACCCCGGTAAAGGATTTCACATGTATATCACCTCTCAGCATTCAGAAGATGCTCATCATGATCCAATCGGCCATATCCGCCGGTGGCAGGTCCGCCATCCTTGTATGGGGTTTCGAGTACATACTTACAAACATAGATTTCAACAGGGCCCTGAACCTTATCCAGGTGATAAACGACAGGGTCATGACAGCGGACAACTGCGTGATAATTTTCTCGATGGATCTGGACATCCTCGGGGAGAGGGAACAAAAATTGATTAGAAGAGAGTTCGAGGAGATGGACTTTCTATAAGGGGTCCGAAGAGGGAAGGGATTTTCATTTTCATCAGATCGGAAATTCAGACCAGCCAGTCGATCGATCCTTCAAATACACCCTAATTCCTCTTGCACACAATATCTCGGGGGACGGGGGTTAGAGGTTCGGATACGAATGCATCATCCTTCGTGTACGATTGTTCACTTCATTCTTGATAATAACCCCGCTCCATTTAAATACATGCTTGACGGATGATAATACCATCGGGCAGGGTCATTGTAACTTCTTATGACACCTCTATCTTTTCCTATACCATCCCCCCCTTCTCCCTGCCCGGTGTTCTCATTATGTGGATTGGAATAT
>NJDO01000042.1 GCA_002254385.1 Thermoplasmatales archaeon ex4484_6 | reverse complement strand
TGGCCAACATGCGTGGCAAATAATATATTACCACGCAGGCCATCTTGGCTCCCCTGGAATAACAACACTCATGCAGGGGTAGCCAGGAACCCTTTGGCAAAAGCCAAAGCCTTCACGGAATCGGCGCATCTTCGATGCACCATCTGGCCAACATGCGTGGCAAATAATATATTACCACGCATATTACGAGAAAAAGGTCCCTTTCCCTGCACCAATTTCTTCTCGTCAATGAGATTACAAACACAGAAATTGGTGCTCTATTCTGATATTATACGATGAAAAATTATGAAAAAAAAATAAAACCGTTTTTCATCTCACCTTTTTCTCTTGACAAACGTCGATCATATTACGAGAAAAAGGTCCCTTTCCCTGCACCAATTTCTTCTCGTCAATGAGATTACAAACACAGAAATTGGTGCTCTATTCTGATATTATACGATGAAAAATGATCGATTATTGCTCTAATCCCACTTCATGACCGTTTGAAAATCATCTCGCCGATGTCCGCCCCGAGCTCCCGGGAAACCACATCACATTTCACGACCAAGAGAAAAAAGAGGTTTTTCCTTCCCGATTCGGAGAGGCTCTCGTAATTCCCCTGCCCTTTGGCGATTATAATTTCCGCCTCATCACTGTCTATGTCATCTTCGGATACCCATCCTTCATGTGGAAGCTCGATCAATTCCACATTGTCCACTGCCCCCAACCCGCCATCCACCGCATCCTTCAGGGTGACATCATTCAGAAGCGGGCTGTTCTTGACGAACGCCCTTATCCTCAGATCGGGTCTTTCCCTGATGATCTCTCTTATGAACAGTCCATCCAGGACCACCTCTCCGGAATTGTCAAGATGATATGAAAGGGTATCCGCCTTCAGAAGCTCCCTTCCGAAATCCTCAAAATCATCAACGGCCATACCTCCATGGACCGCATCTTCCAGTGTTCTCTCCAACGACAGGAGGTTCGCGGCACCGTAATCGATGACGTTCCCGGCTATGGCCATCATTGCTGCCATCTTGAGACGATCTCCGTTCTCATCAAGCATTCTCTCCAGATCCGGAAGGATCTTCAGGGCCTTGGAGGTTGATGACATCTTCAATTCCCGGTAAGGGTCCTCTCCAACACCCCATTCCCTCAATAAACGATGAAGGATCAGTGAAACACCCACGGGTGGAAGGGTCATGTCCATCTCGGATAATCTTCTCAGAGATGCCCTTAATGCCTTCTCCTTCCCCTCTATTGTAATATCTGAACCATCCAGCTCCATCAGTACCTGACGGACAAAGCACGGCATGCATTCGAGCTTCATCTGCAATCTGATCCCCCTACAGCAACGGCTCTTTCACGATTAAACTTTCCTCGTGTGATTGCAAAGCATTAATAGAGGGGAAGTCATAAACGGAACTTCAGAAACCGGAGGTCGAGAGCATGATGTCCAGAACGACCAGTATAACGGCTGTTGCATTGCTGTTGATCATGCCATCCTTGCTTTTTTTCAACGGAGATATTACCGAAGAACGGTCCGTTGATCCCAGAGGAGAGAGCTTTCCCTTTCAGATCGAGGTGGGAAAGACCATTCCCGTTACATCCGAACAACCTCTCAACTCCTCTTTCTACTTCCCCGTCCCCATGGGATCGACCGTGACATCGGCAAGTCTGTCCGTGTCGGTTCAACCATTCACGGAGAATGGAACGGATTATCCCAGGAATGTGAAGATAAATGTTGCCGGAGGCCCAAGGGATTACGAATTCAACAATCAGGAAATTGCATATCAGGGTTCATGGGGACGCAATTACCAGACCCATGACGGACGTACATTTTCCGATTACTTTCACTCGACATTGACGGCCATGAAGCTGAGGTTCGCTCTCCCGATCAACGCCACAGTTACCAGAGCAAATATCAATATCACAGCTTTTCAAAGGAACAGGGAATTCATAGACACGAACATCAGTGTCGGTTCCAGCGGAGACCATTTCGGCGAGGTTATCAGGGTGCTGGGCGACACAAATGGTGATGGAAGGGATGAGGCCCTTGTGTCAGCACCTTACAGCAACATTGGAGCGGGGAGGGTATATCACGTTACCCATCCGTTGACGACGAACCCTGTTCTGTTCGCCTCTGCAACCCGGACCGATGCGCATTTCGGAACAGCCATTTCCGGAGCCTTCCTTTTCCCTTCAACCTCCGTTTATGGCGTGGCCGTGGGTGCTCCGGGTGACAATCTTGGAAATGAAGGGACAGTCAGGGTATATGATTACAGTCCAGGTGTCACATCCACTACCGAGAGCTTCAAATTGATAGGAAACAGCACGGGAGATTTGTTCGGTTCATCCGTGGAGGGAGTTGATATTGACGACGATTCGGATATTGAACTTCTCGTCGGTGCTCCGGGAGCTCTCCAGGGCAGAGGTCAGGTATATGTTTTCGAGATCTCCCATTCCTCTGCAACCCTTGTCACCGTGATCAACGGAAGTACCGGTGAGCATCATTTCGGAAGGGACATGGCGGTGGGAGATATGAACACTGATGGAAAGAATGATATCGCCATTGCTTCGGATGAAACAATAAGGATATACAACGCCTCATCCTCATGGAATGTAGATGATTTCGAGGTCTTCCAACCGAATACAGACTCCGGTGAATCAACTTTCGGTCCCATTGAATTCCTGGGAAGGACCGGCACCCAGAGAGAGACCCTGGCTGTCGGCGTCCCGACATCCAGTGCAGGCTCCGTCCTCATGTATGACGGTGGTTCATCCCATGATGATAGGCCGGATCTCATTCTTTCTCCTTCCTCCAGTGTTCCACTGTTCGGTTCCTCCATAGCTTCCGGTGATATGGACCATGATGGAATCAACGAGATAGTTGTCGGTTCACCCGGAACAGATACCCTTGATGGAGAGGTTGCGGTGTTCAAGAGGGGGCAGACGGGTGCATGGAAACATTTTCACCCGGACCTTCCCTCCGGCACCAGATTCGGGTTCAGTGTGGGTATAGGAGATCTTCGGAGGGACCAGTGGGGGGACCTGCTGGTGGGAAGTCCGGAATTCTACGGGATCACCGTTTCGGGACCCGGAAGACTGTTTCACCTGGAATATTATGATATATCCATACTACCGGATAACAGACCATCACTTTCGGTGGGTGGCAACACTGCCTGGACCTATGGGGAGAACAGGTTAACCGGAACCGTTACAAGCGGGGACATCTCCGCCGAGATAAACGATTACCTGAGAACGAACACCGAGGATTATTCCTCCGTATATGAGGGGTTCGCATTCGTTGATATACTGTTCTCCTCGCAGGCCGACTCCGCAGTGGAGAACTCGGATTACTTCAACTTGACGGGATTTGACATACGTTACGAAGAGACCATAACATTCGAAGACCTGTCGGATCAGTTCAACAATGTGCTGAATTCGGAAAACAAGAAGACAATCAACATGGACGGCAAGGATTACGTGAAGGTACCCCTCATCTTCTCCGCAAGAACGAGCGGAAGGATCAGGATCGAGAGCCTTGATATCGCTGCCGACGAGGTCCCCTATATCGAGATGATGCCGGATGAAATCCATTTTCCCGAGGATTCGCATCAGGAAGAGGTTCTGGACCTGTATACGGTATTCGGTGATGATGTCACTCCGGACCACTACCTGAACATCTCCGTGTCCGCCGTGGGGAACAATGCATCCTACGTGAACGTGTATGTCAAGGGACACCGCTATCTCGCCGTCGATCTACTTAACGGATCTGACAAGAACGGGGATGGAGAGAGGGACAATGCCAACTGGACCGGAATGGTGAATCTCAAATTCACGGTCGTCGATGAAGCAGGAGGAACGTTCATCTCTCCCGCGATCCCGCTGT
Source organism: Thermoplasmatales archaeon ex4484_6 (assembly GCA_002254385.1). Taxonomy (GTDB): domain Archaea; phylum Thermoplasmatota; class Penumbrarchaeia; order Penumbrarchaeales; family Penumbrarchaeaceae; genus Penumbrarchaeum. Next base: position 18,150 of record NJDO01000042.1, on the reverse strand, counting down.
ACGTTGACGAGGTGAACGATGCTCCCGCGGTCTCCCAACTTCCTGCCACCACGGTTGTCCAGGACGATGTCTTCGTCTATTCCCCGATCGCGGTGGATGATGAAATGGACGATATCTTCTACAGGCTGGACTACAACGAAACCCCGAAGAACATGACAATAGATCCCGCACTTGGGACGGTCTCATGGACCCCGGGGCCCTGGGAGGTGGGCCATCATGAATGGACACTGGTCCTCAGCGATGGAAAGGACGAAAGAAGATACAATTTCGAACTGAACGTGATAGATGTTCCCGATGCTCCCATCTTCCTTTCCCCACCGCCGGAAGCACCTCAGGGGGTGCTCGTGGGATCCACCTTCGAATACGATTTCATCGCAGTGGACCCCGATATCAACGATACACTCACCTACATCATAGTTTTCCCCGTCGAAGGGGCGGGGATCGATATTCATACCGGACATTTTTCATGGACGCCGCCCCAATATCTTCCCGAACCCGTTAGATTTCTGATAAGGGCCCTGGACCAGACAGAAAAGAGCACGGACCTCGAATTCTACCTGAATACGACATTCGAGGATTCCCCTCCGGTTATTAGAACGGAACCCGTTACAACCCTTTACGATTCCCAGAAATGGACTTTCTACATGGATATCTTTGATCCCGACGAACATCGATTCGAGGTCGAATTATTCGAGGGACCGGACGGAATGATCTATGATGATATCCAGCAGAAGCTCATCTGGACCCCGAATGTCACTCAGGTCGGGACATTCAATGTTTCCATCAAGGTAACCTCGACAAGGTTCCATCTCTTTTTCAATTACACACTCGAGGTTAAGAGATCCGAAAGGACATGGGTGTTCACAATCGAAGGCCTCAAGGACGGCGACACGTTGAAGGGTCGTGTCCACATAGGAGGTCAGATGATACTTGAGCCAAGCACTGTCCAACGTGTAGAGGTCCAGGTCGGGGATAGTGAATGGATGACTGCCAAGTTCTCCGAGGATCGATGGTCATATGACCTTGATACCACGGCCTTTGACGACGGCGAATATGTTCTGAGGGCAAGAGCATTCGATGGGGCGGTCTATTCCGATGTCAGCAGTGTCATGATAAAGATAAAGAATGAAAAGGAAAAGAGATCTCCTCTTGTCTGGATAGCCGCGGTTCTCATCGTTCTTGCCATCGTCGCTCTGATCGGACTGATCCTGTTTCTTCTCTCCAAGAGGAAGGAGAAGATCGAACAGGAAGAGATCGAAAGACAGAGGTTGGAAGCACTCGAATCCTCGAAGAAGTCCATCGATGAATTCATCCAGGAGGCCGCTTCCGACATCAGTTCCGACATAGATTATTCCACTATCGAGATAGATGAGGGGGAGATGGAATCCAAGGATCTCGAGAAAATTGACGAGATCTTCCAGCCTCTCAACATACCAAAGGAGAGGAGAGATGAGGAGATGGACTCGTTCATTCCCGAGGATCCACTTCAGAAGGCTTCCATCCAGGAATCCGTGATAGACCATCCGGAAGAGCCGGAAACGAACAGTGACATCCCGGGAGTTCCTGACCATGAAGAGGAGGGGATGGCCCCCTCACCATAGAAACGGGGTTCGGAATGGATTTATGAGCTATCTGGGGGATAAAGTATTTAAGAATAAAACCAAATCCCCTACAAGAAACCAGGGGTTTCCCGGTCTGGAGGGATCTAATATGGGTTGGTTCAGAAAAAGGGCAGAGCCAGAGGAGGAATATCCGGAGGACGACTACAGAGGGAGAAGAGGTTACATCGATCTCAGCCTTCTCCAGGGCAGGGAGACCGAGACGGCCAGAAAGGGTGGTGGACCATTCATCAAGTTTGCGGATATCGACGGATACAGACAGATCCCGGCCCTATCCAATCTCGTATATGATGGGAACATCCTTGTTCTCGATTTCACGCCCATCGCGAATGACGATCTCGAATTGAAGAGAACCATAAACGAACTGAAAAGGGTCGTGGAAGACATACAGGGAGATATTGCAGGTATCTCCCAGAACCTTCTCATCATTGCTCCGAAGGGGTTCACCATAGACAAGAAAAAGATGAGAAGAATGGAGAGGAGAAGGTAATTTCCTTCGGTGTGCCGGATTCCAATGGAAAAGGATGAGTCTTTCAGGATCCTGTGCCCGGCATGTTCGGAGGGAGAGCTTCGGGTTACGTCCGAGGAGATGGAGATACCACATTTCGGCAGTGTGCTGATTTCAACCATCAAATGCTCCTCGTGCGGTTTCAGATCAGTTGATGTAATACCTGTGGAGACCCGGCCACCAAGCCGCTACATTGCCCGGATCGATGATGAAAAAGACCTCATGTTGAGGGTGATCAGGTCCGGTACAGGCATCCTCAGGATCCCCGAATTCGGATTGAGAATCTCTCCCGGAACCGTGCAGGAAGGATATATATCGAACGTTGAAGGGGTCCTTGAAAGAATCACGGGCATCCTTGAACAGATAAGGAATGACCTAACGAATTACCCGGAAGAGTTTCCCGATTCCCCTATCAGGCTCGAGAATACCAACAAGCTCATTGAAAGGATCTCCGATATCAGGGAAGGACGGTTCCCCGAAGACAGCAGTATTACCCTCATCCTCGAAGACCCGATGGGAAATTCAGCGATAGTGAACGAGGAGGGCGGGGGCGGTGTGGAGAAGGAGCTCCTTGGCGAAAAGGAGGTAATCGACCTCACAAGGGAGATCCATTCGGATTTCGATGAGAAGCTGAAGGAAGATTGAAGATCTATCGAATAAAGAAATCGGACACGAATGATACACGAATGATAATACATTCGTATCCGAACTCATAACCCCCACCCTCCGATGTACGATCGGCAAAAGGAATCAAGGTGTATTTAAAAAGACAAACGATTGGACGCTTTGAAATTCCGATATGATTACAAAACCGTTCATACACCTTTCCGGCGGGGATCCCAGATAACCTTGTGTGTCTGTATCATCACCCTTGTCCTCGAGAGAACATTCGAAAGGGGACTGTCGGGATTGTTCATACGGGATCTTCTTATGAGTTCTTCCGCGAGCATATCTCCGCCGCTATTGTCAACAGGTGTGAGAATAACATTACAGGGAGGCAAATGTTCCTCCAGAAAGCGGAAAGCGGAATCCATATCCACGGCATCCTTGATTATGAACTTCAACTGGTCGTATTCCAGTAGATTGTCTATGTTTTCCATCAGGAAACTCTCACCTTCACCCGATGAGGGGAGCTTCACGTCCATGGAGATCATTATCGAGGCTTCCGAACGTTTGATGCCGGAGATATCCATTGAGCCGTTGGTTTCCAGATCCACCACGAAGCCGCTGTCCACGAGTGCATTTATGAGTTCATGGGTCCCATTCTGGAAAAGTGGTTCGCCTCCGGTGATGCAAACAAGTTCGATCCCCCTTCTTCTCACCTCCTCCAGTATCCGCTCGATAGAGGTTCTCTTCCCACTTGACAATTCCTGTGCATAGGGTGTGTCACACCATGTGCATCTGAGATTGCACCCGGACAGTCGGATGAAGGTCGTGGCAAGAAGTGAATATCTCATTTATGAACAGTTCCATCGGCATCATCCTCGTATTCAAGCGGATCATCGATCCCGGCATCCCTGAAACCTTTCAAGCGATATCTGCATGAATCGCACCTTCCACAGGCTCTCTCCCCCCCCTTGTAACAGGACCATGTCAAGGAATAATCGAGGCCGAGCTCAATTCCTCTTCTTATGATATCTCCCTTGGAGAGGTCTATCAACGGTGTCAGTATCTCTACGGGATTCCCCTCCACACCCCTTCTTGTTGCAAGGGCGGAAGCTTCCCGGAAAGCCTCTATGAACTCCCCCCTGCAGTCCGGATATCCCGAATAATCCACGGATGTTACTCCTATGAAAACAGCATCCGCATCCATTGCTTCCGCCCAGGACACCGCGATTGAAAGGAAAACCAGATTCCTTGCGGGGACATAGGTGGAAGGGATGCCATATCTCTCCAGATCCCCATCGACCGGGACATCTTCATCGTACGTTAGTGCCGAGGCCGAGAAAAGCCCCTCCGGAAGCTTCATTATCCTGTGTTCCTCCACATTGAATGCGCTTGCTACCTTCTTTGCGCTTTCCACTTCCCTCTCATGCCTCTGACCGTAAAGGATGGTCAGTGCATGGATCTCGTAACCCATGTCGTCCGCGATGGCGAGTGCCGTGGAGGAATCAATACCTCCGCTTAAAAGAACAACCGCCTTTCTCAAGTGATCACTCCGCTATGGTCCTGCTCGTCCATCCACCCTGACCGGGACCCTCCTCCAGGCCAATCTCCACCACCTTCACATTCGGTGGGAATTCGAATTCTTCCAGCAGTCTGTGGAGAAGATAGGCAGACATCTCCTCAACGGTGGTGGTGGAGATGGGAAGAAAGATAACATCCATTCGCGGAAAGACATATACCTTTCCGTTCATGTCCACCATCACATTCCTTTTCTCCTCATCGTTCTTGATTATGATCTCACTGTTCTCCGTTGGTATCAATGTCATATGGTCGAGTTCCCCTGCCATCTCTCTGAGGAACCTCTTTATCCTGCTGAAATCCAGAAGCATCTCGTCCTTTCCAAGGTCCCCCCTTATCCTGAGATGGATGCAGTATGAATGACCGTGGAGCCTCGAACATTTATCATGCCTAAGAAGAATATGGCATGCCGAGAACCTCAATCCCGTTGACCAGCCGTCGATCTCGATCATGTGTTCCATGAACGAAGATTGGCAGGATGAAATAAAAGGTTGCCTATCCCAACCTTTTGAGGAATATTTTCCTGGCAGGCAGGGCGATTAATAGCATGATGACGGGAATGGAGATCAGGGGATTAGGATAGGGCAGGCTAGGGACCCCTTGCTGGGTTCCCTGAAGATTGCCGGGTTCCAGTTTCTGATCGACATACTGTTTTATCTTTCCGTGTTCCACGTATCTCACACTGTTGTAAGAGGTTTCAAGGTCAACGTCCACGAACGATGGTCTTCTAACGGAATAGAAATTGTAGTATGCATCCAGATTGTACAATGTGTGGCCATCCTGTTCAACATAATTCCCGTTATCTATCCAATCGGTTATCCTGAAAGGATCCCTGAATAGGAATTCACTGTTCACCGGATCTATCGGTGCCACAACAAAATCGCTGCCGTCCTTCAGGGGGATCACGACGTTGAACCACCCATGACCTCCCCACTCGTCCTTCAACTGGTCATAGAGGAACCCTATCTCTAGCCATGCGGGGATGCCAACGGCCCTGCACATTGATGCCATCAACAGGGATTGATCGTCGCAGTCCCCGTACCAATCGGAAAGGCATCCGGTTGCCCATTTCGGCATATCTCCGTATATCTGGGCATCCCTCAACCTCTGCTCCGATGTCGTATAGTTGAAATGATCCGTTATCCATTCGTATATGGCCTTCACCTTTCCGAGGACCGTGTCCTCCCCGCTCGTCACCTGCGAAGCAATGGAGCTTATCCGCGGATCGGAGGGATTGTATCTGTAATGGTCAGGTATACCATCATGATCATCATCCACGACCTGGTTGTCCCTCAGAACCGGCCAGGCATCACTAAGATATGTCCTTGTAAAATTCATTGGAATGTCATCGATCGTGCCGGAATCCTCCTCCGATATCTTCCATTCATATGTATGCAGCTCCATATCGAAGGAGGCGCTGAATTCATATGACCCCGGCGGGACATCGTTGAACGTCCATCCCGAAAGCACATTGTACTCCCTGTTGAAATCAACGATGCCGTCTGAAGCGAGAGGGGTGTACACGGCATTTTTAACATCCTGAACTATGAAGCTCCGTTCACCGGATGCTGGTTCCAGGGGAATGTCGAAGGGGGAAGCCACCTGTATCTCAACGGTATCCGCCCTTCCGCCCCTGATATCAAGTTGATAGGACAGGTCCATTGTGACCTCGACCCATTCCGGAAACGTCCTGTAGGGCCTCATGAGGTTCTTGAGAGAGTCCAGACCTGCAGCATCTCTGAGATCCGTAAAAGGTTTGAAGGGTGCAAATAGAAGAAATACGACGATAAGTGTGATGATTATTCTACCGGTCCATTTCACTCCCGGCCTGTTCAACTTTTCTCTTGCCCCGCCTGTTCTCCCGGGAGGTCCGGCTTTTTTTCCTTTTTTTCCCCTTCTCTCCCTCCTGTCCGAAGAGGGAGCCTCCTCCTCTTCCTCGAGATCGTCCTCGTCCTCATCGATGATGTCGTCCTCGTCCTCATCAACAAGATCATCCCAATCTTCCTCATCCTCATCCTCAAGGACCAGTTTCCTTGCTTTCTTTGTTGCCATGTTATCCTGCCTCTGACGGACAATCCTGTTTTACATCGAAATGATGAAACAATGGATATTTACCTTTTGGCTACAAAATATCACACAAGCATTATGAAGATATCCTGAACTCGACCACCCTTCCGCTTTCATTTCCCCTCGTATCGGACGCTTCGTAGACGATCCTCATGCTCACCCCGCCGGACAAGTCGAGGGATACCTGTCCGGTCATGTTAATGCTTACAACGTATAGATAGTCCTCAAGGACCTCGTCATCGGTTATCAACCATTCATCATCAAGTCTGGATGAGACGTTCTTTCCGAAGTCGAGTTTTTCACGATACCTGCCGATCGTGATGTTCATCAAGCCGGCCTCCTCCATGTCGACCCATGAACCGTTGTGCCGGTACTGAAGGGAAATGCTCACATCCTTTACTTCCCAGTTGTCCGTTATGGCCGTGTAGACATTTATGATCCTTACATCGTCAAGGTCGGACATGGGTGTGGAGGCATCCTGCTTCCTGTCCTCCACGTACATATCATCCCCCAGGTAATGAATCATGGTGATCTGATCACTGCCTATCTCAACCTCTATGACGGGATCGGAAATAACCGGTTCGGAGAAATCGGAGAAGGGGGGGTTCATGGATATCAGCCATATTGCAAACCACGCAAGAAAATACATGAAACCGTTCTCGAGCCACTTCTTCCATTCAAGGTTCTTGACATTTATACCGAACTTCCCGAAAAGCATTATGGCAACGAAGATGAACAGAACGGGGACCACAAGCGGTATTGTGAATTCCCCTCCCGCTCCGGCCATATGAAGAAGGTTCATTACGAAATAGGTCACTATTCCGGCAGCAAGTGCGGTTCCCAATGAAATGTAGATCAATTTCGCGGACCTGTTCTCCGTCTGAAGGAATTCGGTCTCATCGAACTCCGGAGGTTTGAAGGCAGGCTTCTTCTTATCCTCCCCATCCCCCTTTCCATCATCCTCGGGGGTCTTTTCCGGTCTCACGATCCTTCTCTTTGCCAAGAATTCTCACCCGCTTTCCGTTTCGATGATGTTCAATAGAACATAGATTAAAACATTTTGGGTCAATCCAGATCGAGACCTATCCTGCCGGCAAGCTCCCTTGATACGGTGGAAAGGTCCCTGTCTATCTTCCCCGAGAACCCGTCGATGATTATGAATCGGTTCCTCCCCTCGCCCGTTATCCTTGCCATGTAGAAGGGGTAGAATACAACATCCATCTGATGTATCTTCACCTCATCGGAAAGTACGTGTATCATCTTCTCCACCAGAGATCCGTCCAGGGTCGGTTCAAGGAGAGGCTCCTCGATATTCTCCATCAGGTCGGGGTGGATATCACTGTCCCTAGACCATGGTCTGCTGATTATCCGAATGCTGCTGTCCGGCACATGAAGCTTGACCCCGCCTTCCGACGAAGAGATATCCGAGATCCCCTTTTTTCTGAGAGATGTGAGTGCCCTTCTCACTTCCTTCAGGGATAGGGAGGACCGCTTGGAGATCTCCATGTCATCCTTTCCTTTTCTGAAGGATAGTGCCCTGAAGACGCGACATTCCATGTCCGTCAATTTCGCAAGCTTCACGAGTCCCTTGCTCCTGTTCAGTCCATTCCGCGAACCGGTCACAACTTCACCGAGCGTCGCATCGATGTAGATATCCCCTTCTTTCATTCCCCTGAAGATCCCGCTGCGGTAGCCTACAAGGACCCGATACAACGGCAGGAAGAACGGTGTCAGATCCGTTACATGCTCCTTGGGACCCTTGAACAGATACCTTCTCACGTTCTTCTTGGCAGCTTCCATTGCCGCTCTTGATCCTATGCGGGGGGCAACCGCCACCGCTTCCTCCCCCTTTTTCAGGACCCTTTTCCTTTTCGAGAGAGGCGTGGTAGGTTCAACCTTCCCGTCCCGGGAAGGGGGCAAACGTGGTGTTTCCTTCCCCCGTAATTTCTCTTGCTTCCCTCTATCCTTTTCCGACCCCGGACCTTTGTGTTCATCCGTTTCCCTGGGGGAGCGATCTGTCAAGTGTCTCTCGAACCGCTCCAGTTCATCCTTGATCTTCATGCTTACCGCATCGATCTTATCGATACTCGAACGCCTATCCTCTTCCATTTTCTCCATTATCTCTCTGAGAGAGTGGGCTCCGCCCATCAAATCCTGCTCCTCTCTCAATGCCCTCTCCTTCAACATACGGACCTCTGCCGCAATATCCTCGATCCTCTTGTCGGAATCCTGTCTCTTTCCTTCGTCCTCCCATTCAAGGATCATCCCCCTTCCTTTTTTCTTCCTTTTCCTGCCCTTTCCCCTCTTCTCCCCACTTTCGAGTTCTCTCAATTTGGATTCCAGGTCCATAATGGTTCTTTTCAGCTTTTCGTTCTCCTCCCGCGCTTCCAATGCGGATTCCAGGAGGTCCCTGGCACTCTTTCCCGCCGGAAACGTGCCGGGTTCCCTCTCGGGCGATATGCTGGATTCGTGCTCAACGATCCTCTCCAGAAGTTCCCTGTCCGAACCATCCACCGGAAGGTTCAGCACATCGCACATCCATTCGAGATCCTCCCTCTTCAAGGCCCCCTCCAGATCAGAGAATACATCGATGTCCCCTCCCTGGCCGAAAGATCCCGCGGGAATCTCCTCCATCTTCTTCTCTTTCACGGATGCATCGACCATGCTGTCGGTTGTGTCAATGACTATGTTCGCCTCAGAGCGGAGCACTTCGCGAACGGAAGGCTCCAGCCCGGAATCGCATCTGAATACCAGTATGCCATGTTTCACTATCACCTTTTCGTGCAGGACCTCCATCAGCTTCTTGACAGGTGCCATCCCGTTGTTCGCAAGAAGATAATCGAGCCCGTCCAGTATTATCATGCGGCCCTCCTTTTCCGAGAGAAATACCTCCGATTCCATCGATATATCCTGGAGGGAAGTGGGGGAGATGTTGCCTTCACCCGGGGTGGAAGAAAGCCAGAACCTCTTCTTTATTTCCAGACTGCTTCCCGAGGGATACTGATCCGGAGGAAGTCTTGAAAAGAGAGCGGCCTCCGTCCCTTCTTTCAATCTACCCAGAAACGGTACCATGCTCTCCAATGCCTGGTCGATTATCATGACAGAGGTACCTTCCCTTACATACTCGGGCATATCCCCGTCATCAACCGCCCCGGCAGCTGCTGCCACCTGCCTGTCGATGGTGGCTTCCTCACCGGACTGCAATTTCCCGGGAGTTTCCGTTAAAACACCACCGTCCGAAGCTCTCGCTGAAACAGGGGGCTTCTTTCGTTTTTTGGTTCTATCTGAAAATGCCCTTGGCATCGCCGATGAACCTCCATGATGGGAGAATCTCGGGCGCATTCTCAGAAGAAACGATCTCTGCTGGGTCCTCTGGTCGGCCATTATTGCCGTTCCGACAGGAATGGCTCTTATGAAATCGGAATTGGAGAACTCCGAGGGGAGCTTTGCCGGAACCCTCCTTCTCATGGCGTTCATATCATCCTCGAGAGCCAGATTGTGCCCCAGGAGGATATCCACCTGAGAGAGTATCTCATCCGAGGTGGAAGCTGGTCTCTGGGTTGCAAGGACGAGTGCGCAGCCGGGTCTTCTTCCCTGTTTGGCATATTCAACAAGGGCTTCTGTTGCAGGTGTCTGCCTGCCGTGAGGAAGTATGATATGTGCTTCGTCGATCAGAAGCCAGGTAACGGGGATCGTATCCTCATCCACCTCGTCGTAATCCTCCATCTCCTCCTTTCTTACCGTATGGATCCTGGCTGAAAGAACCTTCCTTGCAATGATACCCGTGATGAGCGACCGTTTCTCGTCTCCCAGTCTGGGATCGCTCACATCAAGAACGGTGGCCCTGTTGGGGGAAGTTATTTCCTTCAGAGGTGTTCCGTCCATACTGAATATGCCCCATCCATTCGCAGCATTGAATCTTGCAATCATGGACCTTCTCGTCTGTGGAGTGAACCCACCGGTCCTGCTGTTTATTGTCATTGATGTCTCGATGCAACTGACCATATCCTCAATGGAATATCTGGCACCCTTCCCTTTGATGCGGGATATCCTCCCCTCTTTCATCGATTCGTAACCGTTCCTGACCTCCTCGATGACAGTGCCTATAAGAAGACCCTGTGTCCTGAACCTGTCGACATCGAAGACCTGACACCAATCCTCCGCATGCATGTCTCCGACGCTGATTGAAAAAACTCCGTCAGAATTCCCGGAACCACCTCCCATGGACCCCTCCGGTACGAGAACCTTCACCTCTGGAAATGAATGGGGTTGAAGCCCCCACTTCCTGAGGATCTCCTTTTCTTTTCTGGACCTGTTCTTGTTTCTCAGTGACCAGAATATCCCGATGGGATCGACAATTATAACTCCAACACCAATAGCCGATCTCATGAGCTCCTCGGCGAATATTCCGAGAGTGTAGGACTTTCCGCTCCCACGCTTTCCGCAGATGAAGATAATGTGCGGGAAGGCCGCATCGAGGAGCACCTTCCTTCCGAAAAGATCCTCACCACCTTTCTGATGCTCTCCCACGGCACCGAGTTCCAGAAGCCCCTTCCTTCTCCATTTCCGGTGTGCCGAGGCACTTCTTCCCATAACGATGTATCCATCCCGGTCATCCCTCAACGGAAAGAAAGGGGTCATTACGCCGGGAACATTCTCATCATCCAGGTCCACCTTCCAGGAGACCTCCGTAGATTCGGATTCTTCCCAAATGGACTTGCGTGGAGACTTCATTTGTACTTTTTTCTCGGTTTCTCGGTCCATCTTTAAACCATCCGGATCCCTCTCGGGGAGAATGGTGATAGGATATTGATGACTAATCATTTTCCATTGTGAACACCTTTTCTGAACGTATTCGACGAAATCGTCTTCAACTTCTCGAATGCTCCAAATGATACTTCTTTTAAAAAAATATATAAGTAATATCCCCTCTCTTACGATGCCACTGAATATCAGGAGTGAATACGCTAATATCGAGGTGATATGATGCCAAGAAAGGCTAAGGTCGAATGGTCCGAGGACGAAGAGGAAATCGAGGTCTCCCCCAAGAAGAAGAGAGGAAGATCAAAACCGAAATTGGAAATCGAATACGAGGAGGAAGAGGAGATAATCGCCAAACCGAAAAAGCGGAAGAAGGGAACCGTAATTATCGAGGAAGAAGAGGAGGAGCTCGAGGAAATGGAGGAACATGAGGAAGAGCTGCATGAAGAACCGGGCAAACCTTTCGTGGAAGAGGAGGACCTCGAGGCATACAGGATTGATCAGAATCTGAAAAAAGCAATGGAGATGAAATCCGAGATCGAGTCCATGTACGACAAGCTGACCAGGGATCGAAAGGAACTCATCGATCAGGAGATGAAGCTGCTTGGAATGATGGAGAAGTACATAAAAGCGCACCTGCTCTCCATTCAGGACGACCGTGCTGACCTTGAAAGAAGGGAGGAAAGACTCAACAAGGATAGGAAGGAGCTGATGGACAAGAGGGAGGATCTGCTGAACGAGATCAAGGCCCTCGAATCCGAGAGGGATGAATTCCTTCAGCTGAAGGAAAAGATAGAAGAGGAGAGGGAAACGTTCGATGCCCAGAAGGCAGAGATAGAGAGCGAGAGAAAGAAGCTCGAAAAAGAGAGAAAGGAACAGGAAGAGAGGGAACTCCGCTTCTTCGAGGAAAAGGAGGAGTTGAAGAAGGAGAAGGAAGAACTCGAGGCCATGGATGCCAAGATCAGAAAGGAAAGAATGCTCATCGACAAGGAATCCGAGGCTCTGGAGAGAAAGAGGGAGCTGTATCAGAAAGACCTCGACGAATTCCAGAGTGAGAGAAGTGCGCATGAGAAGGAGTTCGAGGAATTCCAGGAAAGATACAACAAGTACAGGATAGAGTTCAAGGAATACCAGAAGGGGAAGGAGAAGCTGGAAGCATGGGAGGAGCGCCTCTCCAAGGCTGACGAGGACCTTCAGAAAGAGGCAAAGATTCTGAAGAAGGAAAGGGACGCTCTGATGAGAGAGCAGATGGAGATTGACAAATTGAGAGAGGAACTGGATTCCGAGAGAAAGGACCTGGAGAACGAGAGGAAGCTGTTCGAAAAGGACAAGAAACGCATCCTTGACAAGGAAGAGGAAATAGAGACCGAAATGGAGATGCTGAAGAAGGAGAGAAGGGCTCTTCAGAGCGAGATGGAGGTCTTCGAGGACAAGAAGGAGGAATTCATCACCCTGGAAGAACATAACAGGGAGGTGGAGAAACTCAAGAGAAAGATCGAGGAGCTCGAGAAGGGAGGAAGGAAGAAGAAAGTGGCCATCATTGAAGAGGAGGAGGAATTGGAGGTTCCGAAGAAGAGGGCTGTCAAGAAAAGGAAACCCAAACTGGAGCTGGAAGAGGAAGAGGAGGAGGTGGTTGCAAGACCCAAGAAGAAGAGAAAGGCCGCAATCATCGACGAGGAGGAGGAGAATCCCTTCATGGTGAAAGAGGAGAAGAAGAAGGAAGAAAAGGAAGAGAAGAAGGTCGAGGAAAAACCCTACAAACCCAAGGTCGTGAAGTGCAGCAAGTGTGGAGCCAAGATCGTGGTGAAATCACCAAAGAGGCCCATCGTCGTAACCTGCCCCAACTGCGGGAAGAAGGGAAAACTCTCCAAATGATATCAGCATCGGCAAAGAAGGAACGCGTTCGGCAGGAAGATTCGGTGATATCCACCGGATCTTCTTTTTCTATCACCAGTCCAGTCGAGAGTATATGCCGTTCGTATCCTTGTGTGATATTCTCCCCATTCCCTGATACAAGCCAGTTTGTTGTTGTCGAGAAAGGGGACTGGCCCCATCAATTGATCTCTCCGTTCGACCCGAAGAGCAGGACATGTATCCGAAGTGCGCTGCGTCCTGCACAATCGCGGTGTTCTATCTCCTCAAACCCTTTATGATATCATCTCTGGCCATTGCGGCTTCGATGAAATTGGGGTTCAGGGCAAGGGCTTTCTCGAAAGCTTCCTTCGCCCTTATGATCCTGCCCCTTTCATAAAGGACAACACCCTTGTTGTAGTAATATTCCGGATTGTCGGGTTCCAGGGCAATTGCCTTATCGAAACAGTTGATGGCCTTCCTGAACTTGTCCTTCGCATCGTAAGCGTTTCCCAGATTGAACCAGGCCATCGAATTCTTCGGATCGTGCTCGATGACCTTCTCGTATACCTGAATGGACTCGTCTATCCGTCCGAGGTTCTTCAGAGCGGCCCCCTTGTTCGCAAGTGCGTCCCATTTCTTGTCGTTTAGGGAAAGGGCCTTGTCGTAGCACTCGATGGCCTTGTGAAGCTTCTTCATATCCATGAACACGTTTCCCATGTTGTACCATGTCTCGGCCTTCTTCGGTCTCAATTTCAGGGATTTCTTGTAGCATTCGAGGGCTTCCTCCAGCTTCCCTATGACGTGCATGGAATTACCATACGCGAACCAGGCCTCGGGGTTGTCCGGGTTCAGCTCAATGGCCTTGTTGAAACAGAATACGGCCCTGTCGATATCATTATCGAGCATGAACTTCGAACCCCTGTCGAGCCATTCCACATCTGAGATGACCTTTCCCTCCTCATCGGTGTCGAACATGGAGAAAACGTCCACATTGTATCTTCTGTACGAATCCTCATCCACCGATACTCTCTGGGAAAGGGCTTTCTCGTACCATTCCTCCGCTTCCTTTTTCTTGCCCATTGCCTCCAGGACGGCGCCTTTATTGTACATCACCTCGGAATCGGTTGGATCCAGGGTCAGCACGGCATCGAAGCATATCAGGGCGTCATTGGTCCTTCCGTACTTTGCAAGCAGAATTCCCTTGTTGTACCAGGCTTCGATACAGTTCTTGTCCAGTTCGGTTGCCCTGTCGAGACATCTCATCGCGTCCTTTGCTTCCCCCATCCTCGCAAGCAGGGCTCCCAGATTTGTCCAGTATCTTTCGTTTTTCTTGTCGATCTTTATTGCTTTCTTGTAAGCTTCCACCGCCTCCTCATCCCTCATGAGGTTCTGAAGGGCCATGGCCTTGTTGAACCATGCATCGGGATCCGATGGGTCGATCTCAACGGCTTTGCCGTACTCTTCCAGGGCCAGGTGATAGTCCATGTTCTTGAAGGCCAACCCGCCCTTTGTCATTCTGGCAGTGAACTCGCTAGATACCAAGATATCCACCTGGCGACCTGAAGGAACAGACAGTTATTTAACATTACCATTGGTTACCCTTTTCCCCGGTACAGGCCATGTTCTCCACTTATTGTGTTTCTCCGAACCCGGGCAATGATACTGCACGACAAAGGCCATACCGTACAGTAGGTGCGGATTTGCCAACGCGGGATATGTGCGGGGTCATGTCGCCTATTCCTTGAAGAATCTCACAACAACTACCCTGACCTGTTCAACCTCTCTCGAATGGAAATGGAACCTGTGGGGAATGTCCATATCATATTCGAACAGGGGTTCCAACTTCACTTCCATTTTCTGGGTCAATCTCTCAAGGAAGGGCAGGGAGTTCCCGTTGTGGATGGAATAACATACTGAAGATATCTCCATTGCACTCTTTATGAACGGTCTATCGGCATAGCGCGTCTGGGATCCAAAAGGAGGGTTCATAAGAACGGTATCAAACCTCGGTCTGAACGGAATGGGGTCATTGAGGTCATGGACCATGAACTCTATCTCACCCTTGGGATGATCCTCGATCGTCCGTCTGGTCCTCTCGATGTTGTTCTTGGCCGTTCTGACCGCCTGTTCATCCAGATCTATCCCCAGAACCTCCGACGCCCCCAGAAGCCATGCGCCGATGGCAAACGGAGCGCTGCCGCAGCCAAGCTCGCAGACCTTTCTGCCCTCTATGTCACCCCTTGAAAGAGCTTCCATGAGGATCGATGAAACCAATTCGGAAGGAGTGGCATATTGTTCTAGTTCCGGTTTCGGATCGGCCATGTCTTCCAGGTTTGAAAGTATCATCTCCAGCTTTTTCTTCCTCATTTCTATCACACACCAATATCGGATAGCAGTTCACATGCTCTGCATATGGTCCTTCCCTCCCCGAGAGGGGACATTTCCCCGCATATCGAACATCTTCCCATATCCGTGTTCGCTACCGGGATGAATGAAGCCACCTTCTCATGGAAACGCAGCAAGGAATGTCTTGTTCCCGGTGTTTCCTGTTCCGCTTTGAGTAAAAGATCCCTGTATATCCCCCTTTTGGCCGCGATGGCGTACGGGCATTCAACCTGATGTATTGGAAGTCCCATGAGATATGCGCACAGATAGGTTTCCGTTTCCGGTGTGGACCTCAGGGGCATTGCCCGGGGAACAAGTCCCGGTATCGGTTCGATATGGGGTCCGAGCCGTCTCAGACGATCGGGTTGTGCCTGCATTACGTTCATGAGGATGGTCTGTGCCGTATCATCCAGATTATGGCCCGTAACGAGAACATCGGCACCGATATCCCTGCAGAGCTGATTCAGTGCTTTTCGTCTGAGGATCCCGCAAACAGTGCACGGCCCCGTCTCCGTCCTTGTCAACATATCATCCAGTGACATGGAGAAAAGGTCCCTGAAGGTTCTGACTTCCCAGTTCACATCCAACCTGTTTATCTGTTCTCTTGCAATATCCAGAGATGACGGACGGTAACCATCGATACCTTCATCGATGGTAACCGCGGTCAGTTCGATCTGGGGGATCTCCCGGGTGATCTCGTTCACCAGTTCAAGCGTGAGAACGGAATCCTTGCCTCCCGACAGTGCGACAGCGATGTGTTCATGCTCGACGAGTACCTTCTGGGACCTCATTTCCTTTCTGAATCTTCGTCGGATCATGTCCAGGAAATGCCGGGAGCACAGATGCTGACCGCTGTACCTCACGAAATGGACGGAAGCTGAAGAGCATTTATCACATACTGCGGTCACGGGACGTTAAGAGGGAAAGGAGGATAATAGGGTTGCCCTGCCTGTCCCTCACTCCCTTTCATCCTCACGGATTAGATAATTGCACCATGTGCATCTGTGGTTCCATAATCCCGAGAAGGATGGGTCGTCAGGTGGAAGAACCCTGTAGGGGGCACCGCATCTGGGGCAGTGTCCCACCCTTACCTGTCTATAGTCCAGCTTGAACTTCTCTCTCGATGTCGGTTCCTCCACCCTCACCGGAGGTCTGTACGTCCTTACCCTTGGCTCCTCAACTTCCAAGGGGACGTCCTCGATCACGAGAGTGAATGATTGATTGTCAAGGTACTTCAACCTCTCATCGGAAGATACTGCCCTTCCGATGAGCATGTCCAGAATGGGGCCCACCACCACAAATATGTTCAGTATGTTCCTGAGAAACACCTGCCCCAACGACAGCTCCCCGTCAGGGGTCACTATTCTCAAACCGAAAATCCATTTTCCCGGAGATCTCCCCGTGCCGAACTCAAGGACCACCTTTAGAACGAACGTGAAAAGGCCGGTTATTATCAAGATATAGAACCAGTTCATGGCGTTTCCGAGATCCGAATCGGTATAGTAAAAGACCAAAAGGATCGGAAAGAATACCAGGGCCAAGTCCACCAGATAGGCTGCCGCTCTCTTTGCATGATAGGTCCCCGTCATCGGATAGTCCGACGGGTCCCACATATCCGCGTCCTCATGATGGCTCATCAATCCCACCTATTCCCTCTATTAATATGGATATTATTTAACTTATTGGGTCAAACCGAGCCGGATGTCCTACACTCCCGGCTCCCCGGACTGTTTCTTCAATTCGAGCAGGAGCTCCTGTTCTATCTTTTCCGTCTCCTTCTCCAGGTCCAGATCCGAAAGGGGTTGGGGGCTGCCATCCTCGAATGAAAGGTTCTCCGTATACATAAGGAATTCATCCTTCTCGGCGGATTCCTCCTTCTTCAGGATCTCCTTCTTCTGTATGGATCCTTCGAGTACCCGTCTCACTAGGTTCACGGTTACGGGTTCCTTCATCAATGTGGAGTATGCGGTCACCCTGTTGAATCCCCCTTCAAGCTCCCTGACCGAACTGTCCAGATAGAAAGCGAGGTAATCGAGAACCTCCGTGGATATGGGGAATCCCTCTCTCTGGGAGATGTTCACGAGGATCTGCTTCCTCCCCTCGAACGTGGGTATCTGGATATCTATTATCAGACCACCCTCGAACCTTGATCTCAGTCTGTTCTCCAGTTCCTTTATGTCCGAAGGGGGCCTGTCGCTGCAGAGGACGATCTGCCTCCCCGAATTGTACAGATAATTGAACATGTGGAAGAACTCCTTCTGGGTGGCTTCCCTGCCGGATAACATCTGAATATCATCGACAAGAAGCACATCCACATCCTGGTAGAGTTCCCTGAAGCTGTGGATATCATCGGCGTTAAGTGCCCTGATGAGCTCATCGGTAAATCTCTCGGTGGAAGAATAGAGAACATTCAGCTTGGGATTCCTTTCCCTCATCTCATTTGCAATGGCCTGCAGGAGATGCGTCTTCCCGACCCCTACGGGACCGAACATGAATAGTGGATTGTACATCCTCCCCTCGCCGCTGGCAACCGCCTCCGATGCAAGAAAGGGGAACCTGTTGGAATCGTCCACGACGAAATTCTTGAACCTCTTGTCCTCCAGTATCGGAAGTGAAAGACGGGACAATCTATCGCCGCCATGACCATGGGCCTTCCCGGTCCCTGTCCCGACAATGGAGGAATCCTTGATCGGACCGGCAGCCTCCATCTTCCCCGGCCCCTGCCGACCACCAGTGTCTGGGGGTATCTCTTTCTTTTGCTTCCTTTCCTCC
>NJDO01000119.1 GCA_002254385.1 Thermoplasmatales archaeon ex4484_6 | reverse complement strand
TATCATTCGTGTCCGATTTTTTACCCCCTTCCAATCTCACACCTCCCGACCTCACGATTCCTCTCATGTGTATGTTCATCAGGTGGATTCCGAGGAAAGAACATCCATCAGAAGGGATGAACGTCACCTGGCCGCATCCTTCGCCTCCCCGATGGCCTCATCCGGACCCATAATACGGTAGAGGTCCTCTATAAGCAGTTTCTCGTCCTTTGAGAGTATGTTGAACCCGAGCTCGAAGAATCGTTTCCTGATGGCCCTCATCGCTTCCTTCCTGTTTATCCTCGGATCCATCCATGCTCTCGATATGACCCAGTTCTCCTTTCCCATCCCGCGCCCCGACGGGCTTCCCGTCTCATCTTTCCCGAGAAGTTTGGACTTCTTCATTGTAAGGAATGCAAGGGGCCTCGTACCGGAAAAAATGGCAAACCCGTTGCCCCTGGACAGGACCCCCCTCATATGGTCCGAGAGCACCTTCCATATCCGGTCCCTCGGGGAGATCACGGTGAGTTCATCCAGGGCCATCTCCCCTTTTTCGGCATGCGGGGCTTTTTTCGGTTCCTTCACGTGATATATCAACTCCACGGGCCCGCTTGTATCGACGGATACCCCAAGAGAATCTTTGGCAAGTTCGGAAAGAAGATATCTCAACCTTCCGGCATCCTCCAGATCGGGACAGTAGAGCATTATATCCTCCATCCTGAAAGCGCCCAGGGCCGCGGCGCACTGGAGAAGGAAGATCCTCTTGAGCTTCCCCCTGAGCTTGATCCTGCTGTTCCTTTTTCCCGAATGATCCGTGATCCGGTCGGGTAAAGGAAGGAAGTTCCCCCAGGGATCCTCGGTGGCGAAACCCGCTGATACCAGCTCGTTCGCGATCCGCGTCAGTTCCTGGACCTTGATATGATTGTTCCATGTGGCCGGATTCATACGCAGCGACCTTGCCAGAAGCTCCCTCGCTTCACTTGACAGTGCCTTTTTCGCGGAATTCGGCGGAGGCGGGTAGAACTCGAAGATGGAACGAAAGGAGATAACCGTTTTCGGGTTCACCATCTTTCCCCGATGAAGGCCGAACCTCTTGGAGATGTCCTTCATGGAGGGGAGGTCCTCGAGCCTTCCCGAAAGATGTTCCTCCCAATCGACGTCCTTGGGTGGGGGCCCTCCGTCGAGATGGCGGAGAAGGGACATGAAATGCCCCCTGAAGATCCTCTCGATCTCCATCGTGTCGCTGATGGACAGCAGCAGTGTCCTCCTTGATCCGACCCTGCTCAATATCTCCCATCTGTCGGAGATGCCCGAGAGCAGCTGAAGGACCTGGAGAGGGTTGTCCAGATGAGAGCCGGGCAGCAGATGCTGATGGTACAGCATTGTGGGAAGTATGTTCCCGTCTCTGAAAATACCGTCATCCGCCGGAATGTCCATCAGAATACTGCCGCGGGATGTGGGGAACGCTCTGAAACCCGCAGCCTCGAACTGACCCCTTGCGGCCGGAGCCGATTCTCCTGCCGCAACACCCATTATCCTCTCGATGCATATCATGGCATATCCCATGTTCCTGTAGCACAGGATCGATCCCAACGCTCTCCCGGAAAGCTCGTCAAGAGAAGAGAACTCCTCCACTTCAAGCGTTCTGACCTTCACCTGGTCCAGTCGCTCCAGCACGGAGAAGCTGCATCTTTCCCCATTTCCGTCCATCATGGAATAATGGCTCATCAGGGACCATTTTACCCTGTCCCTCTGAAAGATCCTTCTTCGGGGATTGGTAAGAAGGAACGCCGGGTCTTCATGATGGAACGGACCATCCAGGTCAATGGCGTGAAGTTCTCCGGGAAGGGGCTTTTCCGGCAGGATCGGTCTTCGTTCACCTGCGTGCCAGACCCATTCCTCCCCCGCTGTGTTCCGATCCTCCTGGTCCAACATCAGAGGGGAGGGGCCTGCCCCTGTAAACAATATCCCTTCCTCGATCCCCTGTTCCAGACCGGGAGGGATGTATCCCTCCGGCCAGTTGAACAATACTCCGAGCTCCCGGATGGAGAATGGACCGAAATGCTTCAAGAACCTTGCAAGGGATTCCTTCTGTCTCGACGGTGTCTTCCATTCCCCCTGGCTCAACCCCCGTCCCACGTACCCCGAAGGGGCCCCCATATGAAATCTGGCTGCTTCAGGGAAGATACCCAGAATCCCCGATGCAATGGACCCCTCGATGAACTTCTTCAGTTCGTCTCCGGAAAGCCCCGAAGCCTCCCCCAGTTCGGCCCTTGTGAAGCTGCGCCTTTCAGTATGCCAGGGGAGCATCCGCTCATCCTCATCCGGGAAAAGGGGCATCAGTGAGAAGAAGACCCCTTCCCAGGTCCTGTCAACCAGCATGTCCATCCCGAGGATCCGGACGGGAACGATCCTCCCCCCCCTCATCATGGATCGGAGTGTCAGGAGGTCGATATCCCCGCTCCTGGAAATGGCCGACATCGGGTGGGAGAAAAAGGAAAGGGATCTGAGGACGGAGCGGGGCCTCTTCCCCGAAAGGGTCGCAAGGATCCTCCTCAATCGGATCTCTTCCCTGGAGAGAGGCACGGACGTTTTTCCCGCAGAAACATTCGGAGCACCACGGATCTGCCCCTTATCAACGGTCAAACCCCCTGCCTCCATCTCAGCTCCACCCGTGGATCGAGGATCGATATTCGACACCTCCTGCGTGGAAGGTTACTCCGTCCGCTCGCCTCTCCCTGACTCTTCCCCTTGCCCTTCCTCGACCATGACCCTGACCATGTTGACACTATGGAGCTCCCAACAACGGACGGCTCGTTCTCGATGGATGCGAGGTGGAGACGGGCCCTACCCTTCATAAGGTCGGTTACGACAGAAGAGGCGGCTGCCACGTCCATCCGTTCTCTCATCACCTCGTTGAGTGATTCGAGCGCCAGCTGGACCAGACCTCCGAGAGGACCCTTAACATCCTTCCATCCCCTGCCTGAATCGTAACATGAAAGGGCAAGCTCCAACAGCTTCTCGGACCTGCTTCTTCTGTATAACATCCCGGTCTCCTTTCCGCGGAACCTGTCAAGTACAAGGAGTGATCTCGACAGGATCTGATTGAACCGTGTCCTGAACATGGAGGAGGAGACCGTGAGCTCCAGTATCCGTCTTTCAAGTTCCTCGCCTCCGAACCCGTTGACAAGCTGTTCCTCCCCGAGCATGGTGGGCGAGGATATGGCAAATCCGTCATCCGTTGCCAGATAATCAATGGATGCTCCAAGGTCCCTCCTCAGTCCGTAGGCAAGCATCCTTCCCAGGGGTTCCGTTACCTTTCTTCCCATTGGCAGGTGGAAGATATACACCACCCGCTCCCTGCCCTGCTTCAGCATCTCGACCGGGATCCTGCCCTTTCCGGGGACCAGACCCCTTTCCCCGAGATGGCTCCGGAGCGCTGCAAGGGTTGAAATGCTGTCATCGTCCAGCTCCACACACATGCCTGATCGCCCCTTCAGGACACGGGTCACCCTGCCTGAGCCGAGCAGTCTCATCATGTGGTCAGACAGCATCCGGGGCCGGGGGTTTATCTCTCCCGACCAGCTCGGTACGGTGGGTTGAGCTTCGGGATCCGGTCTTACCATGATCGTATTTCCCTTGAACCCCACGATCCTGTACTGTCTGGAGGAGAGGAGTATCACATCCCTTTCGTAAAGGGATTCCCCGAAATCCCTCGTGAGGGTTCCCACCATCCTCTTCCTCTTCTCGTCCAGGACATTGAAGGTCGTCTCTCTTGGAATCGTGCCGCAGTTCAGATAGAACGCCTGTTTCGTGTTCCTTCTGGGATGAAGATAACCGGTGCCTTCCTCGATCCAGAGTCGGGGAGGGGGCTGTGATGGGCCCGGAAGTCTCCTTGTGAGGAGCTCGATGAGCAGGTGGAACTCCCTCCTCCTGAGCTTCCTGTAGGGATATGCACGCTTTACCATCCTCAGAAGGGATCTCTCATCCTGGTCATCCTCCATTATGGATGCCCCCACCACGAACTGGGCGAGCACATCCATGGGAGCATCCTGGCATCTCAGACTCTCGAGATGGAAGAGGGCGGCCGCCCTGGACACGGAGAGGCATTCCAGGAGATCAACGGCGTCCAGGGGGAATATCGTTCCCTTTGATATGCGTCCGAGGCCGTGCCCGGACCGCCCCAACCTTTGCAGGAGCCTCCCCGGGTCCTTCGGAGAGGAGATCTGGCAGATGCGGCTGACCGTTCCGATATCAATGCCGAGCTCGAGCGATGTGGACGAGACTATCGCCCGGAGAGAGCCGTTCTTCAATCCCTCTTCCGCTTCCTGCCGCATCTCCGCACTGAGCGAACCGTGGTGCGGAAGGACCCCCTCCACCCCCCTGCCGGTCAGGGAGAATGCCATCTTCTCGGCGTTCCTCCTTGTGTTATGGAAGATCACCATCGACCCTTTCTCCCTTCGGATCAGCTCCCCCACTTCATCGAGGATCCTTTCTTCGGTCTCCTCGGAGCGCTTCAAACCCTCGAAAAGGGTCCTGACCTCCAGGTGTATCTCCTTGTCCACAAGGTTCTCGACGATATCGACCTTTCTCAGCTTCCCTCCCTCACCAACCCCACCCATGAAGGAAGCGGCAAGTCCCGTGGGCCTTACCGTCGCCGAGAGACCTATCCTCAACGGTTCCCGGCCGGTCCTTTCCACAACCTTCCTTGAAAGGTACTCGAGAGTAAGTGAGAGAAGCGACCCTCTCTTCGAAGATATCATCTCGTGGAGCTCGTCCAGGATCACGTACCTGACGCCGCTCAGTATCTCTCCCGCCTTGGAGCACATCATCAGCAGCAGGTTCTCCGGTGTTATGACGAGGAGATCGGGAGGATACAGAAGCATTCTTCTCCTCACACCCTGGGGGACATCACCCGTCCTTATCCCTATCTCGAGTGGTGCATCCTTTGGGGGAAATCTCGAACTTACCCTTCCCCTCTTTCTCTCCTTCTTCCCAGGTATCCTGCCAAGACCCGTGGAGAGCCCCTCCAAGGTTCTCATCAGGTCCGCCCCGAGAGCTTTCATGGGTGACACATAGAGAATGGACGTAAGGGACCTCTTCGACCTGCCGGTCAGAATATCATCGACAGGCGGCAGGACCGCTGCAAGGGTCTTTCCGCTTCCTGTTGGGGAGATTATGAGAACATTCCTTCCATTCCTGATTGCCCTCCAGCTCCTCTCCTGAAGTTCAGTGGGTTCCCCTATGTTCGTTCTGAACCATGCGGATATCCTTTCGCTGAAGGAGCCGACGATATCCCGGGAAGGGTTTTCTTCTCCTATTCCAATCACCACCATCTGACTACGGAAATTGTAAGGATGACCGATTGGGGGCCTCGAATATAACGATTTGGGTAATGCCCGGGAAGGCATTACCGGGAAACCCAAAGGATTAAGACATGGAGAGGTGGTTTCACCGGCATGGGTCCCGACGGAAAGGGCTCGGGCATGGACCTCGGAAGGGTCGCGGCTGTTGTTGCCGCAATCATCGTTTCCTATGTATTGCTGTCGAACGCTGTCGCGCTGGTTCTATCATTTCCAACAGTCTGGCAGGAATCTCCCGATGTCTACAGATCCGGATTCGAAGGCTCCATATCCCTGCCCTT
>NJDO01000118.1 GCA_002254385.1 Thermoplasmatales archaeon ex4484_6 | reverse complement strand
TGACCCGGAGAGAACTCCGAAAAGGTCACCTCCGTCGCGTCTATCTTGGTTAGAGCATACGACGGAACCGAGGGATTCCCAGCCTTATCCATGGACCATACCCAGATCTTCCGTGAGCCCATCCCATCAAATACGAACTTTGCAATTCCCGATTCGAAGTCCTCGGCAGGCTCCCACGTGACGAACACCTCGTTGTCGTCATCATACTCGGTGTTCCTGTCATCAAACGAATCCGCATGGATGAGGACCTCCTTGGGAGGGGTCGGCCTGTACGGGTCAATGTTGAGTATATACGGAACGGCTTCCGATATATCGACACCGGGCGGAACTCCGGTAATATTGATTATATACGTCTTTCTTACAAAATCGTTCTCCGCCTGAACCTCTATATCCGCCTGTCCATCCACGTCGGTCTGAACCCATCGATTGCCCTGTTCATCGGATACCGTCAGCGTGACCACGCCTGGTTTGGGTGATTTGAATGTCTCGGGGTAAACCACGGAGAGACCCCTGAAGCTGAAACGTTCACCGCCCCTGATCCAGCCACCGTTCTCTATGATCCCGACAGTATCGCTCACGGCAACCATGGATCCCACAAGGGTAAGTCTCGTCTCGACCCAGTATATATCCTCCAGGATCTGGGTGTTGGGCATCACCCCCACACCACCCGTCGAAACCACAAGGTCCTGGAACGTGTTCACGGGATACTTGAAGGTGGGAGAGAAGGAAAATGTGACCTCCAATTCGTTCCCGTTCTTCTTAACCGAGCATTTTGCGGGGTCGAGCTGGATGAAACCTTCAGGATCCACCATCGTAAAAAGAGCTCCGCCCGAATCCAGGAAGGCAAAGGCCGTTGCGTAATTGGCTCCGAAAGTCAGCGATACCTGCTTGAGCATGTCAACATTGATTGGGTGGGTCACGACGGTTTTCACGGTGTAATCCCTGTGCATGGCATAGAATACACCTCCCTCCTCGGTCTCAAGGTCAACGGATTTCACCTCGGCAATGGTGGAACCGAACATTATGGCAAGCCCTTCTTCGAGCACTCCGGTATTGTAGGAGTAGAGAACACCATCGGAACCCGTGGGGGCATCAATCCCCACAGTTGCAGACTGACCCTTCCCCTGTCTTGCCGAGGTGACATCCTTATACTGGAGCTTTATCATGCCATCCTTGAACAGAATGACCTCGTATGTTATCGCATAGTTCGGACCCGAAGCATAGAGCGGACATTCGACGTCTATCCACTCGATGCAGATGTATTCCACACCGTACTGGTTCGTTCCGGTTATGTAGTACATCGAGCCCCCGTATACCATGGATGTATCATCCCAGTAAACCGCAATGAACCCCGACGGACTGGTGCATGGTATGTTCTGGTTGGAATAGTGATAGAACGATCCGCTGAGTCCCAGAAGCCCGTTTGTGTTGGGGTATGCATGATTAAATGTCTGGCCGTAGAAAGGGAATGGAAAAGGAAGAGGGACAGTAGCCGTGCTGTCGTCCCCGCTTATAGATACCTTAGTTCCCCCGTCGGAGGCATCTATCCAGTCGTATTCGACCTTGGGTGCCGGATCCTTGCTGTCCACATACATATAGCCGAAATCGTCCTTTTCCGACATAGCAGCATCGGCTGTAGGAGCTCCTGCCAGGATAAGGGCGAAAGCTGCCGATATCCCCGAAAGTATCATTACCGCTACTAGTATAAAAGAGAGAAACCCCTTTGATGCATGGTCCATACTAACACCTCTATTCACTCCCGGGATGTCCGGAAGCCAAACTGAAACCGACTATAGAACAATAGACCAATATAATAAATTTATTATACCGCCTTTCCGGTCCGAATCCGGGAGATCGATGGAAACAGGGAATCCGGGGCTGTTACTCCAATTGCCGATAGATGTGATTAAAATAATATAAAACACCGGAAGGCGGCCTTAATGACATCGAATAGAACTGAAAAGGGCACAGAATTCAAGCTCATCGGCGTTACGGGCATGCCGGGATCGGGCAAGGGAGAGGTGTGCAGAATCGCGGGTGAAGAGGGGGTCGTCGTGAAATCACTGGGGGATGCGGTGAGGAAAAGGTTCTTTCAGCTCTTCCCCGACGGAGATCCCAAGGATATCGGATCCTTTGCAAACATCGAGAGGGAGAGACATGGGGAGGAGGTATGGGCGAGACGACTTGCGGAGGACATCGGGGACCGCGCCATCGGAAAAGATGATTTGATCCTAATAGACGGTATCAGATCCCATCACGAGGTTTCCGTGTTCAAAGAGTTGTTCGGAGACGGCTTCCTCACCCTTTGCATACATTCCTCTCCCGGAACCAGATATGGAAGGCTGAAGGACAGGAGGAGGGGGGACGATCCCGTGGACCCCACCGAGTTCGCCGAGCGCGACAGACGGGAGCTCGGATGGGGACTGGGTGATGTGATCGCTATGTCCGATTTTATGCTGGTGAACGAGGGGTCCCTCGAGGAGCTCGAAGCGAGGGCCAGGGATCTCCTCAAGAGGTTGATCGAATGAGATTGTTCACAGCCGTGGATATCCCCTCTTCGAGGCTGTTTGACCATCTCCACGATGAACTCGCATCAGTGGGCAGGACCCTGAGACCCGTGCCGCCGGAGAATCTTCATATCACCCTGAAGTTCATTGGAGATCCGGGATGCGGCGAGGCCGAGGTCATTTCCGCCCTGGGGGAAGTGGGGAAGGAGATCGAACCTTTCGAGATGCGGGTCGAAGGGGCGGGATGTTTTCCTTCATGGAAAAGGCCCTCGATCCTGTGGGTATCCTTCGGGAACGATGAACGATTGGTGGAACTGGCAAAGGAGATCGACAGGGTGCTTCATTCCCGTATCGACACTCCACTGGAAACAAGGGAGTACAGGACGCATCTGACGCTTGCCAGGGTCAAAGGGCGCACTGACCCGTCCAAATTGAAATTGATACTGGAAGAGACGGTTTCAAGACTGAAAGAGGAGGATTACGTCGTTCCCGTGAACGCTTTCCACCTCTATTCATCAACCCTGACACCACAGGGACCCATATACAGGCGGTTGTCATCCCATCCTCTCGGGCAAAATGTGAAATAATCCCCATACCATCCCCGTCCCGGGGGAAATGAGATGACCCATCTGGACCTGAAATGGATAAAGGAGATTATCTTCACGGAGGAGGCGCCGGCTCCTGTTGGAGCTTACTCCCAGGCTACCGCAGCTGGACCGCTTGTATTCTGTTCCGGAATGCTCGGGCTGGATCCCGAAACGGGAAAGTTCACCGGAGATGGAATAAGGGAGCAGACAGTTCAGGCGATGGAGAACCTTGCGGCGGTGCTCGAGGCATCCGGATCATCACTGGATCTGGTAATGAAGACCACTGTCTATCTGAAGGACATCTCTCATTTCAAGGCTTTCAACGAGGTCTATTCCGGGTACTTCGAGGATGAACCTCCCGCAAGGGCCGCTTTTCAGGTGGCGGAGCTTCCCCTTGGAGCTCTTGTGGAGATCGAGGCGGTGGCCATAAGAGATTGAGATAGGGACCATGGCCCGTTCCTATTCCTCGGTAAGAAGTCCCGTCTGCTTTTTCCTGGCCATCAAGAGGAGCGCCGCACCTATGAACAGGATGATGCCAGCGGCAAGCATGATTATGAATATGGTGGAGTTTCCATCCTTTTCTTTCCCCGGGTCCTTCGGGTCGAGCGGGTCGGAACCTTTCAGGTATTCCTCGAGATTTGAGATGCCGTCCCCGTCCGGGTCTTCGGCACCATCATCCAGTATCGGATTCGTTCCGGTCCTCACCTCATGATCGTCCGGTATCCCGTCCGAATCCGTGTCCCTGTTGTGCGGGTCCGTGCCGTTTGTGTATTCCTTCAGATTCGAGAGACCGTCAAGGTCTCCGTCCCCATCCGCATCCGAGGGGTCATCGTCGTTCAGCTCGTGGAGCTTCTCCCACCATCTGGGCATACCATCACCGTCATTGTCGAAATTCTCCGATCCGATGACCTGTATGGTCCAGTTCCCTGTCAGGATGCCCCCGTCCTCATCCTCCACGATGAGGGATAACCGATAGTCTCCACTGTCAAGAAATCTCAACCGGAGGTTCGGCCCGTCCCTCTCGCTCTCCATGCTTCCGGTATCGGGAAGCTCCCATCTCACCGTAACAGTATCCGAAGCCACATCTGAAACATTCAGGACTATCTCCAGCCATTTACCCTGCTCAAGCATATCGTACTCGTTGAGCCCATTCATTTCCAGGTCCGCCGTTGGAGGGAGGTTCAACACATGTATCGGCAGTTCCCGGAACGACGATCCTCCGTCATCATCGAAAACCATAACCGCAACGGAGAAATTCCCGTCATCGGGGAGCTCCACTTCCATGGTCCGGTTGCTCAGGTCATAAGTGAAGTTCTCCGTCCAGGAACCCTGGATGTTCCACTGGAAATGCAGGGGGTCCGAAGGGACATCGGAAGCATTCAACACGAGCACCAGCCGGTCGCCCTCATGGAAGGTGCGGTTCGATCCCCCCTCGACCTCGATCGCGGCTTCCGGGTTCCGATTCATCACTTCCAGCTGGATGAAATCCACCGCCCGACGGCCAAGGACATCGGTCATGATTAGAAGAACATCATAGGTACCGTTCTCCGGGAATGTATGGACCAGCTCCGGAGAGGTCGTATTGAAAAGAAGTCCATCGATCTCCCACGTGAACGTCCTGGTATTTCCCGGGACCATATCCGTGATATTTCCTCTCAGAACACACGGTCTCCCTTCGAACACCGGTCCGGGTTCCTCGAACCTTACCCCGAAGGAATCGTTCACCAGGGTCAGGGTGAACCATTCGGAATCCTCATCATCATCCGGGTCAGGGTCGTGTGCGGCCCGTATGGATATCCTGCCGTCCCTCTCGGAAATGTTGTGAATGGTCGGAGTATGATCCAGGAACCTCCAGCCCTCGGGCACGGGAACACGGACCGTTCGCTCCTCATTCTCGGTGGAATATGTCCCGTTCATGCTGACGTTCACCCGATCGAGGTTCCCCTCAAGGGTACCCTCCATCTCATATGTGGAATGCAGCTCGAGCGCCATGGGAGAGGCTGATGCGACCGGCCCCGTCACATTCAGGAGTTCGAACTTCAAGGACCCCGGGGCCAGCAGGAAAGGGTGTCCCTCGATCGTGATATTGTCCCGGCTGTTGGTTCCGAACTGACCTTCGGTCAGGTCAGGATTTTCCCGCAGGAGGAAATCCATGAACCTGTCCCCTTCGGCCGCCGAGAGTATCAGGTCCCCGTCCCCCATCATGTTGTCGATCGTGGCCCTTGCGGCCATGCTCTCGTTTGTCCGAAGACCCATCTTAGAGGAAACACCCATTAAAGTGAAATTGTCCAGGTCAATGATGAGACAGTCCTCGGCGGGGAGTGCATCGTGCAATGTGACCACGATCTCCCTGTCGGAATCGATCCCATGAAGATCAAGGAAACATACCCCGTAATTCTCGG
Source organism: Thermoplasmatales archaeon ex4484_6 (assembly GCA_002254385.1). Classification (GTDB taxonomy): domain Archaea; phylum Thermoplasmatota; class Penumbrarchaeia; order Penumbrarchaeales; family Penumbrarchaeaceae; genus Penumbrarchaeum. The sequence goes on along the minus strand of NJDO01000118.1, from coordinate 382 downwards.
AATCAAAGGGACTCTTCTCCATGGCCATAAAGTAGGCTTCACCCTCCGGGACCATTATGGAGAAGGCGCCGGATTCATCGGTCCTATCCTCGTTGAACATCATCATGGAATGCGGTCTTGCCAGCTGGATGGTGATGCCTTCCAGCGGGGAGCCGTGCTCATCGTTCACGGTTCCGTTGATGTAGTATCTCTCCCTGTCCAGAGTGAGGTTCATCCACGAGGTCTCTGAACTGGACAGTAAAACTGATGTAAAGAAAACGTCGAACCCTTCCTTCATTGACAGGAGGATCTGCTCCCCCTGCCACATGTCAAGTTCGTAATAACCGTCAGGGCCGGTGAGAGCGTAGGCTCCCATCTCCAGAGACAGGTTCCTGAGACCCAC
>NJDO01000117.1 GCA_002254385.1 Thermoplasmatales archaeon ex4484_6 | reverse complement strand
CCCCGTCCAGATAATCGACAGTCACCCTGGATGAATCGAAGACCTCTCCCCTGAGAATTGAGAATCCGAGGGCCGTTTCAAGGTCCTTCTGGATGACACGCTTCAGGGGTCTTGCCCCGTATATCGGGTCGTACCCCTTCTGGGCGATGTGTTCCTTTGCCCTGTCCGTCAGTGTGATGGATATGCCCCTCTCCTTCAATCTCTCGTTGAGCTCCCCTATCTGGATGTCGATTATCTTCCTGATGTCGTCCATGGTCAGGGGTTTGAACAGTATGATGTCGTCCACCCTGTTGAGGAACTCCGGCCTGAAATTGGCCTTCAGCTCCTCCATCACCGATTCCTCGATTCCCGGTAGGAACGTTCCGTCAGCATCTATTCCCTGGACAATCCTGGATGAGCCTAGATTCGAGGTCATGATGAGCACGGTGTTCTTGAAGTCCACCGTCCTTCCCTTGGAATCGGTTATTCTCCCGTCATCGAGTATCTGGAGCAGTATGTTGAACACCTCCGGATGGGCTTTCTCCACCTCATCGAACAGGATTACCGAATAGGGTTTCCTCCTGACGGCCTCGGTGAGCTGTCCCCCCTCCTCGTACCCCACGTATCCGGGCGGAGCTCCGATTAGCCTGGAAGTGGAGAACTTCTCCATGTATTCCGTCATGTCTATCCTTATCAGGTTGTCCTCGGAGTCGAACATGGCCTCCGCAAGGGCCTTGGCAAGTTCCGTCTTTCCCACTCCGGTGGGACCCAGGAACATGAATGAACCGATGGGTCTCTTGGGGTCCTTTATACCGGACCTTGCCCTTATGATGGCCTCGGTCACCCTCCGCACGCCGTCATCCTGACCCACAACGCGTCTGTGGATGGTCTCCTCGAGGGAAAGTATCTTCTTTCTCTCCCCCTCGAGAAGCCTAGAGACGGGTATGCCTGTCCATTTGGACACTATCTCCGATATCTCCTCCTCGGTGACGACCTCGCGGAGCATGCTTCCGGATCCCTTTCTCTTCGCAAGCTCCTCCTCTCTCTGCCTCAGTTCCCTTTCCAGGGAGGGTATCCTCCCGTGCTTGATCTCCGCCGCCCTGTTCAGATCGTACTCGAGTTCGGCCTCCTCGAGCTCCTTCTTCGCCTCCTCTATGAGCTTCCTGAGCTGTGATATCCTGACTATCTCCTCCTTCTCCTTCTCCCATTTCCTCGACAGATCCTCGGACCTGGTCTTCAGCTGCTTCAGCTCCTCCCTGATGGCCTTGAGCCTCTCCTTCGAGGCACGGTCCTTCTCCTTCCTGAGAGCGGCCTCCTCGATCTCCAGCCTCATCACCTTTCTGACAAGCTGGTCCAGCTCCTCCGGTCGGGAATCTATCTCCGTCCTTACCATGGAGCAGGCCTCGTCGAGGAGGTCTATCGCCTTGTCCGGAAGGAATCTGTCGCTGATGTATCGGTCCGAAAGTAAGGCAGCCGTCACCAGTGCATTGTCCTTGATTGTGATTCCGTGATGGACCTCGAACTTCTCCTTCAATCCCCTCAGTATGGATATCGTGTCCTCCACGGAGGGTTCGTCCACAAGTACGGGCTGGAATCTTCTCTCCAGGGCGGCATCCTTCTCTATGTATTTTCTGTACTCGTCGACCGTGGTGGCACCTATGCAGTGAAGCTCTCCCCTCGCAAGCATCGGTTTGAGCATGTTGCCGGCGTCCAGGGACCCCTCGGCCTTCCCGGTTCCCACGATCGTGTGAAGTTCATCTATGAACAGCAGGGTCCTTCCGTGGCTTCCCTTGATCTCGTTGAGAACGGCTTTCAGCCTCTCCTCGAACTCCCCGCGGTACTTTGCACCCGCCACGAGGGAGCCCATGTCGAGTGCGAAGATGGATTTGTCCTTCAGGGATTCCGGGACATCCCCTTTCACGATCCTCTGGGCGAGACCTTCCACTATCGCGGTCTTTCCCACTCCGGGGTCCCCTATGAGGACCGGGTTGTTCTTCGTCCTCCTGCTAAGGACCCTTATCACCCTCCTTATCTCGTCGTCCCTTCCTATTATCGGGTCCAGCTTTCCGGCCCTTGCCTCCTCGACCAGGTCCCGGCCGAACCTCTCCAGGGGGTCATATCCCGCTTCGGGGTTCTCGGAGTCCACTCTCTGTCTCCCGCGCAGTTCGGCGAGTGCCTTCAGAACCGGCTCCCTCTTCATCCCATATTTGTGCAGCAGTTTGCCCGCCTCCGTTCTTTTGCCCTCCTCGATCAGGGCAAGTAGGAGATGCTCCACGGAAACGAACCGGTCCTTCATGGAGTTCGCTTCCTCCCTTGCGTCGGCAAGTATCCTTATGAGTCTGTTGGTTGCGACAACATTTTCCTCGTTGTACGAGGACTCTCCTGTTTTGGGAAGGGAATCAAGCACCCTCTGAAGTTCATCCCTGAATTCCCTTGCGTTCACGTCCAGCTTTTCCATAACGGTCCCTGTAAGACCGTTCTCCTGTGCCAGCATGGCCATCAGCAGGTGTTCCCCGTCCACGTTGGGATGCCCCATCCTCATTGCCAGTATCTGGGCTTCCTGGAGAACCTCACGGGATCTCTGTGTGAATTGATTAAGGTCCATTATTAAACGCCTCCATGTTGTGAATATTCATTATACAACCTTTAGTTAGTTAATGATAATGTCATATGGTATATAAATGTTTTTATGTGCTTGTCTCAACTTTACATGAAGGCTCCCGGAAACCGCATATTTCGAAAACATTTCGGGAACACGATTTATTTTCACTCATCTCCCGGTAAACCTTTTTCTAGATGAAAGGAGTTTGACCCATTGCAGGGTCGGGGATCAAAATGGTCTATCAGCGATACGAGATCGGGATCGAGGCAGTAGACCGCATTCTGGGAGGGGGGATCCCTTCGGGTTCGGTCCTGACCCTCATCGGTGAACCCGGAACGGGAAGGATGGATCTGGCCCTGAGGTTCATCTCGAAGGGATTCGAGATCAATGAACCCGGGCTGTTCGTCTCCTTCACATCCGTTCCCGTCACCGGATATCTGAAGCGATTGAGAGGCAGGGCTCCTTTTCGGGCCCTCCTTGAAACGGACGAGCCTCTTTTTCTGAGCACCCTCGAGCTGAAGGGACTTGATCTGGTCCTCGGCATAATCGAGGAGGGAGCCGTGGGAAGGCTGGTCCTGGACAGACCAGAGGTTCTGGGGATGAGGAACATTCAGAACTGGTTCAAGAACCTGGAGGATATACTGATCAAGGCCAGAACCATCGGTATGGGCACCATGATGATCGCCGGACCCGATTTCCGGAGTCTGGGAGACTACACATCCGAGGGACTGCTGGAGATGGCCGTTGATGAAGATGGGAGAAGGTCCGCCAACCTCCGTAAATGGCCCTTCAGCGAGGGAGGAAAGGTAAGGGAGTCGGAGGTGGGGGAGTGGGTCCGGTAGATGATCGGCTGTCGTCTCTCACAAAGGTAAAGGGATTCGGAGAGAGGCGGGCCGGACAGCTGATGGCGGGGATCGGAGGGAGGGAGGCCCTCATCGAGGTCCTTGAGAAGGGTGACGTGTCCCGGCTCTCCTCCGTCCAGAACATATCGGGTAGAATGGCAGTGGAGCTCATCACGGCCTACAGGGGGGAGGACCCATCGACCCTGCTCCGGACGGATGGTGTCAGGGATATCTACGAGAGCATAGTGGAAAGGATCCGATCCTACATGATGACAGGGGAAGGCCGCAACAGGACGTCGCTGCTCCTGCCCTGCGGGGACCTCGGGGAGAGGGAGAGGGAAGCCGCTGAGAGATACGCCCTCTTGGAGATGCTGGAAGGTGTGGACAGGGAGGAGGTGAGCTCATGCCTCGCCTCGATAGGGAGGGTAGGCAAATCCGGTAGGAGGAACAGAAAGCTCGATTACATACTCATTGTGGAAAGCGAGAGGGCATATGATAAGTTGAGGGCGGCGGGTCTCGACAGAAGGTGCCTTGTCCTGTCCCCCGAGGAGGTGGAGCAGAACCTCGAGGGCACGCTCATCCTCGTTTACGACAGCAGGGAGATCGATGAATCGGTCCTCCCCATCGCAGCCTCTGTCGGCTGCGATTCCCCGCCGGAAAGGATAGTTCCGGAAGTGATCCTCGATCTGTACGGAGGCCGCAGGGAACAGCTCAGGGCCCTCTCGAGACTCGAGGAGATATTCGGAAGGGAACCGGCCGCATCAGGGGTTCTCTCGGAACTCGAGGCCTTCGAGGCGCTCGCGGCGGAAGAGGATCCGAAGGAGGATCCGCGCCGGATCATCGAGGGTATCAGGTCGGAAATCGAGGATTCACTGCGGTCGAGGATAGAGGAGATCACGCTCTCCGGTACCGATGCCCTGTCCCTGCTCGCTTCGGGGGAATCTCCGGTGCTGAGGGATATCTTCCGGGAGCACTCCAGAATGGCCGCGGAGATCGTGAGGAAGAGGCTGGGGCAGAAGAGGGACCTCTTCGTGATGGGTTATCCGGTAACGGTGGATGAGGAGGCCTTTGAGAGGATGCTGACGGAGATGGAGGAGGAGGGAAGAAGGGACCGTTTTCTCCGCAAACAGGAGCTTGCATCGCGGTTGGCAGCGGGATGGGAGAAGGTGAAGGGGTCCATCGACTGGGCTCTTGACCTTGATTTCAGGTTCGGTCTCGCATGCTTCATCAGGGACATGGAGCTTCATCCGTTCAGGATCGTGGAGGGGTGGTTCGGAATGCACGATGCGTGCCATCTTCAGCTTCGATCACAGGAGGACCGCCAGCTCGTGGATTATCATCTGGGAGAGGTCCCGCCGCATTACGGTTCGCTGTTTCCCTTCAATCGGGTGTCCTCGTCCAGAACGGCAGTGCTAACGGGGGCGAACTCGGGAGGGAAGACCACCCTTCTGGAGACCATATGCCAGATAGTGATAATGGCAAGGATGGGCCTTCCCGTACCGGCGGAGCAGGCATTCGTGCCCGAAATAGATGACCTCTATCTGTACCGGCCCAGGAGAAGGCTGGATGCCGGAGGTCTTGAAGGATTCCTGAAGGAGCTTCTGCCCCTTGCCGTCAAGGTGGACGAGAGGACAATGGTCCTTGCCGATGAACTGGAGGCCATGACCGAGCTGGATGCCGCCTCCCGGATACTCGGGGTGTTCATAGATGAGATCTCGAGGAGGGGGGCCTTTTCCGTCGTCGTCACCCATATGTCGGACGAGATCACCCGCTATACCCGGTGCAGGATAGATGGGATAGAGGCGAAAGGACTCGATGAGAACTACGAGCTCATTGTGGACAGGACCCCGCTCATCGGAAAACAGGCAAGGTCAACGCCTGAGCTCATCCTGAGGAAGCTGAAGGGAAAGTCCCGTGGTGGCGAGAGGGAGATTTATTCAAGGGTCCTCGAGAGGTTCGATACCGGATGATGGTTATCGATGGGAACATGCTTGTCCGGATAATGGGGGCGAGTGGGGGCATATTGCTGAACGTCCCCCGAGGACGGGGTTCGGTAAAGTACGATCGATCCATCATGACCCGGTGGAATATCCGTCCCGGAGTTTCTTCTCATCATCAAGGGAATTAGATCGATCCGGTTTTCAGCTCCAAAGATTGTGGAATCACACTTGAATCACCAGACCTTGGGGGGATTTGTACTTCCGAATGAAGCGGGCTTCATTCGATTTATCATATTTCAGCTGCATAAGGCACAAGGCTTAAGGGCCAAATGCAACGTGGTGTGGGCAGGTATCGAGATGAAGAAAGGAACGAAGATGACCTTCGAGGCC
>NJDO01000116.1 GCA_002254385.1 Thermoplasmatales archaeon ex4484_6 | reverse complement strand
CTCCTCCATCTGAACATCCCGACGATGATAATTCCCATTACAAGGGAATACGGGAAGAAGAGGGTCATGGAGGAATTCGAGGAGGCGGACCTTTCGGCGATGAAGGCCCTCGAATCCCTGGAGAAGAAGGCCTGAGCTCGTCCACCATGGGAATCGGGGCAATATCTGGCCAGGGGGCTTCTCGAATCCCTGGAGAAGAAGGCCCGAGCTCGTCAACGCATTCCCGCCTTCTTCCGCTCCCTCATTATCTTTTCCTTCATCGAATCGATATCTATGACACCACCCTTTCCTATCCCCGCGCACCCGGTGTGATACATCAGCCTCCCGTCCGGCATGAGCAGGAAGGGATAGGTGGCACAGGTGTAGGGCCAGTCGGGATACATCGTGCATACGGCTCCCTCGTCCTCGAGCATGGGGCACTTGCCCTCTATGACGAAGAAGGGATGGTCCAGGCCCGTTTCGGGGTCCACCTCCCTGCCGAACCTGGGAAGTTCCTTTTTCCCTGCAAGCGTTACAATTCTATCAAATTCCGGCCATGTCAGGTTCACCCTCCAGGGCTGCCTGCAGCACCAGCTGCATCTGATGCATTCCCAGCGGAGGGACGGCGGCACCTCCTTCCATTCGGACCGGATGTATCCATCGAGTCCTTTCCGGTCGAATTCGAGATCGACCATGATCCCTCGAAGGCCCTCATCCGAATATAACCCTTCCCAAAACTTTCAAGTTCAACCTCAACGTTGCATGTTCGTGTCACGTTCGCGGGTGAGGAACAGGGAAGCCTGGTTCCTTCTTATTAGGGTAGTATTGGTCATGATGATACTCACTATCGGATCCCTCGTGGGTTTCTACTTCTTCCTGCAGTGGGTGATCGAATCCGGAGAGAGGCCGGGATTCGCGAGGGATGACCTGGTCGTCCCGGCTCCCGCCGAAAGACCCCTTCTTCATGAGGAACCTCCACTATTCATAAGGGGGGGGCCCACACCGCAGTTCTCCATAGTTCCCATGTACACCGTCAACAGGAGCGCGGAAGCCCTTGATGGCATGGAAGGTATAGGTGCGGTGTTGAACCTGGAGGCGATGAACGAGGGTCCGTCGGCCATCTATGTCGAGAGCATTGGTTACACTACGGGATGGGGTGCCTCGGCGGAGGGCGAGGTCGGAAGGTACATCGAACCGGGCGGAAGGACCTACCTCAGGCACATGCTCATACCGATCCCGTCGCCCCCTCCGGCCGACGGGGAGCTCACGTTCTCCCTCGTCATGGACATTCTGGTGGAGGGCCCCGTGAGCTGGGTGAGGCGGGAGAACCTCTCCTTCGAGGGTTCCGGTATCAACATCATACCGCTTGCGGGGGAGGGAACACCCCCCAGGTTCGGTCACAACGAACCGTATTTCTACGACAAGGTGAACGACATGATCCGCGGGGATATCGGGGAGCTCGAGGGCATCCTCGAAGGGGAGGGGATGATGGACGGGAACTTCACGATCCAGGACATAGTGGATGCATACGAGTTCGTCTCGTCCAGGCTGGAATACATCCCGGATCCCGACACGGGTTCCAACGAGTGGATATCCCCTATCACATGCCTGGAGAGGGGGGGAGGGGACTGCGAGGATTATTCCATTCTTCTGGGATCCGTCGTGACCTGTCTCGGCGGGAATTCCAGGATAGTGTTCACCGAGAAGCATGCCTTCTGCGCTTTCTACCTGGGAGATGACGATTCGGTCCTTGATCCGGTCAACGAGCGCTTCGGACTTGACATACCGTTCCAGATAATCGAGGATGAACTGGGCAAATGGCTCGTCGTGGAGCCCCAGTCCCAGCTCGTGTTCGGCTGGTTCCCCTCGGATGTTGTTGTACAGCAGGGAACCCTGGAGGATATGTACATCCGGGGACATTCCGATCTGGGATGGGCCTTCGAGAGTTCGGTAGACATTTCCATAGTGGATATATATATTAATTAAGAAGTATGTAAACCCCCGGGTGTGTTAATGGAAACGAGAAAGGTCCAGTTATCCGGCGGTTCCACATATATAGTATCCATTCCAAAGAGATGGGCCCGGAAGGTGGGTATATCGTCGGGCAGCTCGCTCAACATCATGGAGGACAGGAACGGGAACCTGATACTGTCTCCGGGACCGTTGACGTCCAGGGAGTCCGTGGACGGGGAGATAAAGCTCACGGGAAAGGAGGGTCCGGATGCCATAATGAGGCGTCTCGTTGGAGCCTACGTTTCGGGGGTGACATCCCTTGTTGTGACATCGAACGGTTCCATACCTCCGGAGCTTGCAAGGGTTGTGAGGGAATTCACAAGGCTCGTGATGGGGGTGGAGATAGTCGAGGAGAGGAAGGACCTCATCAGGCTGCAGGACCTGATAGACCCGGCGGATTTTTCCCTGAGAACGGGACTGAAGAGGATGGCGTACATAACGGAGAAGATGGTGGAGGATTCCCTAATAGGCCTCAAGGACCCGGGAAACATGATGCTGGATGATGTTGTCCTGAGGGACATGGAGGTTGACCGCATCAACTGGCTGATACACAAGGAATACAACATGCTGTCGATGTATCCGAGGATGTCAGAGAAGGCCAACATAAGCACCGAGGATGCACTCAACTACATGATTTCATCCAGGCTCGTGGAGAGGGTCGCCGACCATGCCGTATCAATGGCGCGGTACATGCAGATGAGGGAATCGTTCGAGGACCCTTCCCTGATAAACGCGATACACCGGGAGGGTATGAAGGCGAAGAAGATATTCACGGATTCCGTGGTATCGCTCCTTTCCAGGGAGATGGACCTTGCCGACAGGGTCATAGACGATGCAAGGGAGCAGTCCTCATCTCTCCAGCCCCTGATGAAGAAGGTCTTCAAGCTCCCCTCGGATGAGGCGGTCATCCTTGCATATGTCCTGAATTCCCTGGAGAGGATCGGGGCGTACGGCGCCGATATCGGGAAGATAACGCTGAACACCTACGTGCGCAGGACGTAACCTTCACACCGCCCCTTTTCTCCTTTTCAGATAGATGTACACGGCCGCGCCGGCAATGGCGATCACGCCGAGCACCGCCCAGAGAATGGAGCTCCCCGCAAGGGCACCCTTTGGTTCGGATGCCTCTTTCACGACATTGACGTCCACGAACGAATAGAGTGATGTACCGCCCTGCCCCACAGTTCTCACCTTGATGCGGTGCGGTCCCATAGTCAGTCCCTTTATGGAGACCGACCAGGGGTTGAACATATCCGGGGACTGCTGGTCCACGACCTTCCATTCACCATCATCAATGCAGTATTCGGTGCGGTCGAAATCACCAATTCTGGCCCAACCCAGGCCGCTCAACTCGAACGAGGAGGAGGTATTGTAGGAGAAGAAGGGTGTGACGTTTCCGATCGTGGATATATTCGTGATGTGCGCCTGGAGGTCCGGGATGAAAGCGGAGGGGTCATCCATCATCCCTGCGAGCCTCACGGCATTGTATGCATCCACCACCCCGTACCCGAAATCCGTTTCCCAGAACGGGTCAAGGTCGGGATAGGTGGGCGGCTGCTTCCTCTCCGCCGTGTACTTCAGTATCTCCTTCACGAGCTCGTTCTTCCCTTCAAGGAGCGGATTTGCCTCCAGTATGAGAGCCACGACTCCGGCGACAAGGGGAGTTGCGTATGAGGTGCCGGACCCTCTCGGACCGTAGCCGTTGGATGAGGCATCCCCAGTGATTCTCGTGGTGTCCGGCTGCAGGTTTGTGATGTTGGTCCCGGGAGCGGCTATGTCGGGTTTCAGTTCATCGAAGGGGTTCCCGTCACCGTTGTCCGCCCTCGGGCCTATTGTCGAGTAGAAGGCGATGACATCATCATCGTGTTCCGGTGTGTTCCTGTCGTCGGTGGCTGCGACTATTATTGCCTTGGATGAGGCTGACAGGGCAGAGAAGCCCGTGTACGTTGGCCCCTCGTTCCCGGCCGCATTCACAACGATCACACCCTGGTCAACGGCCGCGTCCAGAAGCCTTGAGTACTGGTCAGTACCATCCGATGGGGAACCGATGTCCACACCCCAAGAGATGGAGAAGATGTCTATCCCCCTGTATTCCTCGCCGCCGTTCGGCCACAGGGCATCGCTCATCTCGGTGGCCCATTTGATCCCTCTTATTGTCCCATCCTTCATATTCGGGTCCGACACGATCCCGACCCAGAACTCTCCGGGTGCGTAACCTATCTTGGTACCGATCCTCACATCGACCAGTCTGGCCCCGGGAGCCGTTCCCTGATAAAGACCTTCCGGCGCCCCCGTTCCCGTTGCGATACCGGAGCATGTGGAACCGTGCCCCTGGATATCATCCGGGTTGAAGGACCCGTCCTGGGGATAGAGGAAGGGAAGGTTGTCCGGTTTGGTCATATCCACCCCGCCCAGGAACTTTCCCTTGAGGGAGGGGTGTTCGTCATCGATACCGGTATCTATCACGGCGATGGAAACCCCCTCCCCGCTGAATCCAAGGTCCCATGCAGTTTCCGGGGAGTAGAGATCGGATCCCTTCGCCCTGACAGTGGGATTGGCCACATCGGAGAAGAGTACGGGGATTCCGGGAGGTTCCACGAACACGACACCGTCGAGCTGCGTTATCTCGTAGATCCTGTTCGAAGGCACTCCGTGCAGAACGACCGCGTCGATCAGGTCGATGACGAGGGAAGCGGGGAATCCCCTCTCCTCCAGCGTTCTCAGGTCGGAATCGGAGATCTCTCGGGAGTATGAAACGGTGATGTCGAGCTCCGGTGCATCCTCGCCCGAAAGCCCGGCATAGGGATCCAGAACATCCGAGATACCGTTCCTGTTCAGGTCGAGGCATGTCCTCTCCCACCATGGAAGGCTTTCCCCGACATGAACATCATCCAGGGGATGCCAGTGGGGTCCGGGTGCTCTCCCGCGCAGTTCCGGTCCCTCTCCCGGGACCGGGAACAGGTCAGCAGCGGGCAGGAGTATCAGTGCCGCGATTATCAATGTTGAGTAGTTCTTCATCGAGGATGATATGGTCTTCTCTTAGGTAAACGTTACCGGGGCACCCTCGAAAGCGTCATCACCCTCCAATTCAAATCAAAAAAACCCTCATGAACATCAACCCTATGCTGATCGATGCTCACAACAAAAGAGTGAAGATTCGGTGTGTTTCACCGAATCTTCATACAAAACCCTCATGGGCCGGTGGCCCGTCACGCATGAATGAAAATTCGAAATGAATTGTCGTACCAAAGTGGAAGCGAAGGCAGGCGAGGGAAAATACTGCCCGGAGATATGGGATAGATAATGGAGAAGAAAGACGGGGGGGAAGTGGGGGATTAGAGAGGAGAGAGGTGTGAGAGAATATTCCATAAGGATAGTTCCCTCCCGTCTGGTGAATATATTGAATACGGAAGTATATATCTTTGAACCCTAAATGCGCACTTTGACCGTCCAGACCAGGATAGAATGAAGTAAATGTACATTTTTTCGGGAGATCTCGTTATTTCAGTGAACGCTTCATCTTGTTCCCCAGTTGGTCCTGGTTATCGTCAGAGCCGCATAGGGAAGAAGCCATATGAGTATGGACATGAAGAACAGAGAATAGACCACGCCGTAGACGAATCTCCAGTTCCTCTCTGCCTTGACGTAGAATATCATGTATATAAGCGACATCAGTGTTATGGAGAGCAGGACCGTGATCAGATCCACCGGATTGAGAGCTATCCTGATGTAGATCGAGGATACTATCACCATCATCAGGATCGGCATGATGGT
>NJDO01000041.1 GCA_002254385.1 Thermoplasmatales archaeon ex4484_6 | reverse complement strand
CTTCCAGGAGATGGGGCCTTATCTCGTCCGGTGTGGAGCATGTGTAGGTGTACTTCCCCGGAAAGAGCATGTCCGTGTTCACAGAATCTCCGTATTTCCAGACTTTCACCCGATCACCTCCCTGGGGTCCGTCAGCTCCCCGTACAGGGCTGAAGCAGCCACCGTTGCGGGACTTGCAAGGTATATCTCCGCCTCCTTGCACCCCATCCTTCCCTTGAAGTTCCTGTTTGCTGTCGATATCGTTCTTTCCCCGGGAGCCATTACTCCCTGATGGGCTCCGAGACACGGACCGCACCCGGGCGGGAGGACCATTGCACCGGCATCGACAAGCTTCCGGATGGTCCCGTCGGAAAGCGCCTTCGACATCTCGGTCCTGGATGCGGGGGCCACAACAAGTCTTGTGCCCTTCGCTATCCTTTCCCCCTCCAGGATGGATGCGGCTATCCTCAGGTCCTCGTATCTGCCGTTCGTGCATGTGCCCAGGAAACACTGATCGAATCTCAGCGGGCCAAGATCCTCTACCGTGTGATAATTGTCCACCCTGTGCGGAGCTGCCACACCGGGAACAATGGAGCTCATGTCGAACTCATGCTCCGAGAAGTATGCGGCATCCTCATCGGGTCTTACCGAGGTATAGGCATCATCCTTCACACCAATGGATCGGAAGTATTCTCTCGTTACATCATCCGCCGGAAATACAGCTGCCTTCGCATCCATCTCCACTCCCATGTTCGATATCGTGAACCTCTCCCCCATTGACAGTCCATCCACATCGCCGTGGAACTCCACGGATCTGTATGAGGCCCCGCTGGCGGATATCTCTCCGATGATCTTCAGAATAAGGTCCTTGGCATATACCCCCTTCGAAAGCTTTCCTCTGAGGGTGATCTTCATCGATTGCGGGACCTTGAGCCAAAGCTCCCCCCGAAGAAGAAGGGAAGCCGCCTCGGTCCTGTCAACACCGGTCGAGAAAGCACCCACGCACCCGTAGGAACATGTGTGCGAGTCGGATCCGACCAGTATCCTTCCCGGAAGTGCCAGTCCCTTTTCCACGACCACCTGGTGGCATATACCCTCTCCGGCATCGAAGAAATTGGATATGGAAAAACGCGATACGAATTCCCTTATCTTCCTGTGGTTGGAAGCCGTCTTCTCGTTGGCTGCCGGTACAACGTGATCGAGCACTATCACGGGAAACTCCCTGTCCACTATCCCGTACCTGTCAAGTTCGGGCCCTATCTTGCCTATGATGGCTGCGGTGTTGTCGTGGGTCAGAAGATGATCCGGCCTGAGGGTCACTATCTGTCCGGGTACAACCTCTTCCGTATTCGAATACCTTGCAAGCACCTTCTGTGCGAAAGTCATACCCATCGTCATCACTCCCTGCAGATGTTGGAGAGGAGACCACCTCGAAGGTAGATGTCCATCTGCACATCGGAGAAGGGCTCCACATCGAAATCTCTCTCCTTGGTTAGGTTCCTTGCTTTTCCTTTAGAGATATCTACCTCCACCACGTCACCCTCGGAGAACAATCCCTCCTCCGGTCTGTAGGTCAGGATGGGGAATCCGGTGTTGATGGCGTTCCTCTCGTAGATGGAGCCGAACGATTCCGCGAGTATCATTCCGATCCCGAGGGAGACGAAACAGTCCACGGCCTGCTGTCTTGAGCTTCCGGCTCCGAAATTCTTTCCTACGACGATTATATCGCCTTTCCTCGCCCTGGCGGAGAAATCCTCGTATCCCTCCAGGTTTCCGAATGCATATCTTGCCATCTCCTCCCTGTCGGTAACAGCCAGATGGCTGTTGTGATATATCATGTCGGTATCGATATTGTCCCGGGGAATATACCATATCCTTCCCCTGATCACGGTGGGCCTCTCCGGAACCTCCTCGATGCAGGGAGCTTCACCACTTTCCTCCCCGTTCATCGTAGTGAATACGGCTGGCTCGGGGGGAATATCATCCTTTGTCGTTATGTATCCTGCAGCTGCGGAAGCGGCAACGGTCTCCGGAGAAGCAAGATATACACTGCCTTTTCCCTGCTTTCCCTTGTAGTTCCGGTTGCCTGTCGAGACCGTTATCTCGCCCGGACCGTTCTGCCCTATCTGACCGGCGGCGCATCCCGCGCATCCTGCATTGCCTATCAGGGCTCCAGCTTCCATGAGGTCCTTGATGATGCCCTCCTCCAGGCACCTCTCCCATATCTTCCTTGTCGAGGGCACTATCTTGAGAACCACCCCGGGAGCGACCTTCCTGCCCTTCAGTATGTTCGCGGCAGCCTTCAGATCCTCGTACCTCCCGTTGGTGCAGGAGCCAATGAAGGCGGAATCGATCTTCGTGCCCCTGACCCTGCTCACGGGAACCACATCCTCGGGATGACCCGGAAGGGATATCATGGGTTCGGTTCCCCCGATATCTATTTCCAGCTCCCTGTCATAGGATGCGTCCCTGTCCGGGAGAAGGGTGGAGATGTCCATATCCTTCGCTCCGATCTCTTCAAGGGTCCTCCCGTCGGGAGGGATGAGCATTATGATCCCTCCCATCTCCGTGCACATTGAGGCCATTGTTATCCTGCCGTGGAGTGGAAGCGATTCGATGTAGGGACCGTACATCTCCACGGCGTAACCGAGCAGGCCGTTCGCTCCCAATTCCTGCAGGAGCTTCAACGTGACATCCTTGGGAGTGGCCAATGATGATGGCAGCCCCTTCAACGTGATCTTCATCGACCTCGGCACCTTGAACCACACACTACCATCCGAGAAGGCCTTGGCAATATCGACATCCCCCATTCCCTGCCCGAAAGCTCCGATCGCCCCCATTATATTGGCATGCGAATCCGTGGAGACGAAAACCTCACCCGGCTTCACAAGCCCCTCATCCATCGCGATGTGTGTGCCTATCCCCATGTCAATATCGAATACCCTTATTCCCTTCTTCCTTGCATACAACCGGCATAGATGCTGATTGGCCGCATACTTCTGATCCGAACCGGTGGGATTGCAGTCAAAGGTGAAGAAGGTCCTGTCCGGATCGGTGGGTTCCAGACCGTTCGATTCCAGATTCCCAACGACGTTGGCTCCGCCAAAGTCCCTTGATACCCGCGCATGAACGAAAACGTCGATGATGTTCCCGGCTTTCACATCCCCTTTACTGCTCCTCTCGAGTATCTTCTGAAGCATCGTTCTTCCCATCATAACACCTCATTCAATGAGCATGTCCTTCTTCTTCATCACCAGTGGATCGAAGGTTGCGAAATCCGCCTGATGTATAAGCACGGTTTCAAGGACCTTCGGTCTTCCCTCCCCCTCTTTTGCATGGCAGGCGATCGTATTTATATAATCATCGGGAAGACCAGCTTCCGCAGCAAGGAGTGAACCGGAAATGGGGTGGCGCATGAGTTTCCCCGACCTTGATTTCGCATATGTGCCGTCGGGAAGCTTCTCGATCTCAAGCAGCTTGCCAACATCATGCAGGATACCGCCCGCAACGAGGCGGTCCATGTCGACCTCGTAGGGCATACTGCCGTAGGTCTCCTTCTGCGCAAGTGCCAGTCCGATCGCTCCTTCGGTCACGGCAATCGTATGCTCCACCAGATTGATTCCGTATGTATCTGTCAGAAGCGTGAAGGGGATGTCGAGCAGTTCATCCACATCCTCCCATCCACCTTTCCGGCATCCGAGCACCCACGTTGTCACGACCTTGTCTCTGATCTCGGGGTTCCCGATCATCTCCAGCTGCGGCCCGAAAAGCTTTGAAACATCCTCTTCCCGGATCATGGGTCCACCACCATAGGTCTTGGTGAATCACCCGTAGGTATTCGCTGCAATATCAATCCTGCCCCTCCTCATGAAACGCTGAACTATAGCGTGAACAATACATGACCGTTTTTCGATGGAAGCTCCGTATCTGCTGGTCAAATGGAAAGATGACGGTTCCGGATCCACTTTTCCACCGGACAATTTTCGGGAGCTTGGCTGCCGAAGGGAAAATGAACCGTGAAATATGTGGACGGATGGACTGCGGTTAATGCGGTATCTAATGAGAAGATTAATCCTTTCCGTCAGCGTTACACCCCCATGAGGTCCGACATTCTGAAGAAAGGTATTGAGACGCTCCCGCACAGGGCCCTGCTGAGAGCGGCGGGTCTGAATGATGACGATATGGAGAAACCCTTCATCGGGGTTGCGGATTCATTCAACGACATCATTCCGGGGCACATCCATCTGAGGAAGCTCTCGGAAGAGGTCAAGAAGGGCATAAGGGATGCGGGAGGAGTTCCATTTGAATGGGGCGTGCCCGGGATATGCGACGGTATCGCGATGCATGTTTCCATGAGGCATTCCCTGCCGTCCAGGGACCATATCGCCGACAACATAGAACTCATGGTTCTCTCCCATTCCCTTGACGGATGGGTGGGTGTGACCAACTGCGACAAGATCACCCCCGGGATGCTCATGGCTGCAGCAAGGCTCGACATCCCTTCCATCATAATTACAGGCGGTCCGATGATGGCGGGGGGAGAGAGCGGGGAGCTGGACCTTTCCTCGGCTTTCGAGGCGGTGGGATCTCTCGAGAAGGGTTCGATGGACCCCGGAAAGGCACGACAGATCGAGATGAACTCATGTCCGGGAGCCGGGTCATGTTCGGGACTGTTCACTGCCAATACCATGTCCTGCATCACGGAGGCGCTCGGCATGTCGCTTGAAGGGTCCGCCACAACATTGGCGATTTCTAACAGAAAGCTCGAGGAGGCTTACATGACCGGCAGAAGGGCCGTTGAACTCGTCAGAGATGATCTGAGGCCTTCTGCGATCATGACAGAGAACGCCTTCGAGAATGCCGCAACTGTATATATTGCGATAGGAGGTTCGACCAACGGGATCCTGCACCTTGCGGCCGTTGCGAAAGAGGCGGGAATTCGACTCGATGCCGATGTATTCGATGGGATCTCGAGGAAGGTTCCCAATATCTGTCATATTTCACCGTCCGGCCCTCATCACCTGGAAGACCTTGACAGGGCCGGGGGTATTCCTGCAGTGATGAAAGAATTGAGAGAGTACTTGAAGGATGCCATCGACATCGAAGGGAGCAACCTGAAGGAAAAGATCAAGGAGGCAGTGGTCAGGGACCCCACCGTAATACGACCCGTGAGCGACCCGTTCTACCCGGAAGGTGGTATTGCGGTCCTCAGGGGGAGCCTGGCGGCTTCCTCGGTGGTGAAACAGATCGCTGTGAATGATGACATGATGCGTCACAAGGGTCCGGCCCGGGTCTTCCACAAGGAGGGAGATGTCCTCGATGCCATCCGCAGCGGGACCATCCGGGAAGGAGACGTTGTCATCATAAATTTCATGGGCCCCGCGGGAGCTCCCGGGATGCCCGAGATGCTCACACCCACCGCAGCGATAGCAGGAGCCGGTTTCGATAAGGTCGCCCTCGTGACGGATGGAAGGTTCTCCGGGGCGACCAGGGGGCCGTGCATCGGTCATGTCGAGCCCGAAGCCTTCGTGGGAGGGGCGATCGGTCTGATAAGGGATGGTGATATCATAGAGATAGACATCCCCGAAAGAAGGATCGACATCCTTGTGGACGAAGGGGAACTGGAACGAAGGAGAAGGGCCCTCACCCCCCCTGAAAGGAAGCTTACACCTTTCCTTGAGAGATACAGGAGATCGATAATGAATGAATATCATGATAGGTGAGAGAAGGTTTCCAGCAACCATTCCTCTATCTCGTCCCTTATTCTTCTGAAAGCTTCAAGGGGCTCAATTCCCTCTCCAATGAGATCCGGAGGGTCCACGAAGCTTCTGTGCATGTATCCTCCGGCACCCGGGAAGAAGGGACATGCTTCCTTTGCACGATCGCAGACCGTTACCACCATATCTATGTAATCATCGAGGAATTCCTCCGCCGACTTGGAACGAAGAGAGGATGTCTCGATACCAAGTTCTTCGAGCACTCTCCTTGCACGAGGATCCACACCTGATGGTTCGATACCGGCGCTGTGTGCCTCGAACCTGTCCGAGAGTGTATGCTTCATGAGAGCTTCCGCCATCTGGGATCTGCAGGAATTATGTGTGCACAGAAACAGAACGCTCCTCTTTCCGGATGAGGGAACATTGCCTACCACAGCTTCACCCCGAAGAACCTCAGGGAAAATATCACTCCCATGGCAATAACCATTATCCCGAAAATGATCCTTGTCCATTTTGCGGCGTTCACGAAACGCTGGGCCAAACGGGCTGAGAAGGAGCTTGTCCCGACCGAAAGTGGTATGATTATGATGCCGTGTCCCAATCCGAAGAAGAAGAAAAGGAGTCCGCCCACGAACAAGGGGATGTCCTGCGCCATCATCCAAACCACCACCGGGAGGACAAGTGAAACCGCACAGGGAGCCCATCCCAGAGAGAAGAAAATCCCAAGAAGGAAAGCTCCCCCCACGGGAGATCTTACGAATACCGTCCCCAGACCATCTATCACACGCTCCTTGAATGATAAACCGGTCCTGACATCCGTCCTGCGTTTTCTACCTGTAAAAAAACGTTCCTTCACATCCTGCAGCAGCTCCGTGATCGAGAAAACGTTGTTGACTCCAAGGATCAAGAGGATGATGCCAGCAGCTATATCGAAATACCTTGCTCCCTGCACGAATACCCCAAGACGTGCTATCAGAATCCCCATGATGAAGAAGACGGCGGCCATCCCTAAAACGAACGCGGATCCGGCAAGGAAACCTTCTCTCGCACCCTTTGAGGTTGTGGTCGACCCTTCCGTTTGGGATGATCCCTGTTCCCTCCTTCGTGAGAACATGAATGTGAAAACGGAGAATAGAAGAGCAATGGAACAGGGAGAGAACGATGTCACAACCCCGAGCATGAACATTCCCAGAACGGAACCGCTTCCCAGAGCCGCTCTCTCGCCTTCCACCCCTTCCCATTCCCCCTGTTCGATCTTTTCGATCTTCCCGATGATCCTATCCGAGGTGACAACCCCGTCAATTTCCCCTTTTCCCATCTGGTACACATGATATATCCCGACCACGTAGAGGTCCTCATCCAGCAGCAGTATTGTCGGATTGACACTGCCTCCGCTCAGACTCCAGTAATCGGTATATTTTCCCGATACTGGAAAAGGTTCCCCATCCTCCAACCATATCCATGTGACATTGATCCCCCACCATTTCCTTACCAGTTCATCGCCCCTCTCCGAATAGGGATTCTTCCTCATGTTGATGGTGATCACATTGAGGTCGCTCCTCTCTTCAAGTGCTTTGGATATCTCCCTTACCTGTTCCTCGAGCACCTTTTCGCATTCAAGACAGAGGGGGTTCTCGATATTTGTGAAATGGAGTATCACCGGATTTCCTTCAAGATCACCCAGCCTTGTGATATTGACGTTTTCCGTTAGTATCTCGAAATCCGGGGCTTTCTCCCTGCTGATATTCATATCCGACCAGAAGAGATAGAAGGTTATTGTCAGGGTAAAAATAATAACGATAACGATGGAAATGACCGTGAAGGGCCCCTTTTTTTTCGATCTCGCGTCACTTCCATTCATCGATATTCTCCCGGTGATAGTAGATGGCGTCCTTCACATGTTCCGTCAGCCATTCCTCCCCGGTTGCTCCCTCCACGCTGTGCCACCCGATCTTCACCTCTCCGTTCACATCCTTGACCAGCGTGATAATGACAGAGAGCGGGATGTAATTGGGAGGACCTCCGGGGTCATACACCCCGAACACTTCCGACGCTCTCTCGTCCTGTCCCGAAAGCAGGTCGATCAATAGTATATCATCACCGAAGTATTCCATGATGGAATCAACATCCTCCTGCTGCCGGAGGCAGGGGATGCAGTTGTCGCTGTGGTCCAGGATGAGGATCGGCCCCCTGCCCAATCTTTCCAGAACCCAATCGGGGTGATCCGGGTCCGTTCCCCAATCAGGGTGGTCGTCAGGATAAACTATCCACCAGTCATCTTCCCCTGAACCCGTATCATGGACGGGTATGTAATCATCGAGCCATCCATCCTCCGGGGGACCCGAGGAGCCCTTCCCTCCTCCATCCGAATTCCCCCTCGACAGGAAATAGATGCCAACCGATGAGATGATGACAATAAGAATAACAAGGATCACCAGGGGAACGAGATTGCTCTTCTCGGTCCCATGCACCATTTCAAGTTTGTGAACTTTTCTGATGTGACCCCCGAGATTTACCGATTTGACCCTCTCCCCGCATGACGGACACTCCGTCCAATCACCCTTTAATAGTGCCCTATCAACATACAATCTTTCTTTTGTATGCGTTCCTTTCGTTTTCTCTTTAACCTCCGAGCTCATTCAGTTTGCCCCAGGATATCACATGTGCTGTTTGATGAGCTCCCTCACCTCATCGAGACTGGATGTCCTTCCTGACATCAGGACTTTGCCATCCACGACAAGGGCAGGTGTCATCATAATGCCCTTCTCCATGATCTTCTGAATATCCTCCACCTTCGAGACCTCTGCCTTGATATTCAGCTGTTTTGCGGCTTTTTCCGCATGTCTTGCCATCCTCTTGCACTTGGCGCATCGGGCACCGTATATCTCTATCTTCATCATTTTCACTCCAGCCTTCCGGTTCAACGTTTTCCTTTCTCCGCGTATCTCATGGGAAGAGATGTTCATTTCAAAGATTTTTGAACATTAAAACAAGACCCTCGATATAATCATTTCGGCTGGATATTTAACTCACGATCCTGGAAATCCCCCCCTGCACTTTCATTTTCGGATCATTGCTTTCAGGTTCTTGATACCGATCATGTATTTATCAACACCACTCTCCGTATGAACACCAGTTCAAAATTTATTGTAATGGAAATATTTAAATAATCCCACGTGTTAGGCCATTTCACATTTCCTTGAAATGACTCCATTGGGAACACTGACGGCGGTTGAATGGCATCGAGATCAAGAGTCCGGAAAATGACAACAATGCAATTCTTTCGATTCAGCGGAATCCCGACATTAAAAAGAGGTGTATTGAATTGTTGAGAGATATCAAATGTAAATGCGAGATCGTCAAGAACTTTGCTCCGTCCTGGTTCGCCTCGATCATGGGAACCGGTATTCTGGCCCTGACCAGTGATTTCTATTCACAGTATATCCCTTGGCTGAAGGAGGCTGCTCTGGCACTGTTCTATTTTAACGTTATTTTATTCTTCGTTCTCCTGATTCCCTGGATCCTCAGATGGGTACTTTTTAAGAAAGAGTCATATGAAAGTCTGAAACATCCCATAAACAGCAATTTCTATCCGACGATCTCCGTGGGCATGATGGTCCTTTCATCGGATTTCCTTGTCATCGGGAAGAATGATCTCATGGGATCGATATTCTGGTTCTCGGGTGCGGCCATCACCGTTCTTTTCGGTATCTATCTGCCATATTCCATGTTCAAGGGCGATCATGTCAGGATAGAACATATAAACCCCGCCTGGTTCATTCCTCCGGTGGGATTGATCGTCATACCAATAGCCGGAAGTCTACTCATAGACAAATTCACGGGTACCGTTCAGGAGCTGGTGGTCTTGACGAATTTCGTGGGGTGGGGTGCCGGTTTCTTCATCTATCTATTTCTTCTCGCCCTTGTAACTCATCGCTTCATCCTCCATAAACCCCTTCCGAATATACTGGCCCCGACCATCTGGATCAATCTTGGCCCCATAGGTGCCGGAACGGTCGCTCTCATCAACCTTGTTCAGCATTCGTCGATCATCACCGTAAAGGAACCATTCCTTGTATTCGGTATGATATTCTGGGGTTTCGGTATCTGGTGGGCAGCTATCGCAATACTCATGACGGTTCACTATATCCGGAGATTGAAACTACCCTATGCAATGTCTTGGTGGGCATTCACTTTCCCCCTTGGAGCATATGTTGCGGCGTCCCATGTTGTGGCAAAGACTTTCTCTCTTGAGATCGTCGATTACGTCGGATTCGCCCTCTTCCTCCTTCTGGTTTGTTTCTGGGTTGTGACATTCATCAATACTGTCAGATATACATATCACGGGACCGTCTTCAAGTAGAGTTAATCGAGGGATGTTCCGGAAAATTGGGGTTATGGAGAGATGAAGATTTTTGTATGAAGATTCGGTGTGTTTCACCGAATCTTCACTCTTTTGTTGTGAGCATCGATCAGCATAGGGTTGATGTTCATGAGTTTTTTTTTACTGATGCTGTATTCGAATTACATGGTTTCTCCCTTCATCGGATCGGATTTGGCCGTATGGGGGTATTTCGATCCACCCTTCCATTCCTCCTGCATTGTTTCTCATCCAGATGGCATTCCCTGAAAAGAAAACAGGTCTTCCTTGATATGTACACCAGAAAGAGCATCGAGGGGACCTCTATCAGAACACCAACGACCGTTGCAAGGGCAGCTCCCGACGAGAGACCGAAAAGCACGGTTGCCGTTGCAATCGCAACCTCGAAATGGTTGGATGCCCCGATCATCGCAGCGGGTGCGGCATCACGATACGAAAGCTTCAACATCCTTGCCACGACAAAATACCCCAAGGAGAAGATGAATATGGTCTGTATGAAGAGGGGGATCGATATCCAGAATATGATGAGCGGGTTGTTCACGATCACATCCCCCTTGAAGGAGAACAGGAGGATGAGCGTTGCCAGAAGTGCGATCATGCTCACCGGTGTCAGGTAGCGAACGAACCTCTGCTCGAACCAATCCATGCCCCTGTATCTGATTATGAGCTTTCGTGTTATGTAACCCGCGGCAAGCGGAAGTGCGACATAGATGCTTACGGAAAGGAGTATCGTCTTCCAGGGTATGGGCATCGCGTTCACTCCGAGAAGAAATCCCCCGAGAGGTGCATAGAGAACCAGCATAGTTAGCGAATTTATCCCCACCATGACAAGGGTCAGCCCGTCATTACCCCTTGCAAGATGACTCCAGACAAGCACCATGGCCGTGCATGGCGCTATTCCAAGAAGGATGGCTCCCGAAATGTAGCTTCTCCAGAGCTCCACCTCTTCATCCCCTCTTATCGTCTCTGTTCCGTCAAGGAATCCCCTGAAAAGGATCCCCAGGAATAGAAATGCGAATGCATACATGGTGAAGGGTTTGATAAGCCAGTTAATCCCCAGGGTCATCAGGACCGGTTTCGGTGTTCTTGCAGCTTTCACCACCTCCCCGAAATCGATCTTCACCATTATCGGATACATCATGAAGAACAGTGCAATTGCGATGGGGACCGAAACCTGATGGATGGAAAGGGAATCCATTGTCGTTGCAATCGAAGGTATCAACCTACCCAGAATAATACCCGCTCCGATGCACAGGATTACCCAGATACTGAGATATTTCTCGAACAACGATAGCTCTCTTCCTCCTGCCATGTCCAAGAACCTCCCGTTTGATTTGATGACGAAAATTCTATTTATCTTGAAATGGATGTATATGGGATACTTATCCCTTGTCCTATGATTGTTAACGAAGATCCCGGGAAATGTTATATATTTCAGAAATGGATAATCGCATCCACATGCCTTCCAACGAAGAGGGACGCCTGATTGAAGCATGCAGATGCCTCGACCTTGGTCTTCCGAAGAAAGAAGAATGGCTCGAACTGGATGACGAACGGTGCAGTTCCATATCAGCGGATTTCAAGGCACTTTCCGATCCCATAAGGATCAGGATCATGGACATGCTGGACCATGGACCGCTTTACGTATGCCTCATCCAGCATCTTCTCGATGACATATCCAATTCAAAGCTCTCATATCACCTGGATATCCTCAAGAAAGCCGATCTGGTTGAAGGAAAGAGGGAAGGACATTTCATCCTTTACAGCCTCTCGAAGAAGGGAAAGGTTCTCTTCAATGAACTGAGATCCATCCATGATAGGGAATAAAGGTCCCTTTACCTTGGCAGCGTGGACTCCATTCGCAATTCCTCACCCTGGGCTTCCATTTCCCCTCTCAAGGATCTGCTCAGGCCGTTCACGCACAATATCCATATGGTACCAAGAGCCAGCAAGGCTGCCTTCTGCGCCATATCCCGAACGTAGAGATCGAGAAAGAAGCAGATCGCATAGATGATGACGGTCACATGGAGGACGTAATGGAAGATTATGAACTTCCTTATACCGAATGAGCTCCTTAACATTTCCAGCATGATGATCGTGATCGCCCACAGGGACCCTACTGTAAGAGCTCCCCCCCACCTGTGGACCGTATCCATGATGTCATCGGGTGCTGTCAACAGGATGTATCCGAAACCGCAGAGCATCGTGAGAAAGAACATGGCCCTTGCCGGTCCCCGGGCCCTTTCCTTCTCCAGTCTGAATGCCGCTTTGAACATCAATATGGAGGATATCACCATTCCGCTGATAAGGATCAACATGGAGGGTGTGTTGGCATCACCGTTCAAAGCCCTGGTGGCCCCGAGATCGCTTATGGGATATGTCAACACGGGGAACTTGCCAGGATACAGGAGAACCGCAGCGAATATCATGATAACGTTTATGAAGAACAGTAAGCGAAAAAGCTTCAGTACATCTTTAACTGCCGAGCCGCTGACCGATAAGATGGACATCCTATCAAATGAAACATGTTTTTCAACATTGAAATATTTTAGCATGCTCCTCCCACCTGCTCGGACCCGCATCCGATCTCCGTGAAAATTCTTTCAATCCCTTTCGGTCTCTTCAATCACGATCTAATATTCTCAATGCAAACCTGCCAGGGATGAATATCGACGTCATCCCGCTGAGGTGAAATTATCTGTTCATCACATGCAGGACCCCTTCTTGACAAGAGACATGTCCGGGCAGGGATCGAACTCCATCTGGATGACCGTATGGGTGATGCCCATTTCCCTGAGATGTTCGTTGATCTTCATTCTTATCGCGTCCGCTTCCTTCAGATTGATATCTTCCCCAAGCTGGACATGACCCTCGAAATTGACGTTCCTGTCATCCATCTGCCAGATATGCACATGATGCAGACACTCTACCCCAGGGATCCCTTCAACAATGTCCCGTAATTCCCCGATACTGATATCCTTGGGAGCTCCCTGCATCAGGATGTGAATGCTCTCTGAGAGTATTCCCCATGTCTCCTTGAGCAGGTAAAGACCGATCAGAACGCTGAGCAGGGGATCGAGCCAGTATATTTCGAAAAAATACATAATCAGACCACCCACCACGACCACGATCGAGGAGAGTGTGTCGGCTACGAGATGAAGATATGATGAACGGATGTTAAGATCGTATTTTGAATCACGCTTCAGCAGGAGAACGGAAAAAAGATTTGCGATAAGTCCGATGGAAGCGATGATTATCATTAGTGGTCCGTTTATATGGGTCGGATTGAAGAATCTCGTGAAGGCCTCCTTAAAAAGGAACAGGGTCACTGCCACAAGGATCGATGAATTGATGAAAGCGGCCATTATCCGGGCTCTTCTGTATCCGAAGGTCATTCCGCCCGTGGCATCACGTCTGCTGATCCTCTGTGCCAGAAGGCTCAACCATAAAGATGTGCTGTCCGTGAAATTGTGAAGAGCATCGGAGAGAAGGGCCAGACTTCCCGAGAGCAAGCCCCCAATTATCTCCATGGCCGTTATTAACAAATTGAAAAAAATGGCAAATGTTAACTTTCTTTCTGATATTGATGCTTCTCCTTGATGTTCATGTACATGCCCGTTCATCATGGAACCCTCGAACTTGCATCAATCACCACAGAAGTGTCTCCGGATATTATTCTTACCGCTGATTCCCGTTATCGGACGCCTTTTCCTCTTCACCGATCACCTTGAGGATGTCATCCCTCGTTATCCCGTATTCCATCTTCTCCATTGCCATGGCCGCAAGCGTTGCAGCATCCGGAATGGCTCCCATGGAGGCCAGCACATCCCCGCAGTAAACAAGAGGAAATATCCTGTCACCGAAATGTTCAAGTCCCAGGGCTGCCAGATCATCGGGGATCCATTCTACCGCGGTGCGATCTATCACTTCGACATCAGCGACATTCTTAAGCCAGATGGATGTGACCTCCTTCACGAACTCCGGTGGATATACGGAACAGCAGGACTTCAGGCCACCGTCAAGTACTATCTTCACTATCATATCGTTTTCACCTCACATCTTTACTTCTCGAACACGAACATCCATTTCCGATCCATGGAACTGCATGTCATCACCTTTTTCACACAACCAGATTACCGTAAACGAAGCCCGCTATCGAAGAGAACAGTATGACAAGAAGGATGTAAACGGCAGTCTTCTTCAACCCCATTATCCTTGCAAGGACTATCATGTTGGGGAGGCTTACAGCGGGTCCCGCAAGAAGCAGGGACAGGGCGGGACCCGATCCCATTATCCCGTCCGAATACCCGAATGTCGTCCCGATCACGGGAACCTCGAGGAGTGTTGGCATGTAGAGTATGGCGCCGATCACCGATGCAAGGAAGTTTGCGGTTATCCCTTCATTCCCAAGTAGAGGTTGAAAGGTCTCGGGTGGGAGAAAATAGGCTATCACGCCGACCACGAAAGCTCCCGCGATCAGTATCGGCACTATCTTCTTGGTCAGGTCCCAGGTCTCCATACCCCAGTCAGTAACCTCATCTCTGGTATAATAGTAGATAATGAGAAGTGCAAGTCCGAGGGTCAGCACATATACGATGGGGAACTTTATCATCCAACTCAGTGAAGAAGCTCCAAAGAGAAGTATTCCCAAAAGGGCCGCAAAGAATGCCACAGGGACCCATTTCTGTCTCTTTGCTCCTCCCGATCCCGAGGTCATCGAAGGTTGGGATCTTGCTTCCTCAATGAGCTTCCTGTCGTGTTTCCTGAAAATAGCTGCCATGAAAATGCCTATGACAATCGACATGACAATGGCAACGACTGCCCTTGCAGCTCCAATATCATATCCGAGTGCACTGGCAGTATATACGATGGCAAGAACATTTATGGCCGGACCCGAATAGAGAAAGGCGGTTGCCGGCCAAGAATCACCCCCGAGACGGCTGCCAGAGGATAGGACATATACTTTTTAACGTCCGGTCCGAAATACTTCAGAATTGCTTCCTTCTTCACGAAGGCAGCGATGGCTCCCGCTATGAACAATGCTGGTACGAGGCAAGTCAGCGTATGCTGGCTGACGTAATCGATCAGTGCATCCCAACCGCTCGAAAGTGCAAGAAGTATGATCTCCAGTATGTCCATGACGAGCACCGTTTAATACATTTTCATTATAAAGGAAATTCAATATCCCTTACGCAAAGTGATCTTATGGGATATTGTGGTAAGTCCCTTCCGCCGATTGGAAAGAGAATCGGGACTTTCCCATCTATCAGCACCGGATCGTCGATTGGAGGATACCGGTGTGCAGAGGTTTGAAAGATTAATAGTATCTGACCGAATATCTCTTTCAAACCAAGCATCCAGT
>NJDO01000115.1 GCA_002254385.1 Thermoplasmatales archaeon ex4484_6 | reverse complement strand
CGCGGTCACCTCTATCGTTCCGGAAGTGCTCGCGAACTGGTCGTTCAGGAGGACATATACCGTCCCCGGGTCCTTGTCCCCCAGCGCGATGTCCATGTTTCCGTCGCCGTCATAATCGCCGAAGGCATGGGCGCCGAAACCGGTGGAGCCGTCCGCCCAGAACTTTCTCGAGTAGCTCGAGGAGGAAGAGACCTTCTTGTACCCAGTGGGTATCGTGCTGGATCCGTCCACCATCCAGCACCATTTGCCGTTGTCGGGATAGTAGGAACCATATGAGTAATATCCCGAATTGAACGTGAGGTCACCAAGACCGTCGCCATTGTAATCAACGATCAGGGGGTCCGCTCCGACGCTGTCGAAATAACTGGACCCCGTATAGGCCACCCAGTCCACGTAGGGACTGCTCGCCATGGCCTCGCCCCCGGTATAGCTCCTGACACTGGACCCCGGATACATCACCATGACGGCTCCGACATAATAGTTGTAGTTGTTCCAGAAGTAGGGGCATCCGAATGCGACCTCGTCCCTTCCGTCTCCGTTCATGTCACCTGTTGCAACACCGCCGGCTCCCAACATGGAATAATAATAATTGTATGCGTATGTCCCGTAATCGTATCCGTACGAATAGGCCGGTCTTAGCCTGCCGGCCGCAGTATAATAGTAGTACGTTCCGGACATGCTGCCGCTGCCGAACCACCAGTTGGCCTGACCGTAATAATAAGAATAGGTCCTCTTTCCCCCGGAATAGGAGTATTGATACTGATATCCGCCGTCTCCGACGAATACATCCCCGTAACCATCCCCGTCTATGTCGGCTATGGCGGCCCAGGAACCGTAGTAACCGTATGTCTGGCAATAATAGGTCGCGTTGGGAGAGAAAGATGTCGTGTTGTTGACGTACGGACCTCCATAGTAAAGGAATCCCTGCGTTCCGGATGAACCCCTCATGTTGACTATCAAAAGATCATCGTATCCGTCACCGTTTACATCGCCGTAGGCAAAATCGGTCCCGAACTTGCTCGATCCGGAAATGGACCATCTTGCGTCCGACCCCGCTCCCTGGAGCTCGGGGAATCTGAGCTGGGACGAACCGTCATAGATATATACGGTGCTGATTCCCGGTGCAGAGATAACGATATCAAGTACACCGTCACCGTTCCAGTCCATTTTGTCCATTGTGGCACCGAAGTATGCATTGTTCGACTCCCCGTATGCATAATACTCGGCCGGACTGTCATCAAGGTAATGATCGCCCGATCTCTCACCCGGCTGGAGAGCCGAAGGTGAATAGCCGTTCACTACAGGTTCCGTCTCATCCTCCAGAGCCCATGCGGGGGCCGCGGCCATGATGAGAATGGTCATCGATCCTGCGAATGTCATCAGCAGGACCATTACCAGAGCGAGAACTCTACTTCTTCCAACCTGGAAAGAGGGCAAAATATCCATTACTTTCACCTCTACGGGATCTGAAAAGTCACCCTAACATTGAAGTAGTGACCTGTTATATAAAATTTTATTTGACCGCCGTTTTTCCAGGCTTTAAAACTTGCGGTAGCCAGTGGATATTCTGAAGAGTGTGATCGGAGCAAACCGCCGGAGCGGGAATGGTCATCTCTCTCCGATCGATGATATCCACATGAGGGGATAATTCATGTCTTCCATCCATTCCAGATGCGCCCTGCAGACGGAGCTGGCCACACCGATCTCGACGGAAGCTTTCAGCATCCTGTCGCTCAGGGGACAGTAATCCAGATCCGAAAGGGCCCGGTCCAGGGCCTTCTCGTCTATATTCACCTCCGCGGATATGACATGGGGCTGGTTCATCATCGCTTCCCTCATCGCGGCCTCCAGAGATGTCCTGCTTGACCTGCTCACAGGCACCCCCATGAACTGATGAAAAAGGGAACCCAGCTTTATTCCCGCCTCGAAGGCGGCCCTTTCTCTGTCCGAGCATTCGAACCTGTCCGTTTCAATACGTTTCCACTTCATCCTCGAGCAACTCCTCCAGTTCATCTTCCTCCTCGGGGTATTCCTCCATCAGCCTCTTTCTTGCTCCCCATATATTCCTCGGTCCCTTGGATATCGGGGAGAAGAGGTATATGATCCCTGCCGTGGAAAACATGATGGAGCCCATCATACCTATTACGGGTTCCTGGACGCCAAACAGAAGCGAGAACATCTCGATCAGCATGAAGAACCCGCTTATGACCATTATCCGCCCTCTGTATTTGCGGAACAGCACGTCCGAGACCATGGCCCAGGAGATGACAAGCAGAGCCGCGGGTACGATATATGAATATTCGGATGTCAATCCCTCGATGTCCCATCCCAACCTCACACTCCACATCTGGAGAGAGGACAGGGCCACAACCAGCATCGCCATGGCAGGTGTGGGGAGGCCTATGAAATCCTTCCACCTGTGCATCGAGAGGGAGAATCTAGCTAGTCTGAGTATTCCGAGAACGGCCATGGACAGGGATGTGGACACAACGAGGATGTTCATCAGAAGGGGAATGGCATCCCCCGACGAGGAAGGGACCTTGAACATGTTGTAAACAAGAATGGCCGGGGCTATGCAGAATGTCACTGCATCGGCAAGGGAATCCAGCCAGATTCCGAAATTATGTGAGCTGCCGAACCTTCTTGCCACCGGCCCGTCAAGACCATCGAATACAACCCCCATCAGAATGAGGATCATTGCAAGCCTCAGGGAATCGCCTCCGTTGACAGAGGCCATAACGGCCAGCACACCGCATATGAAGTTCAACAGAGTTACAAGATCGGCCGGTCCGATGAGCTTTATGAGAGGTTTCGGTGGAACCGGATGTGAGCTTCTCTTCTTCCTGAAAAAGGGTTTTCCGATACTCCTCCGTACGCCTGGAACGAAACGGCCCCTGATGCTTTCCCTTCCGATGGGACGAAATCGTTTGAGATTCCTGCCTTTCATCCTTTCACCTCGCCAGCGAGGAGGTGCCCGCTTTGACCCTGTCCCCTTCCGAGACCGTTATCGAATGTCCCCTCGGGACCCTGAACCTCAGGTCCACCCTTGACCCGAACCGTATCATTCCGAACCTTTCCCCCTTCTCGAGTGTGTCTCCAACTTCAACATATGGAACTATCCTTCTTGCTACCGCCCCGGCAATCTGAACGATCTCCCAATCTCCCCTCTCGGTTCTGAGAACCGTTCTCAACCTCTCGTTCCTGTCCGAATCCTTGGAGAAAGCGGGTTTGAAGGAACCTCTGATGTGCTCCTGTGCCACGATCTTGCCCCTCCAGGGTGCCCTGTTGACATGGACATCGTGGATATTCATGAAAATCGATATCTCCGTCCATCCGCCGTTCCGGACAACCCTTGTCACCTTCCCGTCCGCAGGAGATACAACCCCTGCGCCCGTTGGCCGCTCGGGATCCCTGAAGAAGGCTATCACGGGCAGGAACAACAAAAGGAGAATGATTCCAATGATCATTAGGAAAGACAGTTCCATTATGATTCCCAGAACGGAACATATTGAGGCGGACAGGGGGATCGAGAGGATCCATAGTGGGGTTCCCTTGGCAAGCAGCAAATCACCTCGTTGAACCGGAGGAGTGGATTTCCCCTTCCACCATTAAAAGGTTGCCCGCTTTCAATTCGCTCTCTTCTTCAATTCCTGGATGATCCGGGGGGAGCTCCTCCATGAGGGTCGGTGGGACCCTCACCGCCATTCCCGACTTTGATGACAAACCGGAACGCCTCCCGAACAGTATGAAGGCAAAATAGACTGCGATCAGGAGCAGCACAATGAGAATGACGCCTGCCATCCACATCCACATTCCAGAGAAAGGAGCTGACTCGCCGCCGCCCGTTGTGACATCATCGGCTCCTCGATAAACTGATGTAACAGGTGGACCAGGGAAAGGAGCTGACCCGCCGCCGCCCGTTGTGACGGTGCGCTGCTCTCCCTCCGACTCCACCGTGAATCTGACCTCGACGATATCGGAATAGTAACCATCGGCAAATGCCCTCGCCTGCAGCGAGTGCTCCCTTCCACTTTCCATCCCGGTCGTATCCATTTCATATTCCCACACGCTGCCGCCCCTGGCATATCTCCACACCCCTGAATCGATCCTAATCTCCACGTATTCAAGGGAGCCCTCCGGCCCCGCGGTCCCGGTAACGAGAATCTTTCCTCTCGGAAGATCCCCCTCCGGAAGAGGGTCCACCAGGACCCACGGCATCTCCTTCTCCTCGCTCCGGATGAACAGGGTGGAGATATCGGGGAGGCTCCATCTACCCGAGGAATCCCTCACCCTGAACGATATCTCGTGCTCCCCCGGAGACAGCCCGTTATCCTCGAAACCTGACCTGCGTGACAGAATACCATCCAGTGATGACCTCCATTCATATTCCTCGATCCTCTCCCCCGGTGATGGTGTGCCTTCACCCACGAACTCGACCGTCTCCCCCTCAGCGGCCTCGTCCGGGGTGATGGATACTATTCTGGCCACCGGGAGATCGCTTTCATCCGGGAGGATCCTTATAACCTTCGATGCCGGCTCCGGAGAATCGAGTCCCCCGTCATCCATAACGTCGAGAGTGACAGTATAATCCCCGGGTTCGCTGTATGTGTGAGAGACAAGGTTCTCATCCGTCCAGCCGGTTCCGGTGCCATCACCGAAATCGAAAATCCAGGACACTATCTCCCCGTCCGGATCGTAGGAACCGGAACCATCGATGAGCACCTCCCGATTTTCCTCCATCTCCTCGGGAAGCTCGAGAACCGGGACGGGAGGAATGTTCGTCTCCGGAGAAACCATGAAGGGTTCCGACCCCTCCGGGCTGAAGGGCGGATACGATGCGTCGTATACCACGTTCACCCACTGCAAACCCTCGAAAGGAGGGGCATCCGCTATCACCTCCAATGTTTCCGGTGAATAGGGTGGTATGTCCTTCACGATCACCGATCGTTCCTCCGTCCCACCCGGGTATCCGTATAAAATGGACAGCTCGAGATGATCGATCTCCTGTTCCGAGGTGTTGTTCACCGCACAGAGAACCCTCGCATCTCCATTATCTTCCGATACGTCCGCGATCTTCAGCTCCATTTCGAGCGGGTTCATCGGTTCGAAGAGTTCCAGGATGTCATCAATATCCACATCCTCCCGATATGTGTCCCTTCCCATGGGCCACTCGACATGGACATCGACCTTTCCCTTCACATCGAACAGCCCGAAATGGAGGACCATGGAATCCTGCTGTCCGTGTGCGGCCGTTCCACCGGACACATCCCTCATCATCCTCAGTTCGGCCTCACCATCCCCGTCCATGTCCGCTTCAACATGCACCCTTGCTCCTATGGCAGCTGCATTCGATTCCCTGCCCACAAGCTTCAGTTCCAGCCAGTGACGGTCAGGTGCCGTATCACCGCCGAGGTTCCTGAACAGATGGACCTGATAGTTCTCCGTTTTTCCGCTGGATGCGTTCCAGTTCCCTCCCCCCGTCACGAGGTCGATCCATCCGTCCTGATCGTAATCGCACCATGCCGAGCCGTAGGTGTTGAACACACGCAGGCCTGCCTCGTCACCAACTTCCCTGAAGGTCATATCCCCCTCGTTCCTGAACAGATATGAGTACGCGTAATCGATGTTCCCGTATATCTGCGGGATGAACAGGTCAAGGTCCCCGTCATTGTCATAATCGGCCAGAGCCGAGGAGACCATCAGTTCGTCTCCCTCTGTGATCATGCCCGCCAGTGGTTTTACGGGTATCCCGCTCTCGGCCCGAACGTCGCGGAACGTCCATCCGCCCTCCTCCCCCTGATTCTCGAACAGATACGAGTCATCGCAGATGGGGCCCCTGTACACATCCTTGTGGGCC
>NJDO01000114.1 GCA_002254385.1 Thermoplasmatales archaeon ex4484_6 | reverse complement strand
CCGAGCTCCATGATCCGTCAGTATCTCTCTTGGTTTTCCGTATATCCTGATTGCTTTCTTGATCAATTTGATTATGTCATCCGTGTTTGGAACATTGTCACAATTACGGAAGCTCTGCAATACCGTATCGGAAGGAGCAGACCGGGAAGATTTCATCTTCTTGACCTGATCCTCACATATCCCATGTAAACAAGCGTGAAGAATGCGATAAGAACGATGACGGAAGCGGCAAGGAATATCACATCCCTGGTAAGGTCCTTCTCCTCCCCCATGTCGAGGGGAGCTTCCCCCCCCTCCCCGTTCTCTTCCGAGGGACCAAGGGCCCTGACATATCCCGCATCATCCCCGAAGAACACCATCCCTCCATCCACCGACGGGGAGCTCCCCGATGAATCACCGAGCTCGAACCCTCTCTCGAGACCTCCATCCTCCATCGAGAGTACGGAGAGCCCCCTCTCCGATGTGATGATGACATGGCCCCCGATCATTACCGGGCTCGTCTCCAGTGAACCCTTCACCAGCTCCCTGCTCCATACGACGGAACCGTTCCCGTTATCTACGAGGTGCAACACACCGTCATCGGTTGCCACCGCGGTCATGTTACCGAGCACGGAGGGGGAAGAGAATATCGGACTGTGGAGGTCCGTCGACCACAGCAGCTCCCCGTCCCGTGCATCCACGCATCTGAGATGACCGTCGAAGGACCCGAATATCACCCTATCATCCGCTACCGCGGGGGATGACGGAATGTAGCTTGCACTGAAATTCCAGAGGAGCTTCCCGGAATCCCTTGAGAGTGCGTACAGGTTCCCGTCGCATGACCCGAACACGACGATGTCGTTTCCGTTCTCATGATGGAAGGCCGGTGTCGTGTGGACCTTCCCCCCGCACCCCTCGAACCTCCACAGCTCCCTTCCGTCTTCCGGGTCCAGGCAGTAGATGTTGGAGTCATAGGATGCAATGATGAGCGTGTCATCGTACAGGGCGGGCGAGGAGTGGATGGCGGCTCCATCTCCCAGGCTCCTGTTCCACAGGACCATCCCGCTAATTGGATCAAGGCAGACGACCTCCCCTCCGCCCGCGGCCTCGAATATCCTTCCCGTTGACACATCCAGGGCAGGGGCGTTGTAGAAACGCCCGGACAGGGAGAGGTTCGACACTTCCGCCCCGGACTCCCTGTCCAGTATGTAGAGCGTCCCGTTCATCGTGTTGAAGAAGACATGCTCACCGTTCACGACCACGGAGCCCACGACCTCCCCGTCCCCGTGAAACACCCATGATACCGAGAGGTCCAAGACCCATCCGGGAGGGAGCTCCTCCGGGACGGAACCTGTATTCCCCTCATCACCCCTGAACGAGCTCCATGTTCCGGAAGCCGGAAGTGAAAGGAACATCGATACCAGCAGCAGGGATATAATCCACCCCTTGTGGATCTCCATGAACATCAATCGTTGTTCTGGAGATAAGAAACCTTCCCTCTCCTATGCATTTCCACGGGGTGCCATCCTGTCATATCCCGATACGGCATAGAGCGCGGACAGGATCGAAGCAGCCGCTGAGATGCCGATTATCAGGAGCAGCAGCCATGCGCCGGAGGAGACGATGCCGCTCCAATCGACCCCGTCCGTGACGGCCCTTCCAGCAGCGTACACCGTTGCGGCGCAGCCGATTACGGACGCGATTATCGCGACCGCCATGAGGTAGAGGTTCTCGAGGAATATGTAGGTGCGGGCCCTGGCCCGGGTAACGCCGACCGCCCGGAGAAGGACCATCTGCCTCCTGAACCTCAGCGCCCTGGAATGGTTGAAGAGAACGAGGGCCGCAAGGCCCGCGGAGACCCCGAGGAGGAGGAAGTCCCGGAACAGCCTCATGTAGCTGAGCTCCGCATCAAGGTTCTCCAGGGCCAGGTCCCTCATGCTCGATATTCTCGGACCCAGTTCGGAGAAATGGTCCCTCAGCAGCTTCATGTTCTCCCTTGACGCCTCCCCTTTCACAAGGAACAGATCATATCTTGCGGAGGAGGGGTAAAGGGACCGGAGATTCTCCTCGCTCATGACGAAGGACCCGGACAGCACCGAAGGGGAGAGCACCCCTACCACAATAAGTTCCACCGTCCTTCCCGGAGACGGCTCGATCTCGAAGACGGAGCCAAGCTCCTTGAAATATATCCATTTGAGCGTGTTCTCATCCACGACGATGGGTATCCTGCCGTCAAGGGAGCCCCTGATTATCGACAGTCCTTTCCCGCCGGCATCCATGCGCTCCTTCAGCCTGAAGCCCGTGCCTTCCATCATCTCCTCCGGTATGCCCAGAAGCCTCGGCGGATAGACAGCGTTCATGTTGGAGCATGTTCCTCCCTCCTCGCCGTATGTGAGCAGGGGTTCCACCAGCAGGTCCGGATCCCCGGCAACCACAAGATCCGTTCCGGATCCCTCCAGTCCTCTCGAGGTTTCCATCAGCATGTCGAATCCGCCCCCGTAGGAGTCGATATCGGAGAGAAGGTCCCTCTCGAGGATGGAGGACATGCCCGTGAGGGAGAGCGACAACGTGAGGACGACGGACAGGATAAGGATCCCGGAAGCCGTCCTCCTGCCGCTCCTGGAGATGTTCGCGGAGACCATCAGGGAGATGTCCGAACCGTCCCTTGTGCGCAGGACACCGAACAGGAGCAAACATGCCGCTCCGAGACCGAACATGACGGAGAGCAGGACGAAGGGACCCGCGACATCGTACGTTCCGGCGGCACCCCGGGGGAACATCGAACCGGAGAGCAGAACACCTCCCAGGAGGGATGCCAGACCGAGTATGACAAACCACCACCGGAACCGTTCACCAACCATTCCGGGCTCCTCCCCCCTGGTGTTTGCCGAAGGCACCTTCATCACCTCCCTGGATACTGCGAGCGTTATCACCAACAGCGAGATCAGAACACCTGCGGCAACCGAAACGATCGCGGAGGGAGTGCTCACAACCAGGGGGATCGCGTATCCCTCGACCGTATCCGACCAGATGCTCCCGAGGGCGAGCCCCATCAGCATCGAGAGCCCCCATCCGAGCAGAATTCCGATAAGGGATCCCAGGAACACGGGCCACACATTCTCGTAGAGAGCGAAGAGGAGTATGCGCCTCCTGTTCAGACCGAGTGACCTCAGTATCCCCCAGTCCCCCGCCCTTCCGGCGGATATGCTGGACACGACCGCATACAGTATCAGGGATGAGGAGATGAGCACGGTGGAGCCGAAGGTCAAAAACATCGCGGGGAATATCGAAAGGGCCCTCGAGGAGGAGAGCGCCCTGTCCCTCACCGGAACGATTGTGATATCGAGTATGGAGGGGTCCAGGTCCTCCGACAGCTCCCCCTTCAGTGCATCCGCGTCCACTGCATCGGCGAACCAGAGGGCTGTGGTATCGCCCCACGGGACGCTCCAGGATCTCCTGGCATCCTCGAGTGATATGAACGCCTTCGGTGTGGTTGTGTAGAGCTCCCAGTACTCGATGTCCTCGTCCTCGATGGAATCAAGGTCGATGTCGAAACCGGGATGCCAGTCCGAGCACGAGAGTTCGGATGTCACACCCTCGATCGGGGGGATGAGCTCCCTTTCACCGTGAAATCCCTCCATGTTCACGATGCCCTGAACGATGAAGGAGGAGTTCCCATCCTCGAGCATGCCCCGGGCCCCCACCCTCCTGTAATCGAGCCTGACGGTATCCCCGACGGATACACCCAGCCTCTCCGCGGTCCAGTTGTTCAGAAGTATACTGCCAGGCTCCGGACCGTACTCCCCCTCTACCCCGCACACAACGGAATATGACAGATCCCCATGGGAAGCCGATATCCCGTCAACGAAGTAGGAGAGTGTCGAAACCCCCTTTCCTTCAGGATCCACGAGCTCCGCGGGGAAGAAGAATTCGTCCGACCTGACAAGGGATCCACCTGCCTCCCCGGCGGGGACCACCTCGAGACCCGCAGTGTCCATGTCCAGGCGCTCATCCATCAACCTCATGACATCTTCCTCATCCGCCCCCTTCTCCATATCAAGAAGGAACCTGTTCACCTTCGATCCGACATCGAGCCTCTCCTGTAGGAGGTCCAGGGAAACGAAGCCCAGAGGGGGTATGCTGTCCCTTGAATCCTCCCGGTATCTCCCCAGTCCGGAGTTCCCGGAAATCGC
This sequence comes from Thermoplasmatales archaeon ex4484_6, assembly GCA_002254385.1. Taxonomy (GTDB): domain Archaea; phylum Thermoplasmatota; class Penumbrarchaeia; order Penumbrarchaeales; family Penumbrarchaeaceae; genus Penumbrarchaeum. The sequence continues at coordinate 1,737 of NJDO01000114.1, read as the reverse complement.
GGAAACGGTGAGATTCATGAACACATCCCCCTTCCCTCCCAGGTTCGGCAGGAGCTCCTCCTCCCTTGAATGGGTGTTGAATGTCAGAAGGATCCAGTCTCCCTTCTCCACGTCGAACTCGTCGGCGGCCTTCCGGTTGAGGACCACACCGTCGGCGAGACGGGAGATCTCGATATCCTCTCCTTCAACGCTCTCGAATTTCCCAAGTTCGAGGAATTCCCCGTCCACCCCCATTATCCTCAACCCCCCTCCCTTCACTCCGGATGTGAAGGCAGCCGCATCAATCATTATGACGGGAGCCGATGTCCTCACCCCGCCGGAGCCGCCGGGTATTAGGTCCCTGTCGATGAAGGAGGGAGCTTCCACGACGATATCCACGTGCGAGAGGTTGGAATCCGTGTTGCTCTCCACCATGCGGAACAGGCCATCCCCCACGGACAGTGATGAAAGGGTGACGGCTATGAGCAGACCAACGGGAACGGCCTTTCCAAGGGCCTCCCCCCTCCTGTACGTGGAGTATCTTGAACCGAGACGGAGCAGGTACCGGTTCGAGGGGAACAGGATGGAGACGAGAAGCAGGGATAGAAGTAAGAGCATGAGGATGAGGGCCGCGATCTCCAGCCAGAAAGGGACCGTCTGCATCGTTACGCAATCCACCTCTTAGTATGAAGTTTTGATGGTTGATAAGCGGATGGATACATTTTTTTATGATAATTCGGGATATTCGAATTCATGGGGAGTATCGAGGTGATCAAGATCCTCCTTGTCGGCTTCCCGAAATGGGAGGCAAGGGCCATAAAAGAGTCCCTGGCCGGAAAGATGAGGGACTTTCTCGAGGTGGACCTTGATGAGGCTCCCCTGAAGATCCTCGCCTACGAACCCCGTCTGATCCTTTTCGGGGATTCGTCAAGGAACCTGGATAAGGTACTGGAGGCCAGGAGCGAACTTGATGACGGGGCTCCCATCATATTCCTTGCCAAGGACAAGAGCTCCGCAAGGAAGGCACTTCTCAGGGGATGCGAGGACTATCTTATGAGACCCTTCGAACCCTTCGAGATACAGCACATTGCGGGGAGATACCTTCCGGAGGAGGAGCCCACGGGTAATGAGGGTATCATCCTGGGTCCGGCTCCCGATGAGGGTATCTGGAGGACGGGAAGGAGCTCCGGCACCATGGAACCCGGACACATCTATCTTGTGAGGGAACCCAAACCGGAGAAGGGCATGTCGATGTTCAGGAAGGAGCTGTCCAACGGAACGAGGGGGCTTTCCATCTCCCGGCAGAACCCCAGGATGCTGAGGAAGTTCCTTTCCGGGTTGAACGTGGAGCTCATCTGGCTCACGGCAAATATCAGCGATTCCGAGAGATGCATCGATGCGAAGGACCTTGCCAGGATAACGAAGGCGATCGATATATTTCTCAAGAACACGGAGCAGGGATGGATATACATCGACGGTCTGGAATACATGGTGTCCCAGACGGACTTCCATTCCATTCTGAGGTTCCTCCAGTTCATGAACGACAAGATAATGACCTCGGACGACAACATACTTGTCTCCCTGGATCCCAGGGCGTTCAGCTCCCAGGAGATGTCCCTGATGGAGAGGGAATGTGTTGTGTCCGATATGTGACAGGGGCCTCCTGTTTCTTTCCGACGTTTTATAAGATTGAACCCCCTTTTCTTACAGGGAGCGGAACTGGAAGTCCGCTTTCCGGAGTTGGTTCCCATGATTGAG
>NJDO01000002.1 GCA_002254385.1 Thermoplasmatales archaeon ex4484_6 | reverse complement strand
TCTCGAAAATGGAAGTGGATGTTCATGTAAAACCCGAGAAGGTACTCGAGGTTGTGGGGGCCGAGATAACCTTCTCCCCCAATCACACATGCAGTTTCAACAGGATGAGGGAGGGTTACGGATTGGCCCTGAGATTTCCCAGATTCACCGGGAGGTACAGGGATGACAAGGGGCCCTTGGAGGCCACAACCGAGAGAGAGGTGGAATCCCTGTATTCGCTGCAGAACAGGGTGATCTCAGAGAAGCTTCCTGAGAGAGGGGAGGAGCCGGGGAACGATCATCATCAATGATGGGTCATCCCTGAGCAGCCTTACCGCAAGAGAGATGGGATGGTCTATATCGCCTGTCTCGTTTATGAGTTCCAGTTTTCTCCTGTCCGTGAGAGCAGAAATGGCGACGTCCATCTCCCTGTCCTCCAGTTTGCGGAACATGTTCCTGAGAAGCATGCTCTTTGTCAGCTCCCTGCCATATTCCTTTCTCCATCTCATGTTGAATTTCCGGATATTCCTTGTCATTGAATCTTCCGGATCCTTGAGGATGGCCGCAAGAAGGTCTGCTGCCTTTAGTCCGGGATAGATGCCCCCCCCGCTTGTGGGTTTGGCCATCCCCGCAGAATCACCAAGAAGAACCACACCATCTTCTGTCGTCCTTTTTCCCTGCCCCATGGGTATGGCTCCGAACACACGGGATAGTTCGCCGAACCTCATTTCATCACCGGATCCTAGTGACAGGAAATCGGCCAACCTTTCATCATTGAAAAGCCGCTTCATTCCCTCCCTGAAATGAGCTCCGGATATGGCAGAGAGTCCGATCCTGAGTCCGAAATCACCAAAAGAAGGTATGGCCCAAGCGAAGAAACCCTTTGCAGTTCTCTCACCCGTCAATACAGCCACCCTGTCTTCCGGAACCCTCCCGTCAATGGCCTCCACCTCGATGCTCACACCGGGAACGGTCTCCCTTGGATTATCGAGTTTCTCGAGCTGTCTGACGGTGGATGCTGGGCCGTCGCATCCTATCACGAGGTCCGTGAGAACCTCCACCCTGCCCTTCGGAGTGGATATCCTGAGCTCCTTTTCGCTATTTTGACCATTCTTCATACCCTGAAGTGTTGATGACATCATGGTCTCGGTTCCCTTCCTGACAGAAAGCCTGAGAAGTTCGAGGTCGAACAGAGCTCTGTCGATGGAGAAGGCTTTCACATCTTTCCCGGTAAGGGGGAGCTTGGAACCGGACGGGGAATAGATGTCCGCTCCCCGAACCGCTCTTAGAACTGTCCTTTCCTTGAGGAAGGCAAGACCCTCGAGATCGTAAAGGGAGGCATTGACCAGTCCTCCGCAGTGCATGGGTCTTCCCGCCTCGCTCTTTCTGTCAACGAGAAGAACGGAATAACCAAGTGATGAAAGTCTGTATGAAACATATGAACCCACAGGTCCCGCCCCGACAACAACCGCATCCCAATTTCTGCCCCTCCGGGAGTTCTTTTCCATGAAGGTGCAACCCGTAAAGGATAAATTAGTTTGACCCTTGATGCACCATGGTCGAGCCGGGAGAAATGCCGTCGAGCTCCCCAGAACCTTTCGATGGGATGGTGGTGAATGCCATGATCCCCTTTCAATGGAAGGATGGTGGTCTTTCCAGGGGTTGGGTGTCCGTCCGCGATGGTTTCATAGATGATGCGGGAGCCGGGGATCCTCCGGGTCATGCAAGGTCGAAGGACAGTATCATTCTGGATGCGGATGGAAGATACCTTTTTCCCGGTATGATCGATGCCCATATGCACCTTTTCCAGTGGTCGCGATCGAGAAATGCCGTCGATCTTTCTTCCTGCGGGAATCTGCGAAGCCTCCTTTCCATTTTGAGGGAAAGGATGAACAAAAGAGATGAGGATCCGATATACCGCGGTTGCGGTATTTTTATTGGAACGAATCTGGACCTGTCACTTTTCACAGAAGGTGAGAAGCTGGACGGAAGAGTCCTGGATCGAACATTCCCCGATGAAGGTGTGATGCTCCAGAGCGTCTGCGGCCACAAGGTCATTATGAACAGGAATGCCAGGGAACGGATTAACGTTGAATGGGAGCTGCCGGAGAGCGGAGTCCTGCTTGAGGAGAGGGCAATGGAGGCCTCCTGGCACATGAAAATGGACACATCATCCGGTGTGTTGATGATGGAAGATGCCATTTCGGAGATGTTAAGGAAAGGGGTCGTCGGCGGTGTGGATATCATCCCGGAAAGTATGCTGAAAGAACAACAGGCCGTTCTGGAGCTGATGAAGTTTCTTCCTCGCCTGTCGACCTCCGTGATCTTGTCTTCAGATACGAAACTTAATGGATCCCTTCGCTGTCTGGAGACCTGGGACGATTTCATGAACGCCCCGACCGGTCCCGAAACCGGTGAGGTAATCTTTTCAAAGTTCTTCATGGATGGTTCGATAGGTGCGAGGACCGCCAGTTTCTTCAGGGATTACGAGGATGCCAATTCTTTTTCTCCGATGAGATCCGGGGACGAGATGTCAGAAAATGCACGCTCCTCTCTTGACAGGGGGCTTGTACCGATGATCCATGCCATAGGGGATGCCGCGGTCAGCCGGGTCTTGGAAGCCGGCGAGACGATCCGGGGGCCTATCAGGATGGAGCATGTTGAAGCGATAAGAGAAAAGGATGTCCCAAGACTTGATACCGGTGAAATGGCGATCTGCATGCAGCCCAATTTCATGGGTAGGTGGGGGATGGAGGGGGAACTCTACGAAAAAGCACTCGGTTCGATGCGTTTGCTTCTGAACCGTTTCTCAACATTGAAAAAACATGGCAGGGGATTACTGTTCGGCTCTGATATGATGCCGCTGTCACCGATGTTCGGTCTGGAAAGTGCCATGTCCCATCCCAACAGGAACGAGCGGCTGGATCTTTCGGAAGCTGTAGAGGCCTATACCTCGATGGCCCGGAGCTTCTCTTTCCCGGGTCATCTCCCCTTTTCGGGAATAGAGGTGGATCAGAGGGCGGACATTGTAATTTTCAGTATGGGTTCACAGGATTCGTCGCTTACACTTCTTGGCGGAAGAATGGTTCATACCGGTCCGGACATCATCATGGACATAGGGTAGACCGATCAACTCGATTGTTTATTCCGATAAGAAGGATTAAATAATACATCAAATATTTTTCAGCTTTTTATATATATTCATGTCTTTTTTCTTTGGTACAGCAGGAACATGAAACAGCAACCGTCAAAGAGGACTTACATTGACAATCAAAGACACACACCTAAGACCCCAACAGAGAAACCCCACTGCCGATGCCCGGGACGGCGATCGGACAGGATTCGTGAAGAATGTTGTCCGTTCCACCATCTTCCTGAAAAATGGTAGGGTCCCGGGCTTCGGTGAACATACCGCTGCGAGGTCGTTCTCCTCCCAGAAGGCAAAGGCTGTTCGTCTTTCGGACTTCAGCTTTCCTGTCTTCATCATCCGCAAACCAAGGCAACGGAGTTCGTATGGCAATTCGGCCGACGGGGGTTTGGTAGAAACCCCCTCGGTCGGTGATGAAGTTGAATAAAAAACCTCTATTAGGAATCTGAAACCCCGGTTGTGCCCCTGACTTCTACCCACTGGCACAACCACTCTTCCTCTCATCGATTCAGGGCCCTGGGACGGCCGAAAAAGCCCCTCGAAATGATTTCGAGATTCGCCACTGATGTCCGGGGTCGTTCGGAGGGAAAATTTTCATGACCCTTCCATACGGCTATTTCCCCAAAATATGGTCTTTTCCCCGGCCGATCCCGGCATCGATCCGGAACATACGACAAAGAGATGTGGTCCAAATGACGACACCGGGATTACATATGGGGAGGAAATGTTTAATAACGATGATCATCTAGATATTATATAAAGCGGTATGTAACCCAGATGAACGGAAAGGAAGGTTCATGACGGTATCGAGTCGAAAATCCGCAGCCGCTGCGACCATACTTCTAGGTTTGTTTGCCCTTGCGTTCATTCTGCTTCCGGTCCAGGGAATCGTTTCCATTGGTTCTGACATAGCTGGTATCGATGTGGAATCGAACAGCGGATATCCCCTTCTCCAGGAAGGCAGCGGGAACGGGGAGCTGTATGATCAGAAGGAGGTTCCCATGGAGATTCAGGATATCACATTCATACCCTTTATCCAGGGTAGGGTATATCCACACACACCCGTCGTCTTGAGGACGACCTATTCCTGCATCTCTCCGGAAAGGATAATCGTATTTCCCGTGGGAGAGGATCCGAATGTTTTCGTCGTGCATTATCTGCGCAACAATACCTTTCACGAATCCCCTGCCTTCAACGGTTTGATATCCCTTGATAAGGATGATTCGAGGTCGTTCTTCAACTCATCCACGGGAAGATGGGAAACGGATCTGCACATCACATTCCGGTGGTCGATGGAAGGTGATACATATCATGATCTGAGCGCTGTTCTCGAATCGACAAATCAGCAAAGCGATAGAATGGATATCGCAGATGCATACTATTTCGAGAATGATATAACGGTAAAGGGTGAACCCCGGATCGATTACGAGGATCTTTCATATGTATCCCCCAACGGGTACCTGAAAGGAGGGACATTCATTGAGGTCTCCGGAATGTCGGTCACATTCGAGGGAACTGATATAGTTCATCCCGACCCTGATGACCTTATCCTGGGCGTCACGGATTCCTTGGGAAATCGCTGGGAATACCTGCCTTTTTCGAGGAACGAGCTGTCGGACGTTCATTTCTCATTCATGGTTCCGATGACAGACGGAAGGGACGATTTCACTTTCAAGGTCCTTTCCGCCCCGTCTCCGGCTGTAATCACCGGTGAAGGATGGTTCTCCTATATTCTCGATTCGAAATTCCCGGTACTGGGGGACATGAAGGTTTCCGCTCATGGACCGGACGTTGTCATTGACCTGAACGTTGAAGAGGAGGGCTCGGGCCTAGACCTCTCATCACTGGAATACAGACTGGAGAAGGATTCTGCTTTTGTAACAGATTGGATCCATCCGGAAGAGATCATCATAAACGGAACAAGGATAGAATTCGAGATCAGGGATCTGGAGCGCTCGGATTACAACATACATCTGAAGATCATGGATCAGGTGGGGAACGGCAGGTCCGAACCAAAGGTATTGTTCTTCACGACGATCCCATCCAATCTGCATGACATCAGACTATCAACCGATATCGAGATATCCATGGACCCCGTAATAGAGAACAACAGGGTCTATCTTAATGCCCGGGTGGATAATCTCGGAACATCTGATGAGTGTGATGTCTACGTGGACATAATGGATGACGGCGAACTGTATGACAGGAAGGTCATAAATTCGCTACCTGCAGGTTCATCGAGGGAAGTGACATGGTCATACGTTGCCGGGCATGAAACATCCACATTCACATTATTGCTGGATCCCATGATGTCCATTCCGGAAGATGATAGAAGTGACAACTCCGCTTCCATATCGCTGAATTCGGAGTACAGGGATCTGGCCGTCAGAAGCGACTACATAATCCCCTCCGATTGGGATGCCAAGGAGGGGGATGTGATAACTCTATCATTCCAGATAATGAACATAGGCAGCATCCACACCGATCAGTTCAAGGTTCGGGTATCGGAGGATGATACCTTCCTCGGCCAGTATGTCTTGGGACCCCTGGCTCCAGACAGCTCTCATGAGCTTGTTTTGGATTGGGTTGTAAATAGTGAAGTCACAGAATTGACCCTTATGATAGATCCCTTCGGTGAGATCATTGAATCCGTTGAGAACAACAATGTTGTGGGGCTGGCCAATCCATTTTTCCATGATGGATCGGATGAGGGCACCAAAACCGGCGAGGAAAATGAGGGTTCCGCTCCTGTTGCAGCGTCGGAGGAATCCGAGAAGGAACGCGATCCCCCATCCTCGGGAAGCGGAATGACGATATGGTCGGGACCGACATTACCCGTAAGCGAAGAACCCGTTTCTTCGGTTCCATCAGGTGGTGAAGAGGAGATCGTAGAACCACCAATGAATTCAGATGACCCGTCGATGCTTCCTCTTCTTGTTCCGTCCCTGATGATATCCATTTCTCTAATTACAATTGCCGGTATATTGGCTCTGATACGGATGGAACCATTCAGATACAGGTGGCTGCTGCTGATGGTGCCGCTCTATTCCAAGTTGAAATCCTCCGGTATTGAAAAAGGTGTCAGGTTCGAGATCCTCGGTTATCTCAAAGCCCGTCCGGGAGCCAATTACAGCGAACTCAAGAGAAACCTGGATCTGAATGATGGCACTCTCGTACATCATCTGAGGGTTCTGGAGAGGGAGGAAAAGATATACTCCAAGAAGATGGGAAAGTTCAAGCTCTTCTACCCATCCACATACAGGAGACAGGCGTTGATAGACGAATACATCTCGCCTTTCCACAAGAGAATACTGGAGATAATCTCGGATAATCCGGGGATAGTACCGAAGAAACTCTCCAGCATACTCGACCGCAGCCAATCCGATATAAGTTATCATATTTCCGAACTTTCCCGGAACGGTTACCTGGAGAAGAGAAGAAAGGGTAGGAGCACCCATCTTTACATAAATTCCGAACTCCTGGAACTGCTGTCGCACTGAGCGTGGTAACACTTCAATGGCTCCATCATTCGGGATGATGCCCCGTGTCGAATTCCGGATTCTTTCTCAAACGGCCTTGTAGGTTCCGGGGGATGGTGAATAAATACTGCCGGAATACTGGAGACGGGAAAGGGCTTCCTCGACATCTTTCATTAGCAAACCCCTGTCTTCGAGCTCCCTGAATATCATCTCCCCGGTCTTTGCATCTTCCCTGATGGTCTCCAGCACCATTTCGCTGATTAGGGACAGGTTCAGAACACCATTTCGGGCCGTCTTTGCACTTTCGAGAATCATCTGCTCTTTCAGGTTTGATTCGGGTTCTGTCATTTTTTCACTTTTTAGATTCCAAAGTTTCTTCCTCATCTCTTCCTGATCATTGAAAGGTCCCGCAACCTGTGCTTTCAAGGTATCGATTCTCCTGCCGCAGGCAGTGCATGCAGTGGTCCTGGAACCAGCCAGGAAGCCCTGGAGATTCGAACAGTAGGGACATTGAATGATTCCGAACATCATAATCATGGATTGCGGTGCTTCCATATAAGTTTGTGAAGTTTCACTTTCGTTCATCTCACCGGAGGACCCCTTTATTTCCACTGGTTCCCATAAAACAGATGCATAAAAATACCCGATGTCGATATGGTAACGATACCGGGGATGTATGGGAGCCTTACCATGGAGAGATACATGGACGATGAGACCGCCTATCAGCTGTGGTTGGACTTTTTTTCCGTAACGGATATGTCCACCAGGATCAAGTCCATCGCGGACAAGTATCCCGAGATAAGATCCGTCGAGATAAATTTCAGTGATATATATCGTGTAAATGGTGACCTTGCCGAGTCGGTTCTTGATAGGCCGGAGATGATGATACGGCTGGGGGAGTCGGCGGTCCATTCCCTGCTTGACCCGGACCAGAGGGTCGTTATCAATCTAAGGATAAGAGACCTTTTCAAGAACGACAAGATTCCCATACGCGATCTCAGGGCGGAGAACCTTTCCAAGTTCATTTCGATAGAAGGTATTGTAAGGAAGGTCACCGAGGTCCGCCCCAAACTGCTTATCGGGGTCTTCTCATGTTCTTCCTGCGGTTTCAAGCAGGAGATCGAACAGGATCCCTTCCATTTCAAGGAACCGTTGGAATGTCCCAAAGATGAAGGCGGGTGCGGGAAGAGAGCCGGTTCCACCACCTTCAGGTTCAATATTGCCGATTCCATATTCATTGACAGCCAGAAGATAGAGGTGCAGGAATTTCCGGAAGGTCTGAGGGGGGGAGATCAGCCCCAGAGGATCTCTATAATGCTGGAGGATGACCTCTGCGGGAAGGTGGCCCCCGGTGACCGGATCTCGGTAACCGGTGTTCTCAAGGCAAAGCAGAGAAAGGAGGGGCAGGTAAAAGGCACGGTATTCGATATCTACCTTTTCGGGAACTGCATAGATTCAAACGATCAGGTCTACGATGATATGGAGCTTACAAATGAAGATATAGAGGAAGCACAAAAGCTTGCAAAGGATATGCACATCTTCACAAAGATCAAATCTTCAATAGCTCCTTCCATCTTCGGTCTGGATCATATCAAGGAGTCCCTTGCTCTGCAGCTTTTCGGCGGTGTTGCCAAGGAATATCCGGATGGGTCCCGGGGGAGGGGGGACATACATCTACTGCTGGTTGGGGACCCCGGTACTGCCAAATCGCAGCTTCTGACCTACATGAGCACACTTGCCCCCAGGGGGATATTCACATCGGGAAAGTCAGCATCCGCAGCCGGGCTGACAGCGGCAGTGGTGAAGGATGACTTCGGTGAAGGCAGGTATACACTTGAGGCCGGAGTGATGGTACTTGCAGACATGGGTCTTGCATGTATAGATGAAATGGACAAGATGACGGAATCGGACAGGTCCGCAATGCATGAGGCCATGGAACAGCAGACGGTGTCGATTGCGAAGGCGGGAATACAGGCCACACTCCAGAGCAGATGTTCCGTTCTGGGGGCTGCAAATCCCAAACAGGGCAGGTTCCGTATGGGACAGCCGAAGCATGAACAGATAAACCTGCCTCCTCCTCTCAGGTCAAGATTCGATCTAATATTCACCATGACCGACGAACCGAGGGTGGAGGAGGACAGAAAGCTGGCAAAGGCCGTTCTGGAAATGCACTGGCTTGGTGAGCTGAAGATGTCGGAAGCCACGGGTGATACCAGGTTGAAGAGGATGATCGAGGAGGGAAGCGACATCGTCGACAGGGCCATGCCGGTGATAGAAGCGGAGAAATTGAGGAAATATGTTGCCTATGCCCGAAGAGTATGCTTTCCCGTCTTGAGCGATGAGGCAAGACAGGAGATAATGGATTTCTATGTGAATCTGAGAGCGGAGAATGCCTCCTTTGGGGGGGAGGGAGGAGGTAGTGTGGCTCTTACGGCAAGACAGCTGGAGGCCCTTGTCAGGATGGCAGAAGCTTCGGCAAGGACGAGACTTGCCCAGACCGTCTCGAGACAGGATGCGAGAACTGCCATAGAACTGATGAGGTATTCACTCAGGGATATCGCACTGACCGATTCGGGTACATACGATATCGATGGTGTGATGGGGAGTGGTTTCAAGAGTCAAAAGGACAGGATGTACGATATCGTAAGATTGATAAAGGAGCAGTCAAGGGACGGAAGGATAAAGAGAAAGGATCTGGTCATACATGCAGCCGAACTCAATATAGAGGAGAGGGAGCTCGACAACTACCTGCGAAAGCTGCAGGACGAGGGAGCCATCTTCGAACCGAGATCGGGTGAATACTCTGTTCTCTGAGGTGATATACTGCAGGGAAATATATTGATGAAGATCCACGGAAAGGGCAGAACGAGTGTTATGGCTGTCTGCGATGAGAATCTCCTCGGAAGGATCCTGAAGAAGGATGAGATCCAATTTCGGGTATCGGAAGATTTCTTCGGAGGTGAAGTCACGCCCGGAGAGACGATATTGCGAACGGTTGCCTTTGTAACCAGCATCAATGCCGTGGGAGAGGATAGTGTCTCACTTTTTATCGGCGCCTCACTTGCCGATGAGGATTCGGTGATATTCATTGAAGGTATTCCGCACATACAGATTTATATCATACATTCCTAGTCATCGACATGGATATCGGGGCCTCCGATGATGACGGAACAAGAAACAGACCTCTATCGGTCTGGAAAGAGAGGGATTCGATCGGAGGAAGAGCGGTAGATGCCCTGGTAATGATACTGGATGGTCCCGGCTGCACATGGTCAAAAAAGGTAGGATGCACCATGTGCGGGTACAACAACAATGTGGACAGGAATGCCGTTTCCGAGAAGGAGCTTCTGATGCAGGTTGAATACGCAATGGACCGATACGAGAGCGAACCCTACATCAAGATTTTCACATCGGGTTCTTTCCTTGACCCGAATGAGATCCCCAAGGATGCCCAGATCTCAATAATATCCAAGATCGGTGATGCTGCGCCATCGTCAAGGGTTCTCGTGGAAAGCAGGCCGGAATTCATTGAGGATAAGCAGCTTGCGGCATTGAGACGGTTTGTTGCAGACCTGGAAGTGGCAATTGGATTGGAATCCTCGTCCGATATAATTAGAGCAAGGTACATCAGGAAGGGTTTCACCTATTCCCAGTACGCGGAAGGTGCGGATCTCATAATCGATTCGGGTTGTCTTCTAAAGACATATCTGCTCCTCAAACCTCCTCTTCTTGGAGAATGGGGGTCAATGGAGGATGCGAAGAACTCCATTGCAGACATCCGTGATAGCTTTCCCGGCTCTAGGATATCCGTCAATCCAATGAACATTCAAACAAACACACATGTAGAGAGATTGTTTGCTGCCGGGCTGTACCGCCCTCCCTGGTTATGGAGCCTCGTGGATGTGCTGCGTCAGTCGAAGAAGGAAACAGGGAAGGATATTCATCTCATGTCATCACCCACTGCAGGTGGAAAGAGAAGGGGTGCTCACAACTGCGGAAAGTGTGATGACGTCGTTCTATCCGGTATAGGAGAATTCTCGATCACGAACGATGTTGCGGATCTCCCGGCTCCCCAATCGTGCTGTTATGGTAAATGGGAATCCCTCCTTATGTCCAGCAGAGTGGACCCGTTATCCGCGGACAGAACCTGAGAGCATCCCAGAACCTCAATTCATTCCGATTATTCCTCGGGAGGTGTAATATTTCATTTGATAAATATCGAGAAAAACATTATCTACCAACGGTTCTTTCAAGACTTCCAAAGGAGTCCGTGGTTAGCATGAATAATGAGGAGGAGTTCGAATTCGACCTTGACGAGGAAGAAGAGGATACGGAGGAGGAGAGCTCCCCCTCCTCGAAAAAAAAGAGCACAAAGATGTCCGATGAAAAGGAAACCATAAAGGCAAGGAAGATGCCCATATCGGATGGTATAAAGAAGAGACTCCTCAAGAATATGAAGGAGATAAGAAAGCTCAAGGAGGAGCTGGAATCCCTGAAGGAAGAGAAGGAATCCTTCGAGAAGGAATTCGAGATACTGGAAGATGAACTCGAGAATCTGAGGTCCGAGAAGGAGTCCTTGGAATCGGAACTCAACCAGAAGGTTGCGGTCGTGAATGCCCTGGAGAAGAAGCTGGACAGGACCCAGAAGGATTTCGACAATTTCAAGAAGAGGAGCTCATCGGATCTTGACAGACAGGTTAAACTTGGTTCGAAGAAGCTTATCATGGGTCTCATCGATGTCATGGACAATTTCGAAAGGGCCATGGAGGAAGCCAGCAAGAACTCCTGGAGATCCGGGGTCAAACCCATCCTTGAGGGATTGGGATCAATTCAGAAGGGATTCATGAAGGTTATGGAGGATAACGGGATAACGACGATCGATCCTCTCGATGAACCATTCGATCCGAACTTTCATGAAGCGGTTGATATGGTGGAAGATTCATCCAAACCGGACAATACAGTGATAAGTGTGGAATCCAAGGGATATCTGCTTGATGGCATGGTGCTCAGGCCTGCCAAGGTGAAGGTTTCCAAGGGGGGAAAACCCCGAAAGGGATCACTCTCCAAGGCAAAGGATGAAAAGCCTCTTGATGACTCCGGGAAAAAGAAAAAGAAGGAGGAGAAACCTGAGATCGAGGAGGAGATGGACGAAGTTGAGGATATCGAGGAATTGGACGAGATAGAGGAGTGATCTGCAGCCCGATAAAAACATATGTCCAGTATAGTGAAAACTTGTATTTTTCCTTTTATTCCACTGATAAATAATAGGGAAATATATTTATACTAATGTATAGTTGGAAAATCACAACATTCCCCTCAAAAAAAATGGGGGAAATCCACAGTTTAAGCAACGGAATTCATCGAGGAGGGTTAAAATGGCAAAGGTAATTGGAATCGATCTGGGAACCACTTATTCCGCGATGGCCATATTGGAAGGCGGAGAACCCGTGGTAATCCCGAATGCGGAAGGCCACAGGACAATGCCATCGGTAGTGGCATTCACGGAGGATGGGGAGATACTTGTTGGACATGTGGCAAAGAGACAGGCCGTGACAAATCCCGAGAGGACGATCTCGTCGATAAAGAGAAAGATGGGTACAAAATACAAGGTGAAGGTGGACGATCGGGTGTACACACCCCAGGAGATATCCGCAATGATACTCAGGAAGTTGAGGAAGGATGCGGAAGAATACCTGGGGGAGGAGATAGATAAGGCGGTCATCACAGTCCCCGCATATTTCGAGGATCCACAGAGACAGGCAACGAGGGATGCAGGCAGGATCGCCAAGCTCGATGTTCTGAGGATAATAAACGAACCTACCGCCGCATCACTGGCATACGGGCTTGACAAGCAGGAGATCGAGCAGACCATCCTCGTTTTCGACCTGGGAGGCGGCACATTCGATGTATCGATTCTTGACATAGGTGAGGGGGTCTTCGAGGTGAAGGCCACTTCCGGAAACAACCTTCTCGGTGGTGATGATTTCGATGCTAGGATAATGGATTGGCTTATCGAGAAATTCCAGGACGAGACAGGCCTGAGTCTGAGAGAGGACAGGAATGCCATGCAGAGACTGAAAGAGGCCGCTGAAAAGGCAAAGATTGAACTCTCCTCGAGACTGGATACGAACATCAACCTTCCCTACATCGCAGCGGATGAGGATGGCCCCAAGCATATTGACTACACATTGACGAGAGCGAAATTCGAGTCGTTGACAGAGGACCTGATAGATGCGACAAAGGGGCCCACCAAGAGAGCTCTGAAGGATGCGGGACTGACACCCAAGGAGATCGATCAGATACTTCTTGTGGGGGGTTCCACGAGAATGCCCGCAGTTCAGAACTTCATAAAGGAGTTCTTCGGGAAGGCACCCAACAAGGGAATAAATCCCGATGAATGTGTTGCCGTGGGAGCTGCAATCCAGGGAGGGGTTCTTACCGGGGAGGTCAAGGACGTTCTTCTTCTGGATGTAACACCCCTTTCCCTTGGTGTAGAGACGGTGGGAGGTCTGACCTCCAAGCTGATTCCGAGGAACACGACCATACCCTGCAGGAAGAACCAGATATTCTCGACCGCACAGGACAATCAGACCTCGGTGGAGATCCATGTCGTGCAGGGTGAGAGGGAGATGGCTTCGGACAACAAGTCCCTGGGGAAATTCCATCTGATAGGGATACCGCCTGCACCGAGGGGTATTCCCCAGATAGAGGTGACCTTCGATATAGATGCCAATGGCATAGTGAATGTTTCGGCAAAGGACCTTGCAACGGGAAAGGAGCAGAAGATAACCATTCAGCCCTCTTCCGGTGTGACGGAGGACGAGGTCAGCAAGATGATCGAGGATGCCTCCAAATACGAGAAGGTGGACAAGAAGAAGAAGAAGCTTGCGGAACTTCGTAATCAGGCGGATGCCCTGATATATTCGACGGAAAAGGCCATGATCGAACTGGAGGAGAAGCTGGACGAGAAGAAGATGAAGTCCACCAAGAGATCGATAAGGGCATTGAAGGAGAAGATGGATGGCAAGAATGTAAAGGAGTTGAAGGAGGCAATAGAAGACCTTACGGAGAAATCACAGGACCTCTTTGCAGATGCCTACAAGGGTGTATCCGGTGTTGATGAGGAAGGATATGAACCCATAACAATCAAATGTCCGAAGTGCAAGAAGCCCATAAAGATAACTTCTCCAAAGAGGCCCTTGAAAATAACATGCCCGCATTGTGGAGCAAAGGGCACCATAAAGGGTTCACCTCCGAAGAAGAAGAAACCTGCGAAGGAGGAAGAGAAGGAGACCGGGAAACCTTCCAAGGGAAAGAAAACTAGGAAAGAGGCTCCATCGGCCAAGAAGCCCAAGAAGAAACCCTCCAGGGAAGAGGAGGAAGAGGAGGAGAGACCTAAGAAAAAGGCCAAACCCAAACCAAAGCCGAAACCTAAGAAGAAGAAGGAGTATGAACCCGAAATAATCGAGTGTCCCAGATGTGAGACAGAAATAGAGATAGACACTCCGGAAAGGCCTATCAAGGTGAAGTGCCCCGAATGCGGAGCAAAGATCAAAGTTCTAGAGTAGGACGTTGATAGCGAGAAGGGAGCGGCCCGCTTTCTTGAGGGGCCGCCCCTATCGCATGTCGTATGTCCACTCACTTTCCATATTCGGATGAAGATCGAAAGAATCTCCTTCTGGATAGAATAATATAAGAAAAGGACATAAAGGTCCAGATGCTCGAAGGTGGTAACAATTGGTAGATGATTACTATGCCATTCTGGGCATCGAAGAGGATGCCACTCAGGAAGAAGTGAAGAGGGCCTACAGGAAACTGGCAAAGAACCTTCATCCCGATCTCAACAATCAGGACCCCATGGGGGCTGCGGAGAAATTCAAGAAGGTGAAGGAAGCCTACGAGGTTCTTTCAAATCCTCTGAAGCGGGAGAAGTATGATCTCGAATTGCTCAGAGGGAAACAATCTCCGAATGGCATGATGGGGGCCTCCTCAAACGGATACGTATATCAAGGTCCTCCGATAGCTCCCCAGAGAGGATCCGATGTGAAGATCGAACTAAACATCAGTTTTTCCGAGTCTTTCAACGGAATGAAAAGGTACGTGGATATCTCGATGCCGATCACCTGTGACAGATGCGGAGGATCGGGTGCCGAACCGGGAACCACGGTCACTCAGTGCCCCACCTGCAGGGGCTCGGGTGCCCTCCTTGCTCCGGTCCAGACACCTCAGGGTTACGTTAATCAAAGGGTTGTATGTTCCACCTGCAACGGTAGAGGCATCCTGATGCAGCATTTTTGCAGGAAGTGCTCGGGTGTGGGGTTGGTGAACGGTGTTGATAAGGTGCTGGTCACCCTGCCTGCGGGTGTGGAGGATGGAGCCATCATCAAGCTTAACGGTAAAGGGGGCCACGGTCTTGGATCAGGACCCAGGGGTGATCTCCTTGTCACTGTCAACGTGGCAGAGGAAGAGAATATGAGAAGGGTTGACAACGATCTCTACATAGAAGAATCCATATCCCTTCCAAAGGCGGTTTTCGGTGGAAAGCAGCGTGTAAATACACTCGAAGGAAGGAGAACACTAAGGATCCCTCCGAAAACCCGGTCAAGGACGGAGTTCCTGATAGAAGGAGAGGGATTTCCCGACCCGGTAACCGGCGACCATGGAGATCTCTATGTCGTTGTTTACATCGACCCGCCAGAGAAAATGAACGATGCCGCCAGGAAGCTTTTGAAGAAATTCGCCCTTGAAATTGGCGAGGACCTAAATGATCTCGGTGTATGAGATTCCAAAAAAGGTTTATCGGATAATGAATCATCATAAGGATCGAGGTCTACAGAAATGATCACCCTGGTAGGTATCGGTCACGTCTTCTCGATAAGAGAAGCTGTCAAGTATATCATTTACCAGAGAAGACCGCATGCCGTCTGTGTCGAACTCGATCGTTTTAGGTTTGAAGCACTTGAACAGGGACTTGACAGGTCCGAGGATGCTCCTTTCCTTCTGAAAAGACTTCAGAAGGTCTATGATCGGGCAGCCCAGAGCCAGGGAGCGGATGTTGGTGAGGAGATGCTTGGAGCAGTTGAAGCCGCCCAGGAAATGAACATTCCCCATTTCTTCATTGATGTCGAAGCCACACCAATGGTAAACAACATTCTCAGTGACATTCCCTTGATGCAGAGATTGAAATTGTTCGGTTCGGTAATAGGCGCTTCCTTTCTACCGAAGAAACAGATAGAAAAAGGTATAGAACAGGTGGAAAACGATCCTGATCTGGCCATGGAGCAGTTCGGCAGGGTATTCCCACAGTTGAAGGAAAGGATAGTTGATTACAGGGATACGTACATGTCCCGGAGGATAAGAGCTCTAAACAGGGACTTCCCGCATCTGCTGGCGGTCGTCGGAGAGGGCCATATCAAAGGGATCTCATCTCACCTGGATCACGGTGATCTGGATGTGATTCACCTTGGAGATGTCAAGAAGATAGCGGATGGTATCAGAACAAAAAGTATAAGGTATGTTCCACCGGATGAGATCAAGGGAAACTCATCCGTTTCATTCACCATGGAACTGGAGATATCTCCCTGAAAGAGGCTATATATTAATATCATGGTTAACGATGTTCCCGGAAGGTGCAAAGATGAGAACCAGGTTATGGGTTGCAGTTGTTATGTTCATTCTTCTGGCCATCTCCACTTCTTTTTTGGGAGGGTACATCGCATACCGGAATTATCAACTTGATACAAGCGGGGAAATATCCGATATATGCGGTTATGTGATCGATGAGGAAGGAAGACCGGTGCGCGGTGTCATGGTGGGCCTCGATGAGAAAACAACCTTCACCAACGAATCCGGCAGGTTTCTGATGGAAGAGGTGAATGTTGGTATAATCACCATTGAATTTTATAAGGCGGGGTATGTCCCGGTTGAAGCCACCCGGCTCGTATACCCGAAAGAGGACATCGACGGTAAGCTGGAGGATTCGGTGAACAATATTTCCTCCGGAGAGGACATAATACTGTACGAGGAGATGGTGGTGGCCCCTTACGGGAATTCCGCAGTAAAAAACGGATCGTTGACGATTAATGTAAACACATTTGGATTTGATTCTCTTGCGGGCAGGATGATCGGGATAGGAAATGGCACGGGGCAGATGACGAACCATACAATAGAGAACGGATCGAACAGTTACGAGATCCGGGGAAACGGCACGATAGCCCTGGCAGCCGGTTCCATGGAGAACATCTCGATCTGGCACTTCATACCCGGTAAAGAACTTAATATCACACCATGGGTGGCATCTCTATTCGGAATTGCTCGGGGATTCGAGCCCCCGACCGGACGTATGGATATTATGCTGGAATTACCCGATGATGTGGATGACCTCTCATTGGGAGTGCTGGATCCGTTATACGGTTTTATCGAGGTTTCCATGGATGGATTGTCCGAAGGACAGGCACTGTATCTGAACGTAACATCCGGGATAGTATCCATAGTAATTACAGGCAGGGATGTGCTTGACATCACCTATTCCGATATAGTCGTTGAAGATGGGACGTCCGTTCAGATCGAACTGGAGCTGGAAAAAGCGACAGTATCCAGGCTGCAGGAAGGTCTTACACTTGGATGGAATTACCTTCTGGCGGGCACATATCTACTGGTTGGTGCCGCCTTTGCTCTGGGAGCGTATCTCACGAGAAGGGGTTCGAAATGGACGTTCCCTTTGATAATTGCATTCCTGGG
The DNA here is from genome assembly GCA_002254385.1 of Thermoplasmatales archaeon ex4484_6. GTDB lineage: Archaea > Thermoplasmatota > Penumbrarchaeia > Penumbrarchaeales > Penumbrarchaeaceae > Penumbrarchaeum. The sequence goes on along the minus strand of NJDO01000002.1, from coordinate 14,624 downwards.
TTTTCTTGTAAGGGGGATATACCTGGGCCCTCTGAACCTGAACCTTATTCTTGCGACATCCATTGTTCTGATCCTTTTCTTTTCAAGGGAGGATTTCGAAAGAAGAAAGAATGGTTGAATGAATCGACCATCTTGACAACCATGCTGTTATCTTGACAGTACATCCGTCCTTCCATGAAAGAACCCGGGAATGAATGCCATCTGATGATCACTCATATCCTTTCACTCTATGGCGGTTGAGATGGTTCTCTCCACATCTTTTATTATGTGTTTGAAACCATCTCTTCCAGTGGAAATGAATATTTCATCTTTCCTGAAGATATCCCCATGGGGACATCCGCTGTCGATTGCATCCTTTCCGTCCTCTGTAACGTAAGGAAATATCCTGCAGGCCGTTGGCCTGTTTTGATATACCGAGCATTTGCCATCTTTCAAGAAGATGCAGGTCCCGTTCTCGAATATGAGTTCTTTCAGATTGTGGCCGTGTCTTGAAGGTCTTGCAAATGTCTGTTCGTAATGCCCCATTGTGAGAAGCCGGTCCACATCATCGTGTGTCAGAACAACCTCCCTGTCATGGCAGCACTTGCTGCAATTGAGATCCCCGCATATGCTCATGGCTGCATCCCATCCCGAAGGTAGATCATTAATCACAGAAATGCTATTTATAATTAATGTACCTTCATTTCCAATGGAGATGGAATATCAAGTAATAACGTATTCTTCAAAGATATTCGATAATTGAAAAGGGAGAGTTGATCGGAAGCAAACGAACAGGATTCGAACATATAATATCTTTCAACCTACCAAACGAAAGAAATAAGTAAACAAGCCCGGTTTAACTCGATGTCTTGCGTAACCGAGGTGTCGGTATGGTGGATCTGGAATACGATAAGATCAGAACGGGGCTTTTCTCCGGAAAGAGCGTGGGATATGAATCCAAACTCATTCGTCCGACGGCCACCGGAGAAGTGAGATCTCTTACGATGTACGACTATGATACCCAGAGGCGCCTTGGCTCCATGGAATACGAGATAGATGGAAGCCAGGTCAAGGTCAATGGTTTCTCTTTCGATGAATGGGATGATCAGAGGCTCCCTGAAGGATTCCTGAAGTTCTTCATAAAAAAGATGAAGAAGAGAGGTGTTTCCAAGGTTATCGTGGAACTTTACGATACCGGACATAGAACCCACGATAAATTGACCCTTTTCAAGAACATGAAGTTCAAAACGGATACCACCGGTAATATGACCGGTTATCAGAGCTGGCTGTTGACCAGGGACATTTGAGTTGCCGGAAGTTGATCCCATGATGCCCGGAAGAATGAACCCACGCCAGATGGAGAGAATGATGAGAAAGATGGGGCTCAATATGGAGGAGCTCAAGGATGTCAGGAAGGTTGTCATCGAGACGGGATCGAAGGAGATCGTGATCGAGAATCCCGCAGTGACCATAATGAATGTTCAGGGAGAGAGAACCTTCCAGATCCAGGGAAAGGTAAGCGAAAGATCCCTGGGAACCGAGATACCCGAGGAGGACATTCAACTCGTGATGGATCAGACGGGGGCAGACCGTGCTTCCGCTCTGAAGGCTCTTGAAGAGTCGGAAGGAGAACCGGCAGAGGCCATCATAAAGTTGATGGGATAGTTATCATGGGCCTACCTCGGGTAATCCCTTGAACGCCCTAATAAAGGATATATATATACAGTATCCGAACGGTATGATAAGCAAGGATGCCATTGAATTCCTGAAACGGGATATCGAGAGGGAAGGGACCGGATACGGACATATTCGGGGGCTCATCGGGGAGGAGATGAGGAAAAAGAGAGCCCAGTTCATGATAGATTCAGCATCCACGGAGATGATGGGGGGCACATCATATATTAATGACATCCGTTTTGGTAGTAAAGGCAGGAACATGGTAGAAGATGCGGGAATCCCCGTTCCTCCGTGGGGAGTGGTCGTCCTGGAAGGACCTTCCGTTGAAGCATTGCGGAAGAGATACTTCTCCGCAAGGAGCAGGGGGGTTGTTCTGGTGGAGGTCCCCTTCGATACATTCAAAATAGCACCTTCCCCAGAGAGTCGGGCAAGATTTGGTGTGAATGTGATACAGGTCGCCTCTTTCATAAAACATTCAGCAATAGCATCACTCAGACCATCGCGACATGGAGGGTCCATCGACGAATCCATTCTTCCGGAGAGCGTGAGATTGGACCTTCTCGGAATGATAGCGGCCCAGGGGTTTGCATGGGTGGAAATAGAACAGGATATTCCGGAGAAGAAGAGGGGAGAGCTTATTTCTCTTGCAAGACGCGCCGGAAGCAGGGTACTCCTTTCGGAATTGGTAAGGAAAGGAGAGGAATGGTCACCCCCTCAGGGGATCGATAAGGATTCATTCGACGGTTACAAGGTGGCTGCAAACATTCATGACAAGGACTCACTTATGCGGTTCATACGAACAACCGCATCCGTTCGGCGATGGGCCGAGAACAAGAAGGTCGTTTTCAATGTGACGGGGGAGTGGGAAGAACTTCTTTCCCTGATCACTCCCCTTTTCAGATCGGAAATGATATCTCTGGCAGAATTCGATATCGGCAGTTCATCGAGATCGGACATATCCGGAGGGGTGAAGGGTTATTTTTCGGAAAGGGAGCAGGTCTGGAGGTCCATCGGCCTCATAGGAAGCGAAATGACCAGCAGCTGGTCGTTGAAGGACCGCTTTCTCAAGGAGGATACGGGATTGCTATTTCAGATAGGTCGTGCATTCGATCTCGTTTTCAAGACAAAGGTTTTCAATGCACAGTTCAATGAGATGGGGCATGAAATGGTGATGATCCCGATAAGGTCCCCTTCGGAACAATTCGAAAAAAGAATACAGTTCTGTGCCAGGATGGGTGCAAGGGGAGCCCTTGTAGAGATGCCTTTCCGCAGTTCCGCGTTGAGATACATGGATTGGGTGGACCCGAGGTCGAATTCGGTTGGCAGTATAGATACGATAATCTTCAAGGAAGGGAACAAACTGGGTTACAACAGCGAGATATACGGCATGGGAGACATTCTGAAGAAGCTCAAGGTCAAACCGAATTCCAGGGTGCTGGTTCTTGGAACCGGAGCCTCGGGAAGGGCCGCGGCCGTGGCCGCATCCATGATGGGGATGGATACCTACATCGCCGGGAGTGGAAGCGACAGAACGAGAGAGATGGCATCAACCTTGAATGGTAAGGTGAAGGGAACATCCTTCAAGGCACTGAAGAAACCCGGTCTGAAATTCGATATGATCATCAATTCCATTCCATTCGAAACCAAGGTTGTGAGGGGTACATCAGACCCGATGATGGAGATATCCGAGATGGTAAAGAAACTCAGCCCCTTCTATGGATTGGAGCTGAACATAACAACGAGATGGACACCATTCCTTTCGGCTGTGGAGTCAAGGGGAGGAGAACCGTTTTCCGGTGTGGATTTCCTGGTGAGATCGATAATGAGATCCTTCAGATTGATGACAGGAGGAGAAGCGTCGGAACCCCATATAGTTCGTACACTTTCAGAAACGCTTTTCGGCTGACAACCATTTTCTTATATTGTCGAAAGAAGCATTCAATTTTTTCCTTCAGACAATCCATCCTACTGGCAGATATTCAACCCATCTTGCATGGTGTTGCACGTTCGTTCCAGGCCTTTTCCAGTTTATCATTCGTATCCGCACAGGGGGCATTTTGTTTCGTCATCAAGCAGAATATTTCCGCATTCCGGGCATTTTCTCTTTTTAGAAGGAGATATCTCGATGGTCTTCGAGAGGGGTTTCTTCTTCCTAACGGAGGGGATTTCCTGAACCGCATTGTCGTATGGATCCGCAAGGACCGCACCGCAGTGCGGACATTTCCTGTCACTGGACGATACGGGTTTCTTACATTTGCCACAGATGAACTCTTCATCATCCAGAGTGGTTTTGCACCATGGACATATAATGTCATCTTTCTTGACGGGCTTTCCGCAGGAGGAACAGAAAACCATTCCCGCCGCAGCATCGTTTCCCTTTGCTTTCTGCATGGATCTTCCCTTGAAGTAGGACCATGTGAAGAAGATGACTGCCAGTGTGACGAGTATTATTGAGATTGAGCAGTACCATTTCGGAAACCCGAGTATGGTATCTTCATCCGAAGCCGCTTTTTCCTCCACATCGAGGATGAAGCTGCCTGCTCCGTTCCAGGTCCCGTTCATTTCAATTTCGATGAGAACCTTCAGCTTCCCGGATGTCTGCGGTGTTAGTGAAGCTTCAAAGAACAAAACGTTTTCGTTTTCGGGATCGAATGCGGATTCGTTGAAGACTGCGGGGTAGATCTCTTCACCGACCCTCAAACGGGATCCATTGGGTATGCAGGTGGAGTTCAGGATCAGATAATATGAGATTCTTGTCTCCTCTCCCGTCACCGGGTCGGAGGGATCAATCCGGGGATTCTCGATAAATATTGATGATCCGGATTGACCCATGACGAAAGGTGGAACGAGAATAAGGAATATGAGAAGGAGGACAGGCTCCACGAGGATCGATCTCATGAGGGAGCATTTCCTATCTAACATATTAAAAGCATGGAAAGATTGATAGCATTTACTTGGATTCGGGTCTTCATGGGTGTCAAGCTTTCGGATCTCGTTGCGAAGAGGGAGCTTGCCGAGGCAGAACTTTCGGGAAAGCATGTGGCCTTCGACGCCTACAACGTGCTGTATCAATTCGTTTCATCGATAAGAACGCCCGAGGGATATCCCCTTTCAACGAAGGATGGAATCGTGATCTCGCACCTGAAGGGGCTGCTGTCAAGAACGAGCCATCTGGTATCGAGAGGAATACAACCGATATTCGTGTTTGATGGAGAGCCGAATGAACTGAAGAAAGGGACCCTGGATCTCAGAAGGAAGAGGAAAGAGGATGCATTGAAGGAATGGGAGGAAGCTCTCAGGGTGGGGGATATGGAAAGGGCCAGAACAAAGGCCATGCAGACAAGTCGTTTGACAGATGAGATGGTTAACAATGCTTTGAGGCTCCTGGATCTGATGGGCATTCCTCGTGTGATCGCACCCGCGGATGGAGAGGCACAGGCCTCGTACATGTGTGCAAAGGGTGACGTGTTCGCCGCATCATCGCAGGATTTCGATTCTCTCCTTTTCGGGACACCACGTCTTGTAAGGAATCTTGCGGTTTCTGGCAAAAGAAAGATCGCAGGAAAGAAAGCATATATCTCGGTTCAACCGGAGATCATATCCCTGGAAGAAACGCTGGATGCGCTCGGCATCACCAGGGAACAGCTTGTGGATATTGCCATACTCGTGGGAACCGATTTCAATCCGGGAGTGAAAGGCATCGGTCCAAAAAAGGCTCTGAAGCTCATTCGAAAATACGGAAATCTGGAAAATGCTTGTGAAAGGGAAAGGATACCTCTTCTGGAATTCGACAGTGTAAGGAGGATATTCCTCGATCCCGATGTGACAGATGATTATTCTACGGAAGGTTCCGGACCGGACATGGATGGGGTGATGGATTTTCTCGTAGGAGAGCTGGGGTTCTCGAAAAACAGCGTCGAAAAACATATAGAGGCCATGGTTGGTGCATCTTCCGGCAGGACCCAGGTCTCCCTTGACAGGTTCTTTTGAAGGTTTCAAGGATCGGAGAGAATGAATCCATACGATGTCTTCACGTTCTCTTTCTCATTCACATTCTCAGTTTGTCCTCCAGATCCTTTCTATCCTCAGTCGACATGCCCGAAGGGTCACTCACGGATCTTCCGGATGGCACGGGGGCGGCGAACCATTCATCCTCGACGGGCGGCATGCGTTTGTAATCAATTGTTCTCTTTACCTGCCATCCGATCAGGAGGAGTAAAAGAAGAATGACTATCACCACGGTCATAACGACGATCCAGTATCCGCCGTTGGAACCGGATTCTGATGTTTCGCCCCCCGTTTCGGGTCTTATCGGGATATCTCCAAGATCGAGTATTTCCCCTCCCTTGACCCTGAAATCGAACTTGGTCTCTCGATAACCGGGAAACGAGATTATCAGATGGTTATCGCCTTCGGGAAGTATAATGGAGAACCAACCGTCCCCATCCGAATAGGTTCTCTCGCCCGAGGCGAACCTTATGGATGCATTTGCAATTGGAGTGCCGTTCACATCCATGATGAATCCTCTCACGAGTCCGCTCAGTTTTGTGAGATTCACTTCGGTGATGAAGTACCATGAGAAGGGAGAGAGGCGGTTTCCGGCGGGATCGGATCCTGTTACCTGGATTGAGTATTTTGTATCATATTCCAGTATTGAAGAGGGAACGAAGGTTAGATTGCTGCCATTCCACTCATACGAACCATCCAGATCATTTATGTCAACCTTCACGGAGGACGTGTTCATCTGCTCGCTGAACTCTATGATTACGGATGTATCAACGGGAACATCTCTCCCGGTCGGCAGGGCCGAGACAACCCTGGGTTTTTTTGTATCGAAATAGAATTGCCGTGTCAGGATCTCGGAATTTCCGGCCCCGTCCCTTACCTCTAAAACGAGCCGGTGTACACCGTCGCTGGTGTATTCCAGCTCGAACGGTTCGCCCTCCCCGAGGATCCTGTAGCTGCCGTTATCCACCTTGAACATTGCTTCTCCAACACCTGAAAGGAGGTCGGACGCGGTCCATTCCAGAATGAATCCTTCGGAATATAGACCGTTCTCCTCCGGAACCTGAATGTTAACAAGAGGAGGTGTACGGTCCACGATGATCATGCTGCTGACAATGACCTCGTTGCCTGCCAGATCCAGGGCCTTCACGTAAATGTGATGCACGCCCTCGTCAAGATCCCTGAGAAGGTATTCATTCACAATTCCTATATCGATCCAATCTCCCAGGTCGTATCTGATGGAGTAGCCCTTCACACCGGATCCGCTGTCCGTCCCCGTCCACGCGACGAGGACATCTCCCGTGTTGTTCATGTACCCGTTGACAGGATGATGGATGGACAGATGCGGTTTGTCGGGGTCCACAAGGATCCTTACCGAATCATTGCGGTGATTTCCCGCCATATCATATGCCTGAACCCTGATGTCGTGATATCCTGGCTCCAGATCATGGAACAAATAGCTTGTCTGGATCCCTATGCTCGAATATGAGGAGTCATCAAGGGAGATGCGGAAATCCTTGACACCCGATACGGGATCGTATGCGTTCCAGGATAGCTCCAGATCCGTTTTTCCGGTAATGAGAGGTTCATTGCCGGATACGTTAAATGAAATGAACGGAGGGGACAGGTCAACGGTGAACGTAACGGATGCGGTACGTTGGTGCTCGGCAAGATCGAACGCGGTCACATCCACATGATGAATTCCTTCTGAGAGATTGTCGAAGGTGACATTTGTCCACAATCCGTTGTCGAGGGGAAACTCATCATCGAGAACTATCTCGAACCTGTCCAATGCTATATTGTCACTGCCGGTATAAAGAATCTCAACGGATGACGTGTTGAAGTATGTGCCATCCTTGGGAAAATCTATGGATACACTGGGCCGTTTGGTGTCAGGGGAAGATTTGATCCTGTTGCTCCTGTTCGTGTATGCAATATCGTTCAGAGCAACGACGTAGTACCAGTAAGCCCTTCCCGGACGGACATCAAAGTCGGTGTAGGTGGTCTCACTGCCGGGAATGGATGTCAGGTAAAGTTCCCCCCCTCCTCTTTCGCTCCTGTACAGCTGGTAGCTCTTTATTGATATTCCGGGGCCGATCCATGGAGCGTACCATTGAAGAACTATTCGATCGGAATCGGGACTTGCGGTAAGCCCCCATGGAGGAACGAATACATCGGGAATATCGGGATTGAGAATGGGGTAGGGGTCCCTGGAATCCCTGCCCATCAACGTATACGAAAGGTCAACGATACCGTCCTCGTTATTGTCATTTCCCCTCCAGTCGAACCAGAAATTCCCCCTGTGGGCTGACTCATCATACCATATGTTCCCGCCGTTCAGGTCCCTGGCCTGTATCCTTTCAGGGTCGAAGGAGCCATCCGTTCCGTTGTTGTAGTAGAAATGATTGGAATGTATGATGTTCGAACTACCCGAATTGCAGTAAAGATCCATTCCGAAAGAGGCGGATTTTCCGATATAATTGCCCGTTATCACGTTCCTGGTGGATATGATGACAGCTATACCGTAGGTGTTTCTTGTCACAATGTTATCCATTATCCGGTTTCGACTCCCCTCGGTCACATATATGCCGTATCCATTGTAGCCTCTTGCCCAGTTTTCCTTGATGATATTTCCGGAACCGGATACCCTGATGCCGTATCCGCACTCAACCACCTCGTTGTCGAATGCGCTGCAGGAATCGGAAGACAGGGATATTCCGTTGTTGAGCATGTCCTCCACAACATTCCTGCGGATGGTCACGTCCGCTGATGTACCGGATACGGATATTCCGTCATTGGTCATTCTCGCAAGATGATTATCCACTATGGAAACGTTCGAGGAATCCACGATCCTGATACCGTTGTAACTGTTCAATATTATATCATCCTGGTCGAAAGTGCTGTTATCCACGATGATGTATGAAGAGGAGGAAATGCGGATGCAATCGAAGTTATGGGAGTAGATGATTGATGATGATATCTCCACGTTCCTGGCATTCTGAAGGAGTATGCCTGCCTGATCCGAGTTTGTTATGTTCATGTTTGATATTCTCAGATGAAGATCGGTATTCCTTATGGAAACAGAATAGGTGGCGGAAGTGAATATCCTGTATCCGGAAATGATCACCGGATCCCCTTGACTTCCCGACCCCTGCCATCCCTCGGATGAAGCGAGGGAGAGTAATGCGGCATTTCCGTTGACGGATATGGGGCCATGATCCGCCCTGGTCATATCCGCGGATGAACAAGAATGTTTACCTGCAACCTGTTCAAAGGTGGATTGCGGTACGGTTGAAACCATCATGATGGCGGCTAGTAGAAGTAGCCACACAACAGCTGAACGTTTTTTCATCCGAAAAGACTCCTTGTGAACATCATCTTCTAACACCTATTGGATGAAAAAGGTTTCTTTGTCATGCACAAAATGAGGTCATCAAATAAGGGCGAAGCTGTAAAAAGCAAGTAATGCGAACATCATGCCCATCTTGGACCTTCTCTGCATAGTGGATGCGGATATCCCGGATGAAGGGAAAACAGAGGAGACGAAGAAGCCGTCGGCGATTATCACAAGTACGATGAACATGGGATTCACGGCGGCCAATGCACCGATAAGGATGGAAACGGCGACAGCGATGAGTACGGCTCCCCTTGAGACAAGCAGCGCCGCATCCCTGCCCCTCGTGAGAGGCAGGCTTCTTCGGTATCCTGAATCCCCTTCCGAGTCCTCCATATCCTTGAGGAGCTCCCTGGATAGATTGATTAGGAGTGCAAGAGCCGAGAATGCCCATACAAGAGGAGAAATGCTTCCTGTAAGTGAAGCTCCGAAGATGAAGGTCGAACCCGTCAGAAGGGAAACGGAGAGATTCCCGGGAAATCCCCTATCCTTCAGTTTCCATTCGTAGGCAGCCAGAATGAGGAGGGATGCTGTCAGTATGTAGATCGGGAGAAGGGTTGTTCCGTTCATAAGCAAGGAAATGGTTGTTGTGACGGCTGCCAGGACCCATGCCATTATCCAGAGGATGTTGGCTTTGCCCTTGGAGATGATTCCCGAGGGAATGGGTCTTCGGGGGTGTATCCGCTCATCCAGTTCGGCATCCCTGATGTCGTTAATGATGTTCCCTCCGGAAAGAACGAGAAACGCGGACGCCATCAACATCAGCAGAGGAACGTTCAGGGGCGATGGATCGCCGGTCTCAACGGACCATCCTATCCAGACCGCCACTCCTGCCATGGTGCCGTTCATGGGCCGTATCAGAGTGAGATGCCCCCTTATTCCTGACATCGATCTCACCATGTTGCCGTTTTCGATTTAAAGTATTCGCTCCCTTCCCTTTGTGGATGAGCAGAAGAAGGATGATGATGACAATTCCGATGATGAGGGAGAATGTCCATGATGGGAGGCCGCTTCCACTATTCTCCTTTGCTTCTTCTGCCTTCTTCAATGATATATTGTATATCCATTCATTATCATCATTTGAGAAAATTACCGTGAGTGTCGAAAGTGTTGTGTTGAGGGGAGCGTCTATCCTGAAAGTTACCGGAACCCTGTAGGGAATATTCCTCAATTCGGAAGGTGATATGGATATCGTTGTACCCGGGGAAGCACCTATGACCTCGACCCGAACATCGGAGATGGTCCCCTGCACTGGTGTGATATTCAGCGTGAATTCGGCCCTGAGCACGTCCCCTCCTTCCCTTGCAAGGAGAACGGGGTCCTGAGGCCCCTCTATCAGAATGTCCGGGCGAGGCGGGGAGGTTTCTATCATGAGGGTCTCTTCCCTGACCAGATTGCCGGACGCACCCCTGATCGTTACAAAATAGGGTCCGGTATCCTGCAGAACCTCTATTGCCACAGACACCGTCCCGGGTGGTTCGATGTGTTCCGGTAAAATCGCGACCGAGATACCCTCAACGTCATCGGCCAGGGTGAGATTGACTATACCCTGAAATGAATTTATCGGGACGATTAGCAGATCGACCGAGATATTGTCCCCCACGGCTGCCTCGATAGATGTTCTTTGGAATATTAGATCGAAATCCGTCACGGAGGATTCAAGTATATGGATGGTGAGGCCGACAGCACGACTTCTTCCATCTGTCGATGACATTCTAAGAAAGAAATATGTGGCCCCGGGCGATACGATGGGAGAAACGGACACTATAAGCGATATGTGTATTGGCTCCCCGAGAGGATCTATCACGGTCCGGTTGGAAACGATCGAGATACCGGTCGGAACCCTGACGGGTTCGATAAGGAAGGGGTTTCCGACATCCCTCTCACTCATAACGATCAAATCTCTTGATATCTGTCTGTTCGCACCTATCTTTTCGTTCAAGAGGACAGGATCAAAGAAGACGGGTCTGTCATCATCTACCACCCTGACGATAAGCTCCCTTGAAGGGCCTTCTGATGGGGGCGCTATACCGAACCGGATGACGTGCTGTCCCTTACGATCGATCGATATGTTCGTCTTGTATATCCCCTCTTCATCAAATCTAAGATGGTGTTCGGTCGAGACATTTCCGTCGGATGTCACCTCCACTTCCACAATTCCGTTGTATCCGCCCTTGTATCTCACCATGAAAGGCAGGCTCAATGTCTCGTTCATCGAGACCGTGGTCTCATTGAATGGAAGGATAATATCGGCTCCTGGGTCATCATGATAGATCATCGTTATGTATCCGAGGCCGGAAAGTGAGAAGATCTCGGCTCCTTTATGGTATGGGTCCACGTCGAAGATGGCGCATCCTGGAATTACGTAATCCTCCCTGTAGACCTCCCTTACCCTGAAATCCGTATTGTCATTATAGAGAAGGGCAACCCTGTTGTTCCAGGTGGACATCACGATAACGTTCTCATCATCGAGAATTCCGGATTCGAGGCAGTAGACCATTGCACCTTCATGATGAACATTATTAGCGGAAAAGGATCCGTTCCTGTTTTCGATCATGAAGATGTTTCCGTCGAAGGTCGAGGCATAGATCTCCTCTCCCGGAATCGAGGCATCAAGATCCGATGATGCAAGATCAATGACGGAAGACCCGAGAAAGGAGATGTCGGTAGGTATCCAGTCATTTTCAATCCTCTCGATGAGGGTGACGTTCCGGTCTATACCTGCAACAAGGATCTCGTTCCCCGGAACGAAAGGATCGAAATCCGTTATGAGACATGTATCTATAGCGAAGTTATCCCGGAACAGTACCTCTGAGGTCCAGGTGTCATCCGATGACCTTGTGAGGAGTGTAGCCCTTCCGGATTCACCTACGACCACAAGCTCCGGTCCTTCGTTGCCCGGTACCAGTTCACCAATAGCGACCTCGTAGAGCCAGTCATCATCCCTCCATATCGTTTTGGAATTCCAGCTTCCGTTATCGTATGTTATCATGCGAACCGAATAGTCCGAATCCACCGATACGAGTTCATCCCCCGCCCTGTCGGGCAGGATATCACCGGCCGCAAGGGAATATACCTCGGCCGGGTCATTGGGATTGTTATCTATGTAAGCCCATTCGGCAAGCTCCGTTGTCCAGGACATGTCAGATCCGTATGTGACCGTTATCCTGCCGTTCTTGGAGCAAACCGCCATTTCATCGAAGCCGTTTCCCGGAATGAGATCTCCGAACGTGGCACGAAAAAGAAGGGAGTTCTCGTGATATAGATTCTGATGTTGAAAATCCACATCCGACAGAGGATCGTCGCCGGAGTCCCGGGCCTGTGCTTGGATTGGTGCAGCCCCCAGAGGGAGAACCGTGCCAAGAAGAAGGAGCGTGGTGATATGGCTCAAGATGTTTCCGAATGGATCGGACATGTGTCATTATCCAACTGACATCATATTTTACACTATCGGTACATGGGATTTCCGGGTCATGTCTCTTGTATATTCTTTTTTCTAATCCAAAAGCGCCAGATAACGATATTCTATGACAAGTCGATAACCGTTGCCCGGATCGTTGAAACCCATCAGACTGAATCTGTTATTGTAGTTCCCGGCGTCCATCATTGAAACTGTGATATTGTACATGCCTGTATGGAGGAACGATTCCTCATCGAAGGGGTCCTCGACCGGGTCAAAAAGGAGGGAGATCCCGATGACGCCCTCGCTGCCGTGTTCGTTGGCAGCCGTTTCGGATACCTCCGTCATATTGCTCATCTCCACTCCAAGAAGAAATGTGTCAGGTTCGTTCCGATAGGTCCGGACCAATCTCTGTATATCATCCTCGTCGGACCAGGTCAGTGTGATGTTGATCCTCACTATATTGGGATACGGTATCTCTACGGGATAGATCGTCGAATCTCCCTCGGCCAGATTCTCCTCGCTGAAGGAAACGGTCACGGAGGATTCCTCCCACTGATACGTTCCTCTTCCCTCCTCGGAGTCCTCACCACCGATGAAAGTGGTGGTTCCGGAGCTCAGGCCAAGCACGATCATCACTCCCACGAGCGAGTAGACGCCTATAACCGAGGCTCTCGAGTTCCATACGGTTCTCCTCTCTCCGGTTGTTGTTCTGCCGCCCTTGATCCATTTGTTGTAGAGAAGGAAGTTCCCGATCGTGAAAAGTCCGATGGCCACATATATGGTCCAGAAAAGAGAGGGGCGCTCCTGTGCAACGGCGATATTGTCCCACATCACCCCGCCTGCCAGTGATCCGGAAACATTCCCTATTGCGGAGGGTATGAAGGCATATCCCATGTAAAGGGCCACCTTATCCTTCGGAGCTATCCTCGAAACATAGGATATGAAATTCGGATGAGTGACAAATTCGCCTATCGAGAAAATGACAATACCGATCAGCATCATGTACCATATCGGTATCATTCCGAGAAGGAGCAGTCCTCCCGAGAAGATGAACATACCGAATATCATGAGCTTGAGGGAGTCGAATCTGTCCATGTATCTCGATAGAAAAGGACCCAGAAGTACTATTGTGAGGGGGTTGAAGGCCGACATGAGCGGAGCTTCGAAGGATTCCCAGGGTTTTATTCCGAAATCCACGTAGTATACCGGAAGGAATGTATGCATGGATGAGAAGATGAAAAAGAAGCCGGCATAGATCAATATGAGCACCGCAAATTTGGTATCACGCATCACAAGGACCATTCTCTTGAGTGAAGAAAAAACATTTTCTGATGTGTCCTTTTCAACCGGGTCCTTGTAGAATAGGAATGTTATCAAAAGATTTACGGTTATCAGCACCGCACCGACCATGAAGGCAATGTGGGCGAATGCCTGGGGGATGAAGAAACCGATCATGACCATGGCTATCAGGGAGCCCCAGTTTATTGAAAGATAGTAGATGGAATAGGCGGAGTTGCGGTTTTCCGGTACTGTGACATGGGCAATGGTTGCCGAGACCATCGGTTTGAACGCACCAGCCCCCACTCCCCAGGTAATGATAAGAGGTATAAACATCCAGAAGCTGTTCAGGAATGTCATTGCCAGATATGACGGGGCAAGCAGTATGAAGGCCAGCAGAAGGATCTTCTTGTATCCGAACTTCCTGGCAAGGGAGGACGAGATAAGAGGGAGTGTGTACAGTAGAGAAAGGAGAAGTGCATACATTATTCCGTATTGCGTTCCGGTTATCCCCACGTTCCGGATCATGTGAACGGGAAAATAACCCATGATGCCGTAGTAGGCTCCCCGTTCCAGAAGTTCGAGAGTGATGACCGTCCAGTACTGGGCGTTGTAACGCCCCATGATCCCTTTCAGTCTGGAAGTGACCATGTTTGGCATCCTCCGGCATCGAAAAAGGTGGTTATCTTATAAGTAGTTTCCAAGATTCTGCAAGTGAAAAATCGGAAACGAATGATAATACATTCGTATCCGAACCTCTAATCCCCCCCGAGGATGGTCGGTAAGAGGAATTGAGGAGTATTTAAAGAGCGAAACGACCGGATGCTTGGTTTGAAAGAGATATTCGGTCAGATACTATTAATCTTTCAAACCTCTGCACACCGGTAT
>NJDO01000113.1 GCA_002254385.1 Thermoplasmatales archaeon ex4484_6 | reverse complement strand
GAGGGCGGCGTTTGGCTCGTCCAGGAGGAGAAAAGAGAGAAGCTCCCGGATCGGGGGTGGGCCCATGGCGGGTAGCATCGTCATCGTGGCCGGAGGGGAGCTCCTACCGTATGGGGATCGAGATATCGGAATCTGAGCAGGAGCTCTCGACCCTTGATGTGAACTTAGAGGCACGTCTCGAAGGCACCACGGATTGGACAACGGACATTCTGGGGTCTCCCTTCTTCAACTCATCATCCGGAGGCTGGGAATGTCTCCTCCAGCCGGGATTGGATTCGGATGTGGGGAATTACTCATTGAAGGTGACCGTCATCGACAATTTCGGCAACTCCTTCGAGCATGTATTTCCAACACAGGTTACGGTTCTCAACAACATTCCCGCTCCTCCCGTCATCGAGATAAGACCCAGAGCTCCCAAGACAGGGGATAACCTGAGGGCGGTGATGGTCCAGGAAGGGAGTGACATTGAAACGGATACTCTGGTGTATTCCTATCGATGGTTCATCAACGGAGAACCCCTGTCCCTTTATGATTCCGACAGCGTTCAGCCGTTCACCGACCGTATGATAGATTCGGTCGAGACCGCAAAGGGCGACATGGTATCCCTGATGGTTTACTCATTCGACGGCCTGAACATCTCGGACCCGTTCCGTGTCAGCGTTCTGATCGGGAACACACCTCCGATAATACAACCCGACTTCCCGGGAAACGTCTCATTGATGGAGGATCAGGAAAATGACACCGTTCTGAGATTCGACGAGATAGCCTTTGATGTTGATGGTGACGATATAGAGATATTTTCCACGGAACCCTTGAACGTCACGATGGAGATAGATGCGGATGGGAAGGTGATATTCTTCTCCCCGGATGAGAACTGGTTTGGGGATGAGATGGTAACTTTAACCGTTTCGGATGGTGACAACATCACTTATCAGGACCTCCTCATCGAGGTTATTCCGGTCAATGATCTCCCGGGGGGCTCGATCCTTCAACCCGTGGGAAATTTGGAGATAGAGGTGGGTGACAAGGTTACATTCAATGCGGATGCATATGATATCGAAACGGAGAAAGAGAACCTGGAATACACATGGATGGCGGGGGATGAGGTTCTATCAACGGAGCCCTATTTCGTCCATATCTTCCCAACTGTCGGATTGTTCAACATCTCCTGTCTTGTATCGGATGGTGAAGATGAAGTGTCTCTGGGCAGCATTCTCATAAATGTCGTGGACACCACACCCGATTATCTCAAGGATGATTTTCAGAGGTATTACCCAGATAATGGGAAGGCCATAGTTTATGACGTCGTGGACTTCAAGGGAAATGTGAAGAATGTCCGGGAGGATGAGGGAGGAAAGCTGGATATTCTCTCCCTGTCATCCGAGTTGAAGGGGGAGAATGTGAGGATCACAATGAACCTGGCATCGGCTCCTGACAATGCAACATCAGGTGATTCGACCTCTATCAGATATTACGTCTATTTCGTGAAGGATGAATGGTCGGAACCCGAATTCGATTCCAAATTGACAGGGCCGGAAACCGCGGACAGGGCCATTCCTCTATCCCAGTATTTCTACAACGTCGGAACCTACGGGTCATTGGGCTATCTCTCATTCGGCACGGAAAATGATTTCGGTTCCCCGTATGTTGATGGGAGCAGCATCATCTGGACCGTACCGGCCGTTCTGATAGTCAATTCAGGGATGGAGCTTGAGGATTACGGCCTGTACGGACTATCAATGCAGACGAGTGAAACGTCAATGATCATTACCAAAGGATTCGACACAATCGGGAAAGGGTCAATCCCCCATCAGATCACGGGACAACCGGAGACCTCGAGCGAGAATGAGTCGGAGAATGGTGCATCCTCACTCCTCATGGGTCTTGTGATAGGAGCAATCATCCTGCTGGTGATATTCATAATTCTGCTCATTGTCATGATCCTGATGATGAGGAAGAAGGGTGCTCCATCGGAGGATGAACCGGCTTCGGACGCATCACAGACATATACCGGAGATGAGGCCCCCCTCAACGAAGCTCCTGCCGATATTCCCGCCAGTGCGGCCCCTCTACCGTATGAGAAGTCTCCCGGGGCTCTTCCGACATCGTCCGATATGGAGGTAAATACCGGCCAGCTTCCGCCAGTTGAACCTCCCGCGCAACCGGGCCCGGTTCCATCCCCTGCGACCGAATCTCCTTCCCGAACGGATGTTCCCGTTCAACCGATGATGACCGGGTCAGCGGCGGTTCAGCCTCCGGTCCCGCCGCAGCCAGGGTCCGGACCTAAGACAATGGATGGTCAACAACCTCCTTCAGCATGAGCACAAAGTAGATTTGCATCCGTTTCCATTCCTGTAACGGTGACCGGATGTTCACTTTGGAAGATGGGAAGATCGCTGTCAGAATGGCCCGTGCAAACATAGAAAGGAAGCTTGGTGCAAAAGATGTCATAATTCCAAAGCCTCCCGAAAGTTTCGATAGCGAATCGGGAGTATTCGTGACGTTGAACACCTATCCGTCCCATCAGTTGAGAGGCTGTATCGGATATTCGGAACCGGTGATGCCCCTGAAGAATGCCATATTGGATGCCTCAATCTCATCGGCTATGAGGGATCCAAGGTTCCCTCCCGTGACCCTCAAGGAGATGGCTTCCATCGTGGTTGAGGTGACCCTCCTAACCCCACCGGAGGACATCCGATTCGAGAATCCGGAGGACCTGAAGGACAAGGTTATTGTCGGCAAACACGGATTGATAGCCAGAAGGTCCTTCATGAGCGGTCTTCTTCTCCCGCAGGTTCCCGTTGAATGGAATTGGGATGTTGAGGAATTCCTCTCTCATACATGTAGGAAGGCCGGGCTGGATCCGAATGAATGGAGAACGGGAAAGGTCCACTTCCAGCGTTTCGAAGGAAGGGTATTCGGCGAGATCTCTCCCCGGGGAGAAGTGAGTGAGGTGGAATTGAAATGACACTTGACCGGGATGGACCTGACGGGACGTGACCATCATCAAGAAATATTTAAACGCATATCCTCCATCCTTGACTGATGTATATCTTCTGATAATGGACTGTCTCAGGCATGATATGGTCGATTATGAGATCGGAGGCCAACCTCTGATGCCCAACCTGAAAAGGTTCAGTGATTCGTCAGCACGGTTCAGGAATGCCTTTGCTTCGGCACCCACGACACATTTTGCAGTGCCCACGATCCTGACAGGGGTACTCCCCTTCACACTTCATGATAAACAGGGAATAACCCCGGATGTCAGGTATCTCCCGGCCTTTCTCAGCGAGAAAGGTTTCGAAACGTACGGATACACCACGAATGCTGTCACCTCTCATATTTTCGGTTATTCCAGGGGATTCAGGATATTTCATGATTTTCTGGATAGCAGCGAGATATCATGGACATACAGAATGAGGAAGAAACTGGTGCATTTCTTAGAGAACCTTCCACCCGGTAAGAGAAGATTCTACGATGCCCTGATGCTCCCTGTCACACTATTCATGAAGTTGACCGGGTGGCAGCTGAATCCGGAAATGATGAATTATAAAATAACAAGGATGATGGATGGGTCAAATATCATCGATGCTCTCGGCAGGGACCTTGAGGGAAATGGTGGAGATAACCGCTTCTTCTTCCTTCATTTCGTGGATACTCATGCTCCGTACGCACCCCCGGAGAGGTACATGGAGGACCTGATACCCAGGAAATACCGGACAAGGTCCTATCTTCAGCGTTTTTTCCATATGGTTTACAGGGATGAGGAAAAGGTCCTGAACGACCCCGTTCTCAGGAAGAGGAATCTCGACCTTTATCTCTCCGCATGCAAGTACCAGGACCATCTCTTCGGAAGATTTCTTGAGATGGTAAGGGATGAGAGCGGGGATACGGATCCGTTGATACTGATCATGGCGGATCACGGGGAAGCCTTCGGTGAACATGGCTACCTTCAACATAGAAGGACAAAGTTCAGTGGGCCCCATATCCGCATACCTCTTATCGTCAAGGGTCCGGGTATCGAGAACGGGGAATATTCGGGTCTGGTGGATGAGACGGACATATTGCCCATGATATTGCGGAAGCTGGGTCTTTCACACGGTGAAACCGAACATGATCCTTTCGGGAAGGGAAAGGATATGATCCTTACACTCGGTTATTCCGGGACATATTCGCTGACCACAAGGAAGGTGCGCTTCATATCGGATGATACGGGCAGGAGCCTTTACTCCTTTGAAGATGTCGAGGAGAGATCACCTCGCAATCTGAATGATGAGGTTTCCTCATTGTTCGAGAGACAGGCCGGAGCGGTGAAGGAAAGGGCCAGATCATCACTGGATGAAAGGGAGGTCCTGAAGGATCGGATAAGGGCAATCTCATCAGGAACGCTGAAGAAGTGAAATTCGAGTTTAATGATCCCTTTCCCATTTCACTGCCATTTCAATCTGAAAACCAATATACCTATAGGTCATATTCCCTTCAGGCCGGTATACATATGAACCTCTATGACACAGTGATTCAGGGCCGCATCCTTCAGGATGGAAAACTGGTGGAAAGGAATATATGTATCTCGGATGGAAGGATTTCCCGAATCCAAGTTCTGGAGCCCTCCAATGGTGAGTATGACTCCATGCGGAGGATGGGGAGAAGGATCATCCTCCCGGGGGCATTGGACCTCCACACACATATGAGAGAACCGGGATCCGGAAAGGAGGAGGATATATCGAGCGGCACGGCATCGGCTGCATTCGGGGGGGTATGCGCCGTCATCGATATGCCGAATACGCACCCTCCCACGGTGGATCGTAAAAGCTTCCTTGAGAAAAAGGAACGGGCCGGGTCCTCTGCTCATGTTGATATCGGATTGAATGTTGCACTTCTCGATGGAACGGATCCGGCCGGTTTGAGGACAATCCTCGAGGACCCGTATCTTGCCGGTTTCAAGGTGTTTCTCGGTGAGTCCACCGGCTCACTTGTACTGAGGAATCACGGCAGGTTGATGCAGTTTGTAAGGGAGCTCAAAGCAAACGGGTTGTTCATATCGATCCATGCAGAGGACGGTTCATTGTTCAGGTCCAGGGTAGGAGGGGGTGGAGATATTCTTGAGAGGCATCTGTTGAGAAGACCCGCAGAGGCGGAACTGTCAGCAGTGAGGATCGTCTACAGGGAGCTGAAGGGGAACGAAGACATGGTCCATTTCCTCCACATCTCTTCAGCATCGGGATTGGAGGAGGCTGTCAGGGGAAATGCGACAGTGGAGGTCACGCCCCATCATCTTCTCCTGGATGTCAAAAAATGTCAGAGGTCTCTTGAAAACGGGGCCCTCGCAAAGGTGAACCCCCCCATAAGAACGAGCGAGGACCGGGCCCGGTTGTGGCAGGGCATCCGGTCCGGAGAGGTTTCGACGATTGGCTCGGACCATGCCCCTCACCTCCTGGAAGAGAAGGAGGGAGAAGACCCGCCCTCGGGGATGCCCGGTGTTGAAACTATGGTCCCTCTTCTACTGATGGAAGTGAAAAGAAGAGCATTGGAACTTGGGAAGCTCCAGGAGCTTGTATCGGAAGGACCCGCGAAGAGGGCGGGCCTTCCGGGCAGAGGGGCATTGATGGAGGGTTTCATTGCAGATCTGTTCGTTATCGACATGAACCGGGTCGGCAAGGTCCGTGCTGATGATCTACATTCCCGATGTGGATGGTCCGCATACGAGGGGATGGAGGCAATCTTCCCCGAGATGGTGATGGCCAGGGGAGACGTCATAGTGGAAGATGAGAACCTGTGTTCGAGGCCGGGAAGGGGGCGGGGACTGAGAGAGAGTTGAAGAATTTTTTTATCATATGGGAAATTCAATATCCCTTACGCAAAGTGATCTTATGGGATATTGTGGTAAGTCCCTTCCGCCGATTGGAAAGAGAATCGGGACTTCCCCA
>NJDO01000112.1 GCA_002254385.1 Thermoplasmatales archaeon ex4484_6 | reverse complement strand
GTTCGAGGGAAATGACCTGTTCGAATGTCCCATGATGGCACCCGCTCACGGAGATATTATTCCCTGAAGGAAAAACTCCGAAAGTGATATATCATTGTTGTGTGATGATTCGGTGATAGATAGGAGGGACTACGTTTGATAATGGATTCCATCGACGGCATGGACAACATTTTTCATAATGATATCTACCAGGGAGCCATCATCATCGTTTACGGTCCCCCGGGTTCCCTCAAATCCGGGCTTGTATTCTCGATCCTATCGAGATATCTCGAGAAGAGCGGTGAGTTCGGCATGTATCTCACCATCGAGGAGAACACGATATCCCACCTCAGGAACATGGATTCCCTGGGTATAAAGGTCCCCGAGAACCTCCTCATATCCGACTACAGCGATATCAGGAGCAGGTTCGAGGTCTCATCCGGTGATACTCATCACCCGGATTTCCTCGAGATGGTCGATGGGGTCATCAAGTTCTTCAAGGACAAGGAGGGGGACAACTTCACATGCTTCGGCCTGGACTCGCTTGGAGGCCTCTACTCCCTGATTGAGACGGGAAAGCTCCGGTCCAAGATGTTCCATTTCTTCAAGAAGCTCAGGGAGTACAACCTCACCTCGTTCATCATCATGGAGACCCCCAGGTTCTCCAACATAATCGAGGGTCAGGGATCCGAGATGTTCCTCGCTGATGGGATCATCGAGATGGGCCCGATAGAGCATCAGCACGATATCCATCTCTACATGCAGGTGCTGAAGATGAGATCCTGCAGCCACTCCCGGAAAAAACATCTGATCGATATAGGGGAGAACGGCATCTCGATCCTGAGCCCCGTTGTCAACTGAGGAGGGGACCGGTATCCTTCCTTGTTATCTTGGGTAAATGGCAGTCGTTGGTAAGGACCATTTTTAGAGATTTAGGACACCCTAGATTGATTAGGCTATCAAAAAAAAGATATACGGAAATCCTCTTTGGTGCATCCGGGCATGTCCAGTATCAAGATAAGGGTTGCACTCGCGGGAAACCCCAATGTGGGGAAGACAACCCTTTTCAACAGATTGACCGGCGGCAATCTCAAGGTGGGAAACTGGCCGGGGGTGACGGTGGAGAAGGTCGAGGGGGTGACCCGGTACAAGGGTCGAAAGATGGAAATGGTCGACCTTCCGGGAACGTATTCCCTTACGGCATACTCCCTGGATGAACTGATAGCAAGGAACCATATAATCGAGCATACGCCCGATGTCATCGTCCAGGTCGCTGACGCCGGGAATCTTGGAAGGAACCTGTACCTCACATACCAGCTGCTCGAGCTCAACTGCAAACTGGTGATTGCTCTCAACATGTGGGACATGGTGAATGACCTGGGTCTCGAGATAGACGTGGATGCCCTCTCCGCTCATCTGGGTGTGCCGGTGGTTCCTGTCGTATCCACAACGGGGGAAGGTACGAAGGAACTTCTGAAGGTCATAGTGGAGGAATCCGAAAGGGGAAAGACATGCGGGAGATCATGCAGATTCGATGACGATGTGGAAGAAGCCATCACCCGCGTTGAGAAAGTGCTTCAAAGGGTGGGTGAGCTTCCCTTTCCGGATACAAGATGGACGGCAATCAAGGTGCTGGAGGGTGATGAACAGGTCATCAGGCAGCTCGAGGAACTCGGATCCGGCGAAGCCCTGAGGGCCGTTACGGACGGCATCAACCATATGGATATGGAGATAGCCATATCCGATGGGCGCTACCGTGAGGTCGATCGCATCCTCTCGAAGGTAAGGAAGAGAACGAGAAGGATCATCAACACGGGCGACCTGATAGACAGCGTTGTCACCCACAGATACCTGGGGATCCCCATCTTTCTTGTTGTGATGTGGTCGATGTTCAGGCTCACGTTCGATCTCGGAAGACCATTCTCCGATCTCATAGACATCGGTTTCAGCGAGCTTTCAACGCTTGTAAGCGAGAATATTTCGCCTCCATGGTTGGCATCCATGCTTGGAGAGGGGGTGATCGGGGGTGTGGGCGCGGTCCTGGTGTTCCTTCCGAACATTCTCATCCTGTTCCTTCTCATCTCCATTCTGGAGAGTTCCGGTTACATGGCAAGGGCCGCCTTTGTGATGGATCGTGTCATGTCCAAGATTTCTCTCTCCGGCAAATCCTTCATCCCCATGGTCATCGGTTTCGGGTGCAATGTCCCCGCTATAATGGCGACAAGGACCATAGACGATCGGAAGGACCGCCTTGTTACAATACTCATATCCCCTTTCGTTTCATGCGGGGCCAGGCTGCCCGTCTACGTTCTCCTTGCGGGAATATTCTTCAAGGGATCGGAAGGACTCGTGATATTCGGCCTCTACATACTGGGGATCGGTGTTGCCATCCTCTCGGCCAAACTGTTCAGACATACCATCCTGAAAGGGGAGCCATCCCCCTTTATAATGGAGCTTCCCAGGTACAAGGGGCCCGATGTCCGCCTCTCCCTCCGTTCCACATGGGAGAAGGGATCGCAGTATCTGAGGAAGGCCGGGACCATCATCCTGTTCGGGTCAGTGATCATGTGGTTTCTGGCAAGCTTCGATATCACTTTGAAGAGCGTGGATTACGGGAGTTCATCGAGTATGGCGGGCCTCATGGGCAAGCTGATAGCCCCTGTATTGGCCCCTCTGGGATTCGACTGGAGGATAGCCGTTGCCCTCATATTCGGTTTCGTGGCCAAGGAGATAGTCGTGTCCACCATGGGTGTTCTGTACGCGAGCGAAGGCGGCACCTCCTCCCTTTCGGAGAGGTTCGCCGCCGATTCCCATCTGGGTACCGCCGGAGGTCTCGCGATGATGGTTTTTGTCCTTCTGTATGTACCCTGTCTTGCAACGGTGGGAGTGATGAAACAGGAGACCGGTTCATGGGCATGGACCCTGTTCTCGGTATTTTACAGCACAGGGGTGGCCTATCTCGCGGCACTGATGATATATCAGGGGGGGACGCTTCTTGGCATCTGAGGGCGGAGGGCCGGCTGCCCGGAGCCGGTATTTCGGATTCCTTTGTGCCCTGTTCGGGGCCTTCTACCTGCTTCTGGGTGCCGCGGAGGTTATCCTGTCTTTCGGCTTGGTCGGGACGGGTCCCTTCTCATTCGATGCCCTGGTCGGCGGTGTCATGATTGTGACCGGAACGGTATTCATCTCGGGCCTGCGCCACGGCTTCTCCGGTGAGGGGACGAAGGCACATTATATTGTGGGTCTCTTCCTTGCCATTCTTCAGGCCTCCACGGAAGCCCTGATCATACTTGCAGGCCTCCTGTCCCTCCTCGTTGGATCCGGGAGTGAGATCGGGGATGTTCTCTTTCAATTTGCAAAACCTTCAATTGCCCTGGGAATGATACTGATATCCGTTCACATCCTGCACGGAAGGTTCAGACATCCCGTCGGTGCTCGGAGGGATGAGTCATGATGAGGGAGATACTGCTCTACATAGAGAAGGGGAAGATGACCCTCTCGCAGATCGCCCGTGAGATGGGGCTGGAGAGGGAGGAGCTCCATTCCAGGGTGCATATGCTGGAGCGCTCCGGTTACATAAAAGAGGCCTCCCTTGCGGGAGGGGAATGCGATGAAAAATGCGCCTCCTGTCCCGTTTCATCTTACTGTCATGACGATTCGACGAACCCGCGATATCTCACTCTTACGGAAAAGGGTAGAAGATATCTCGGTTCCAGCGGTATGCGGGCGGAAGAATGAACCCCGAAACGGTTGAATTTCGTTATACTTGGCTTCAACTCAAGAAAGGGTTAAAATAGGCTTTCCGCATTATCACGGCGAGCGATAATTTATCGTGGAGGTTTGAAAGATGGCAGAGATCGAATTCTATGACGTGAAGGCAAAAAACAAGTTCAAGACCGACAAGTTCGATATCAGGGAGAAGAAGGGCAGATACTTTGCGGTTGCGAAGTCCCCCTCCGGCCCGCATGAGTGCTGGAGGATACTCTCGGAAAAACAGGCAAAGGAACTGCAGGGATGAAGTTACCCTGAAACGAAACTTCCGGATGGGCAGCTCCCGCTGCCCATCCCCTGAACCATCCTGTTTTTTCCTGCCTTGGATATTCTGGTATACAAGCCCCGGTCGACAGTCGTTCTCATTGCACCGGGCATCTCCAATTGTATGGTTGGACCCGCTAACTTTTTTAATAACAACCTGACATCGGTCATGAGTATGCCGGAGTGAAGCCACCTTGAAGCCTCCAACCCCATTCTCATTGACTCGATCGAAACGTATGGAACTGACCACTGTAATTCTGTCATTCCTCCTCATAGCGGTTCCAATCTCCGCAATCACCCTCAAGGAAGGCATACCAACAAGAAGCATCGATGTCTGCGACGGCTGCCACGGAGGCAAGTACGATCTCGTCCTCTCCGATCCGGTTCTCACGTTCCCTTCCTTTCTTCATGTGGGTGAGGCGGGACAGGTAACGATATCCATCAGCATCACGGCGGACGGTAACAGCGATTACTACCTCTTCGACCTGAGTGTGGCCCTTGTCTCCCTGAACTCGCGTATCTCCACCCCGTCTCCCGTAACCTTCAGCGGTCAGAGACCCTCCGCATCCGGAGGTTCCTATGTATGGTCCAGGGAGATAATTCTCGATATAGATGCGGTATCACGGGGTACGGACACCCTTAGAGCGGATGCTACGATAGATCCACATCACGAGGTGGGCCCAAGGACCAGATCCTCGACGTTTTCCTTGACCGTCAACGATCCCCCGTCCCTGTCTTCCGGAACCCACTCTCCCGGGACAGGTGATACGTCAACATCGTTCACGTTCACTGTCGATTATTCCGACAAGAACGGGGACCTCCCTTCATTCATACATCTTATTCTGGACGGCGCTTCATATCCGCTGTCCGCATCCGATGGAGCCGCCGACACCATCGTACCGGGAGAGACATACGGGACCTCAATGGCACTCCCGGCGGGAAACCATTCCTATCATTTCGAAGCTTCCGACGGCATGAACACGACCATGTGCCCCGAAGAGGGCGGGGACGTCCAGGGCCCGGTTGTGACACAGGCCAACAGACCTCCCGTTCTTTCCGAACCCATGGTGGACCCTTCAACGGGCAACTGCTCCACGTCATTCACTTTCTCGGTAACCTACACGGATGAGGATGATGATCCCCCTATCGGAGGGATACGACTGCTGTTGAACGGAACGGTTGTGGAACGGCAGATGACGGTCATCACCGGACCACCTTCTCCGCTGAATGACGGGGTATTCATCAATGGTGAGAGATACCATCTCACAATGTCTCTTCCATGCGGGGCACATCGTTTCGAATTCAACGCCACCGATGGCAGTGGATGGGCAGCATCGGAGAGGGTTGATGGTCCGATCGTCAGCGAGATCCCTTTTCTCTTGGTAAGCATCGAGCAGCCCGAGGAGGGAGAGATCTTCTATTCAGGGTCCGTGCTTACCTTTTCCGCCTCCTACATCTCGAACGTGGACCTTCCGGATGCCGTCTTCTCATGGAGCTCCTCGATCTCCGGAGAACTCGGGGAAGGGAACCCTCTGCTTACAGCGATCTCCCCGGGTGAGCATCTCCTGACGGTTGCGGTGAGATCCACCTCTCTGGGACTTCTATCCCGCGACTTCGTGAACATCACGGTCCAGGATCCCGGGAAGATTCCATTGATGCTGGAGATGGACCCCGCCTCCGATATCACGATCCGGGAGGGGGAAACGGTTCACTTCTCGGTGGTGCTCGACATGGACCATCCATTTATCGTCGAGGCGGAGGATCTTTCAATGAGGTTCCTTCTTGATGGTATGGAGGTCCATGAGGGGAACGAATGGAACTATTCAACTTCGTTCGAAGATCAGGGGCTTCATGGTGTGGAGTTCCTGGTATATGGCGATCTGGATCTTATCCTGCACAAGATATGGAACATAACCGTTAC
>NJDO01000040.1 GCA_002254385.1 Thermoplasmatales archaeon ex4484_6 | reverse complement strand
TGGGAGCACTCTGATTTTATTTTAATATTATACGTGCTCTCAGCTCCGATGAAAAATGATCGCAGATGATCAAATCCGTTTTTCATCTCAGGGGTCGCAGGGTATATCAATCGTATTCCGGTCAAACCTGCTCCCCCTCCCGCCGGGAGCACTCTTTCTCTCATCTCGATATAATCTTGATCGTTCAATGTCCATGATCGACGAAGGGATTCGAACCCTTGGGTGATCGAGCATTTCGACTGCCGTAAATTCCAAGTTGAATTGAAGAAATGTCGGTTCTTGTAAATTTTACCGTGAAAAGCATTTTATACTCCAGCATCCATGCAATTTCCGTTAGGAGGTTTTTCCTTGCAGGAAATTGGGAAGAGATTGATCTCACCTTTAATCGTACTGCTAATGATCGCTGTCTCGTTTTCCGTCATCAACATGAACTCCGGAGGCTCATCCGGGATCGCCGATGAGAGGCCGACGAGAGATCCCGGATATACGAGAGAGGAAAACCCCGAATACCCTCCGTTGGGGGGCGAGGTTATTGACTTTTTCAATAATCCTGAATATATTGAGAGAATGGATAATATTTCATTGAAACACCATCATGTAACAGCATCCAATCTCTATGAAGATGATTTTGAATCATATCCCCTGGGAACTGACCTCACAACAAGTGTAAATTATACAAGACATCCGACAATGAACTCGGGCGATTTTTCCGTTGAAAGGGTTTTTGAAGCCGGTTCGAGCCAGAGTGCAATGCATTCGAAGAATTCATCTTCAATTCCCTCTGTCTTCATGACGAAAGGGTTCGATCTGTCACGGTTTACCTTAAAAATATCTTTTAACACACAGACAATAAGATACAATGGAAAATTTGATTTCAAGATCCAGCTCATGAGCGCTGAAACATCAAATACAACAGATGACGATATTGTCCTGTCAATCGGAACCATGAATGGATACATCCGAGTCGAGACCGGAGACAGTATCCATTCCATCGGGCATCTCATTTCTCAAGATGAATGGGTGGATTGTACTTTTTATATCAACCTTCTTGAAAAGAAATTTTCTCTTACGGTTAATCCAAGCTACAGTTCTATAGTATATTACAATAATAAAAACATTGAAGGAGATTTTTCGAATATCAGCAGATTGCAGACATTCTTACCTGCCAATCAATCAAATACCCTATTCTTGGATTTCTTTACCATCTATGATTGGGATGGTGAGGCATGGTTCGAAACGGTCCCCATCGAAATACCCGAGGATATGGAACTATCATTATTCGGATGGGGGACAGGGTACTTTTCGGAAATTAGACTCACGGTCCTTGGAAATGATGGCTCTCCGATACCCGGTTTGATCAAAGTAACTCTTTACAGGGAAATGAGTTTGAAGGGGAAGGTTCCCAGGAGTCTCTATCCAATTAAATTGAGAATCGATCTGATCAAGGACCTTTACAATGTTCCAACTCTCTACTACTGGAGATTGTGCTGGCAATCCATTCATGGTTACTGGGATCCTCTCTGGAATAATAACGGAATTGGTTATTTATCTTCAATTATCACTTATGACGGAGAGCTGAGAATGGTTTGGGACCAATGGAACGGTGTCGCCATAACAAAGACCATCTTGAAACCCGCGGATTCATACTGGGAATATTTAAAACTCAATTATTCCCTGGGAGTTTCCGGGAAAATCCAAATAGATATTCTGGACTCAGTAAATGGCCGTTCCATACCCGGATTCGGGGATCTTCGAGGAAAGAATATTGATCTTTCAAATCTGGATCCCGTCGAATATAACTCGATAAAGATAAGATTTAGATTGAAAAGAGATTCCGTGGAAGAGTCACATTTCCCCCATATCTACGATGTGGGAGTATCATGGGTCGACAACCAGCATCCGGTGTTAGAGAATATCACGGTGGCTGACAGGATCCACCGAACCATGGAAGCAAACGTCACCGTGGTCCTCAACGATACCGATCAGAACGTGGAGAACCTGAGGCTGGAGCTCCTCCTGAAGGAGAACGGATCCGATGAATGGAATTCCTCCTTTTCCTCATCTTTCACTTACGATGAAGTGACGGGGAGATTCCTGGGAACGATAGCTCCCTCACCGATGGCAAGGCTCGGGAACTGCTCCTTCAGGATCAACGTGACCGATGAGCTCGGATGGGTGACCACATTCGATCTCATGAACATCACATCCATAGAGAACGTGAGGCCGGAGCCGCCTCTATTCTCCATCTATCCTTCAGCTCCCACCACAGAGGATTCGATATACATCAGACTCGATGAGCCCGGTTTCGACCTTGAAGGAGTACTGCTGACATACAGGTACAGATTCTACATAAACGGGGAGCTTCAGAACCTTGCAACCCGGGAGAATGCCACGTTCGATGATTACGGGAGACTCATCAACACATTCACCAAGAAGGGAGATACGATTCTCTGCGAGGTGGCGTCATGGGACGGGGTGGAATTCTCGGAACCCTCGTTCAAAGAGCTCATCATCTCGGACTCTCCTCCCGTCTTCATCGGAGATGCGGAGCAGTATCTCGTCATTACCGAGGACACGCCTCTATTGGATGCGCTCAATGTGAGCACCCTTTTCACGGACGCCGATGAGGATGTGCTCCTGTTCAACATCTCATCCAACGGAAACATGACGTTGATCCTTGATGAGAATGATGAACTGGATATCTTCCCCGGAGAGAACTATTCAGCGGACTGCAACCTGACTGTGACGGCCTCCGACGGGTTCCTGACGGCAACGCACAACTACACGGTATATTTCGACCCTGTGAACGATCCTCCGGCGGGGAAAGTCACGATCGACGTCGAACCCGGTCCCGTGGAGATAGGAACGGAGGTCCATCTCTCCGTCGATATCTGGGACGCGGACAGCGATGTTGAAGACCTGTTCATCAGCTGGTACGTGAACGGAGACGAGACGAGCAACAAACCGTTCCTCAACAAAACACTGGACACGGAGGGAGAGATAAATATCACCGTCTGGGTCATGGACAGGGATGACGAGAGGTTGCTGGGTACGTTCGTTTTTGATGTTTTCATACCGGAACCACCGTATGAAGCATCGTCACTTCTGTTCAACCATAACGGTACGTCATCCCCCATCGTGTTCGATGTCATGGACATATTCGGCCATTCGGGGTCCGTGAGGAACGAGGATATCGGACCTGCGAATATCACCAATATCAGAACAGAGGTGGATTACACCACGGTCCGTATCATCATGACCCTTGACGGCGAGCCCTTACCCTACTCCGAGATGGACCCCTCCTTCGGGAAAGGCGAATGGTGCATTTACCGCCTCTTCTTCGTGAACGACATGTACAGTGAGGGAGCATTCGACCCGAATTCACTGGGTCTTTTCGACATAGGGTACATACAACCCGACAACGGATCGTACTACCCTCTGGGCGATGTCGACTGCCTGTCCTACGGTGATGGAAATGAACTCGGTTCTCCGAGAATAGATGGGAACTCCATAATATGGACCCTGGAGATGGAACAGCTGGTGTCCTGGAACATACCTGCGGAGGACCTCGAGATATTCGGATCCACATATTACGTCCGGTCCCTTGGCGATTCCGTGATATGCGGTTTCGATACCGCCGGACATGGTGCGAACGGAAACAAGGTAATCATCGTCAAGGAGGAGAAACCAAAGGAAGAGAAGGGGATCTCACCCCTTGTGATAATCATTCCCGTTCTCATCCTGCTGATACTGCTGTTCATTGCGATAGCCGTCTTCATAACCATAAGAAAGGGAAGGGAAAAGACCTCAACCGATACTGATAAGGAGGAGAGGGAGGAAGAGAAGACAGAAGGACATCTTCACTATCCACCCGGTCATCCCGCACTGAGACAGGGAATGCCTTTCCGGATGCCAGTCCCCCCTCCGGTCCAGGTGAAACAGGGCCCACCGAGAGAAGGAAAGGAAGAACCCGGCGAAGGTGTTACCGGAGGACCCATAGAGAGCACACCGGAGGGAGAACGGATCCCGGAAATCGATCCCGGTGCTGAAGCTCCGGAAACACCCCGGCCGGAAACCGACCGGTAGATGGACCGCAGAGGATGTTTCGGATCGACCTACAAAGGTCCTTGCTCGGCGCTGGCAGCAAGACATGGAGCATCCGCACTCCCGGGAAAGCACCGGGCAGGGTGCGGACCGCCACAGTAATTCAATTAAATCATGTCCGCCATCACCCCCCTCGGTAACGGTGTTGATGTGCACGAGATGATACTTCAGGTGGACCTGTCGGGATGCTGGCTGGGAAAGCTGAAAGGCGACCTGGACCTTGACATCTCCCTGATAGACACGATCCCCCTTCTTCACAAACCATCCGGTGTCCAGGACCTCGTGGATATCGATCTGAACGGGAACGATCCCGAACTCGTCATGGAGAGATTGAGGTCCATGAATGATGTGGAGTTCGTGTCATCGCCCGGAACGTCCGGTTCGAAGTTGAAACTGATAGTGGGCACATCATCATGTCTGGGATGCCGGGCCCTTTCCTCCGCGGAGGCTTTCCTCCTGTCCGCCAAGGTCCTTGATGACGGGTGGGTCGAATGGAGGGTCGTCCATGATAAAAAGGAAGCCCTGGGCAATCTGTTGAAGAGATTGGACGGCACCGGCATGAAATACAGGGTCCTCGAGGAGAGGGAATTCAAGAACCTGGACTCCCTGACAAAGGAACAGGAGAGGGTCCTGAAGGCAGCCCTGGATATGGGTTATTACAATTTCCCAAAGGATGTGGGTGTAAGGGAGCTCGCCCTGAAGCTGGGCGTCTCCACCGCCTACATCTCATACACACTGAGATCCGCCCAGAAGAAGGTGATCCAGCTCTATCTGAAAAGATAACCTCCCGATCGCTCATACCGTTCTTATCTCAATTCATCTCAATGGTACAATGGAATCACGTGGAATCGAGAAGGTGACTTCATCACCTTTCCCGGCCCCGATGTGAGGGTCCACCTCCATTATGACAACGACACTGCGGCAGCTGACCCGAAGGAAGAGGCTGGAACCGCGGTACTCGCTGGAGATCACTTTCCCCTTCAACCCGCCTCCGTCCGTTCCGATCCGGACAGAATCGGGTCTGAACCCGATATGGGAAGGCATGTCACCATTCCAGGGTATCGGGCCAAGAGGCGTGGCGATCGAACCGTTCCCCCTTGCCTTCACCCTGAATATGTTCCCGAAACCCAAGAACGATGCTGTCTGCACCCTCTCGGGTCGCCAGTAGAGCTTTTCCGGAGTGCCCTCCTCGATGATCCGCCCATCGAGAAGATAACCGATCCTGTCGGAGATCGCCATGGCCTCCCGCTGATCGTGGGTTATGTAAAGCGTGGGAACCTCAAGCGAGGACAGAAGGGACCGGAGCTCACCTCTCAGTTCGATCCTTAGGGCCGCATCCAGAGCCGACAGCGGTTCGTCCAGGAGAAGCACCCGGGGATCCGCAGCGAGTGCCCTGGCAATCGCTGTCCTTTGCTTCTCACCACCTGACAGCTCCGATGGCATCCTGTCCCTGAGGTGTGATATTCCCACTAGTTCGCACAGTTCATCCGCCCTTCCATCCATCTCGGCCCTGGCAAGATTTCGGGCCTTCATCGGGAACAGGATGTTGTTCCTGACGTTCATGTGCGGAAAGAGCGCATAATCCTGGAATACCATTCCAACCCCTCTCCGCTCGGGTCTGATATGAGTGATGTCCTCACCATCGAGCATCACCCGTCCGCTGTCCGGTCGCAGGAAGCCGGCGATGATGTTCAGAAGCGTTGTCTTTCCGGAACCGGAGCTCCCAAGGAGCGTGTATACCTCGCCATCACCCACGCTTATGCTCACATCTTTCAGCACCGGAACGGATCCGCCGTAGCCGAAACCCACCGAAACGACCTCAAGTGTCACCCCGGACCCCCCATTTCAGAAACACCTTCTGTATGATCTCGATGGAAAGGAAGGAAAGGAATGCTGTACTCATCAGAATCACGGAGAATGCATACATGGGTCCAAGCTCCCTCCCCGCTCCCTCAACCGTCCTGTAGAGGTAAACGGGCATGGTTATGTATTCCTCGCTGGACACCATCAATGTCGCCCCGAGTTCACCGATTGATACGGCAAACGCGAATACCGCTGCCACGAGAATCCCCGGAAGGATGAGGGGAAGCTTCACCCTGAAAAATGACTCCACTGGTGAAGCTCCCAGCGACCTTGCGGCCCTCTCCAGCTGGGGGGGGAAGCTCTTCATGGAGGAATATATGGCCCTGGCACCGATCGGGTAGGCAATGACGCTGTGGACGAGAACGATGATGTACCATGTCCCCGTTATGCTGACGGGAGGGGAGGAATAGGCCGAAACCAGACCGTATCCGAGGGCGACGGAGGACGCACCCAGGGGAAACAGAAGAAGCATGTCCATGAACCTCTTTCCCCTGCCGCCCCTCTTTACCATCACCCAGGCGGTCATATATGACAGGGGGAGGCATAACAGCATCGTGAGAAGACCGAACAGAAGAGAGTTCCTGATGGAATCCAGAGGAGTGACGGAGAAACCGGAACCGCTTTCCATGGTCATGATCTTCCAGTACCAGTCGAGCGTGAACGCATGTATCAGGGTCCTGCCCGCCATGAAGCTCCCCAGGAATACCATCAACAGCGGCAAGAACACTATGAGAAGTACCAGCATCACGTATGTTCCCACAAGGAACCTGCCGGCGGGGGAGATCTTCCTTCTCATCGTTCCCGGCCGGGACAGCACTATCTCGGCACGGCCCGAGACCCGCGATGAGCTCCAGATGTACACGTAGGTCGTTACGAGGACTATCACGGATTCCACCAATACAAGTGCTCCGGCATGATGAAGGCCTTCCTCGGACAATCCCACGAACAGGGACCTTATCTCCACCTCTATCGTATGGTTGAGACCCCCGAGCAGAAGTACTATACCGAATGTGAGAAAGCAGAAAGTGAATACAAGTGACAGTGCGGACAGTACCGAATACCTCATCTGCGGGAGAACGACGGTGAAGAACGTTCTCACCCTGCCGGCCCCGAGGGAGCGTGCAGCGTGGACCAGCGTCGGGTCGAGACCGGAGAACCTTGCAAGAAGTATCCTCAGGGCGATGGGAAAGTTGAAGAAGACATGCGCCAGAATGATTATCGATCTGGACCCTATCAGATCAGGTGCCGGTATGGATAGGGAGGAAAGGATCGAGCTCAGAACACCGGAGGAACCGAAGATGGCTATCAGGCCGACGGCAAGTACCAGGGAAGGGATGACGAACGGGATGGTCGAGGCTGCTATCACGAACCTCTTTCCGGGAAAATCGTATCGGGACAGAAGGTAGGCACCGGGAAAGGCGAACAGCAGGGTAAGGATCGATGATAACGCCGCCTGCCAGAATGTGAACCATATCACCTCCCGGTATATGCCATCCCTCAATATATCCACAAGATAGCGGGATGTGATCCGACCCGAACCATCGGTTATCCCCTTCATGGCTATCAGGAAAAGCGGATACAGACAGAACAGGACCAGAAAAGCAAATAGAATGGAATAGACCGTGAGAACGAGAACGCTCTTCTTCCGACCCTTCGCCCGGTAAGTCATATCGAACCTGCCCCGCATTATCACCTATCCGAAGAAGGCTTCCCTCCAGGCAGCCATCCAATCATCGTAATGTGCCGAAACCTCGTCCACGGTGGGTTCCACATGGCGGTCCGCGGAAGCTCCGTACTGCAGGAAATATTCGTTGACCTCAACGGATGGTACCACAGGAAGCATGTAATTGTTGTAGACCTCGGACTGGAACTCGTCAGTCAGTATGAAGTCGAGGAACTTCTCCGCCAGCTCCCTGTGCCTTGCTCCCTTCACAAGGCCGGCACCCTCTATCTGCCTGTAACCCTCCTCGGGAGGCACAATGGTAACGGTATCGTTCGTTCCGTACCACATCATCTCATAGGCCGTGTCAAGTCCGTAGGATATGGCGATCGGGGCCTCCCCGTCACCCCACATGTTGTACATCGCGTCCCAGGACCCGAATACCTTGCCCTCGGCATTCCCTGCCAGGTCATCGAAGAATGCCGAATAGTTGTCTCCCGCGACCTGCGCCGCCCATATCATGAACGAGGAGCCGGTGGAGGACTGGGCCGGGTCCAGAAGCAGAAGCTGTCCCCGATATACCGGGTCTGCGAGATCGAGAACGGAAGCCGGGTAAGGCAGGTCCCTTTCCTCCATCATCTCCCTGCTGCATATGATGGCTATGTACCCGTAATCGAAAGGGACAATATGATGGCCGGGATCGAACGACATTGTCGGGTCCAGCCTGTCGATGTTCGTCGGAACGTATGGTGAAAGAAGATCCATTTCCACTGCCCTGTGCAGCATGGAATTATCCACACCGATCACCACATCCGCTCCCGGGTCCCCCTTCTCCAGATTTATCTTTGCAAGGACGGTACCCACGTCACCCGGCGTCTCCACGGTGACCTTGACACCGTACATCTTCTCGAACTCCGGGATGACCGCGGGTCCGAGACCGTACGATTGGAAGCTCTCGTATGCGTATATGACAAGGTCCCCTTCATCTTCCCCCGTCCTTTCGAGTATGTAGATCGCACCCCCGATAGTCATGACCAGAACGAATGCCAATACCGTCAGGGAAACCATCGTACCCCTTGACAGGGCTCCGATTCTCTCCTTTCTCATTCTCAAGATCATATCCAATCCCTCTACTTGTTCATATCCCGGTGCGGATCATTCCCCCCTTTCGAACCTTCGCTTCTGCATCTTCCCACACGTTCATTCAGGTCCAGGGCACGAAGGGCCACATCGAGCGATGAGCGTCCGAAGATGTACAGGCACGGTTCAACACCGAAATCACCGGGGTCCGCCACGAATCCCCCATCGTCCAGGGGAGCCCTTCCGATAAGGTCTTCCAGTGTCATCTCCCCCCGGTCGAGCACTGCAAGGCCCTCTTCTTCCGGAATTGCTGCGGATATCTCATCGTTGAACCTGAAGCTTGCAACGGAAAGGACGGACGGATGACTGCCGTGGGCCGAAAGCAGGATCCCTGCCAGATGTTTTGAGCAACCGAACTCGGCGGAGCTGGCGGAAACTATCTTTCCGTTCCTGTCTATCAACCTTCCCGGAAAGGATGCCACGTCCCCTATGCTCTTTCCACCCTCCCATGTCTGGGCCATGTTGACCTTCAGGGCCGGGACGAGGAATGACAGGTCCTTCCCCTTGAGAAGCTCGAGGGCGGCTGAAAGGTCCCTCAGAACGGCCGAGCGGCCTGATGTCCCCAGACCCATCCCGAAACAGGACGGATAGGGCTCCATGGAAAACCTTTCCCTGAACCTCTCCGCGAGCATTCCCTCTTTCATGCATCTCTCGACCGAGGTGCAAAAACGGATCGATATCTCCTCGTGGGACTCCCCCGAAAGGGCTCCAGATACCATGTCCCTCGATACGGTCTCGATCATGGAATTGAGAGACACGCTCGGGATCCTTTCCTCATGAAAATACCTGCTCACCATCACCTGTGAGATCCCTAGGATGCCGGCTATCCTCCCCTGGGACCAACCCCTTCTTCCCAATTCTATCGAGACCCTCCTCCTTACCTCCGGAATGAGCTCCTCCGTGATAATGACATAAGGCACCTTCATATAACCAGGTTGTGGAATTCCATAACCGGAATATATGTCTTTTCCCGCCAACCCATAACCCGGTTATGACGGTCATATTGAAATAATAATAAGGGCAATCGGGGCCCATGAGCCCCGTGGGGAGGAAGAAGAACTACAAGGTAAGGACAGGGGCAAGAACGGCCTCGAAGGGTCTCGAAAAGGAGCTGAAGAGAAAGGCAAGGAGGCTCGCCCAGGATCCTACACTGGCACTGCCCAGGTGCACCGTCGATGTTCCCCTGTTCCGGAACCTCGAGAAGAAGTTGAGAGATATACAGTCCAGAAAGGACAGCAGGTCCTACCTGGAGAAGGCTGCAAAGAGCGGGGACAAACTGGCCAGGGCCTATGCAGGTGCTCTTCTCCTCAACCACGAGGACAAGATCCAGTACCTCGCGGTCATGAGGACGCCGTTCGGTGATGTGGGATACGCACTGAGAGGGTCGACAACCAAGGAGAAGCTTGCGGGAATACAGAACTACGACAACCCCAGGATCAAGATGATGGCCTTCCTCGAGGAGGTGAAGAAGAAGAAGCTCTTCATGTTCGTCACCGATAACGAGGTCATATGCACCGGAAAGGACCCGAAACCGCCGAAGGAGGTCCTGGACCCGCTGCCGAAGCGGCTGGGCAAGGGAATGAAGAGGGTCGGGAATACGATAATCTCCCCCGATCTGGAACCGGGAATCGTGAGCAAACGCCTGCCTTTCAGGGAACCCTACCTGGTCGTGAGATGGGAACCGGCGGAGCTCGATATGGCCAGAAGCCTGACGCATTCGAGACAGAACGAGGACAATATATTCGCCACCTGCGCCTCGTACATGGCGACGGACAGGATCTCGAGCTATTTCTCCGTGGACGTTATTGTAAAGCCCATGTGCACGCGGGGAAGCTCGTGTCCCTGCAATCCACCTCCCAAGAAGGAAAAGAGGGAAGGGTTCCTGGAGCGTCTGGGGAAGGTGAAGGAACCCACGAACATAGAGAATTACCTCGAAGGAAAGATGATGGACCACAGGTTGATCGAGAAGGAGAGGAGTGCCTACGAGGAGAGGCTGAAAGAGGTTGGAAAGACCGTGTACATCATCGAGAACAGGTGCTACGGTGATTCAAGCGATGATATGCTGGAGCATATACGCACCAAGGGGAGGGAGAAGGAGATAATGAAGAGGTTCCTTGAACTTGCGGAAGGACCGATCATCTCCGATGACCCGAGCCCCAACAGGATAATGGCCCCTTTCTGGAGCAAGGTCGGCGAGGAGCTCATCCATGATATCGTCAAGGACAGGAAGATCGCTTCCAGTGTTTTCAGGGAATTTCCCGTTCCCCGCTACCAGCCGCTAACGGTTATCGAGGAGGCGGGTTATCTTCTGGAGGAGAAAAGGATCCGCTCCCTCCTCCCGCGGCCCAAGGACCCGCCCGAGATGATAGAGTTCGCCTACGAATGTGCGGTAGCCTATCTGGTCAGGGGGGAGCCGGGAGCATCCAAGGTCCTCTCGAGCTATCCCGGCGATGATATCAAACTGAAAGCGGCCAAGTATGCATTCGTGAAGCATCTGGACCTTGCCAAGACATCCGGATGGTCCTATACAACCCACGAGGTGGGCTATGCCCAGGGCATGGACCGTATCGTTGAAAAGATCATAGTGGAGGACCCCGAACGATTCAAGAACGGGCTCCGCGAGCTCTGGAAGGCCACGGGTTCCACGATGGATCTGGAATTCGAATGATACGACCTCACCGACCATCCCTAATTGACCGTGCCGATGTCCTGACCCTCATCCCCCGTTCCTTCGGAGACCCCGGGGACCTCCTGGGGGAGTTTTTATTATCCGGTTAATTCTGAGATAACCATTAAATAAGGACCATGGGCTTTTCGTCACATCCCCTACCAGACGGGATATTGACATCATGAAGAGGTGATCCGATGGAAGGAGCTGCCGAATCTGTCAGAAACGATGAGGATCGGGACGATGACGAAGCGGAAGAGCTCATTTCCATAGAGGACAGGGATGTTGTTGTGAAGAACCGCAGGACCGGCAGGAAAAGATCCCTTCTCGACCTGAAGTGGCTGTTCCAGAAAGGGCCGAACGTCGTGAAAAGAGCAAAAGGCCAGGAGTTCGACCCCGAGGTGCTCGAAGAGATGAAGCCCATGGAAAGGTTCAGATACATGAGACGCAAGCAGGATCTGGAGAACCTAAGAGGAAATAAACTGTACGATGTCCCGGTTCTGGACGAGAACGAGTGGGAGGTCCTGGAGGATCTCACATCCATTCGCGATAACTATTCCTACAACAGGATACTGAGGAACAAGAGGACGAAGGACATCGTTTACGAAGTTATCGAACCCCCCCTCAGCGAGGAGGAGCAGTACATTCACGATTACCTGAAGGATATAATGGAAAAGAACATCGATGTGGACCGGACAACCGCCGATGATATCGAGAACGAGATGAGGCTCAGGAACCAGATGAGGAAGTTCCTTGCCCAGGCCGGGAAACATCTGGACATTCCATCCTTCGAAAAGATATTCTACTATCTTTCCTGCTATTTCCTGGGTTACGGAAAGATACAGGTGATGATGGAGGACCCGAACATGGAGGATGTTTCCTGCGACGGGACCGGGATCCCCATCTTCGTCTTCCACAGAAAATACAAGAACATAATGACGAACATAGTGTTCGATGACGAGGAGAGGCTGGATGAATTCGTCGTCAATCTGGCCCAGCGCTCGGGAAAACACATCTCCCTTATGAACCCCATTCTGGACGCAACCCTCCCGGACGGTTCCAGATTGAATGCAACCTTCGGGAAGGAAATAACGACAAAGGGCTCTTCCTTCACGATCAGGAAGTTCAAGGAGGACCCCCTGACCATGGTCAATCTCATTCTCTTCAAGACTCTCTCTCCCGAGATGGCAGCACATCTGTGGCTGGCCGTCCAGTACGGTGACACCATGATGGTCTCGGGCGGGACGGCCTCGGGAAAGACCACGACGTTGAACGCCATATCCCATTTCATACCCCCTTCATCCAAGATAATCACGATCGAGGACACGAGGGAAATGCAGCTCCCCCACCTCAACTGGATAGCCGGTCTGACAAGGGAGAAGAAAGGCGAGAACACGGGTCAGTCCATTGACATGTACACCCTTCTCGTTGCCGCTCTCCGTCAGAGGCCGGAGTACATGATCGTCGGGGAGGTGAGGGGAAAGGAGACCATGGCGGTGTTTCAGGCAATGGCAACGGGACAGGTCACCTACGCAACGATACACGCCGATTCCGTGGCCGCCATCGTTCACAGGCTCGAGAATCCCCCCATCAACATACCCCGCATCCTCATCCTGGGGCTCAACCTTGTCATCCTTCAGGCACAGGTCAGGGTGAAGAACAAGAGGACAAGGAGGATAAAGGACCTTGTCGAGATAGTGGGTCAGGACCCGGTATCCCAGGAGATCATCTCCAACAAGGTCTACACATGGAATCCTGCCAAGGACGAGTTCAGGTTCTCCGGCCATTCCAACCTGTACGAGAAGATAATGGACCGGGAAGGGCTGACAACGGAGGAGATAACGGGGGAGATACATTCAAGGGCCGACGTTCTGAGGTGGCTTGCCTATTCCGGCAAGACGAATTACCAGGAAGTTGCAACTGTTATCAATGAATATTACAGGGATTCCAAACCCGTCGTGAAGAGGGCCCGTTCCGAACTGGCAAGATTGAGAATGGAGAGACCGGACCTCAAACTGTGATCTCCCCCCGGCCTCCCTTTGTTTTAGGCCGGTAAAGTCGGTCATGCACGATCCCCCAATCCTCCAAACGCGAAGAGATCCGTTATCGACCGATTCATTCGGAGGCTCTCGGGGAACGGGGATGATGTCTTCCCTATCTGCCCTTTATATAGACCTTCAGCTCCCCATCATCGTCAAGCCAGGCGAGCTCCATTCCGATGAACTCGGCCGCCTCGAATATGCGGTCGTCCCTGTAGAATTCCCCGAACACGATGCGCCTGATGCCCGAATTGGCAACTATCTTGAAACATGTCCAGCATGGTGATGAGGTCACGTAAAGATCGCTTCCCATGACGGACACGCCATTCCTGGCCGCCTGGGCTATTGCGTTCTGCTCGGCATGTACCGTTCTCGTGCAGTGTCCGTTCTCCATCATGTGGCCCACATCATCACAGTGAGGCATTCCCCTGATGGAGCCATTGTAGCCCGTTGCAAGGATGGTCCGGTCCCTCACTATCACACAGCCCACCTTTTTTCTCGAACAGGTCCCCCTGCTGGCCACCTGCCTTGCTATCTTCATGAAGTAGAGGTCCCAGCTGTCTCTCCTGGGAGGGGGGAACTCGTCCTTGACAACCTCGTATGTGCTGTCTCCCCTGGGGATGGAATCTCCGGCATCGCTGTCCATACGACCGTAAATGAATGATCATATTTAATCTTGGATGGGATATCCGGGTCATTTTTTTTCCACATAAAATGTATCTCCTCCCAGACGGCCTCCGGATCGAGTGTCCGGGGCAGGATGCCCCGGACGGGTTTCAGGGTATGTCAGATCTCGCGGGAATACGGAGGTTGCCGCAGGTCCCGCACAGATCGAAGGGCGGCGGAAGACCTATGTTCATCAACCAAGTCATTCTCATCCTAGCCCCGTGCTCTTCTCATCATTAAGATATATAATAAGGATTATCAAAAAAAAGAGGTTCAAATTTAAGGATATTTAAATTTTTCTGCATATCGATACGAACAATTCCCTCAAGGTATTGTTGTTTCAGGTACCTGTTGATTATTCCCGGAAACACATCCCTGCCTTATGGAGGATCTCTCCACCGGAGGAATTCATGGGATAATCGATCAACTCTGGAACGTGGCAAGGTCCCCAAAACAACCTATTTTACGGAGCCTCTCCCATCCTTTCATCGAACACAATCTGGAAGTGTTCATTGTTTTTTTTACAAAACTTATATATTCGGAAATCGCAATGGTGGGTGGGGGTAATTCTAGGTCCCCTAGAATAAAAAAGGGAGACACCTACTGGAGGAATGGCCGTGGGATTCAAGTCCATAATAAACGAGTATATGAACAAGTACGACAAGAAAACGGCAGATGAAGAAAGGACCGAACGGGATATTGAGATCCAGGAATCCCCGGTCCAGGTGGAATCGAACCCGGAGGATGAGGAGCTCAGGAGAGTGCTCTCTACCCTCAGAACCAACATCAAGATCGTGGGATGTGGCGGAGGCGGTTCGAACACCATCAACAGGATCGTCGAGGAAGGCATAACAAGGATGGAGAATGCGGAGTGGGGGCTCGCCGAACTGGAGGAGAACTCGGACACCGTTATCGTCATACCCAACGACAAGCTCCTCGAACTCGTCCCGCGGCTTCCCCTGAACGCGGCTTTCAAGGTGGCGGACGAGATCCTGATGAAGGCCATCAAGGGTATAACCGAGATGGTAACCAAGGTGGGACTTGTGAACCTGGACTTTGCGGACCTCA
This sequence comes from Thermoplasmatales archaeon ex4484_6, assembly GCA_002254385.1. Classification (GTDB taxonomy): domain Archaea; phylum Thermoplasmatota; class Penumbrarchaeia; order Penumbrarchaeales; family Penumbrarchaeaceae; genus Penumbrarchaeum. The sequence continues at coordinate 6,014 of NJDO01000040.1, read as the reverse complement.
AGACCATCATGAAGGGCGGTGGAGTCGCGGTGATAGGGATCGGGGAATCGGACGAGGGGAACGAAAAGGCTGTCAAGGCCGTCGAGGAAGCCATCAACTCCCCCCTTCTTGAATATGACATCTCCTCCGCAAACGGAGCGTTGATATGCGTCACGGGCGGAGAGGACATGACCGTCACCGAGGCAGAGACCGTTGCCGAATTCATAAACGAGAGGATCAACAGGAACGCTTCGATAATCTGGGGTGCTTACATAGACCCCGAGCTCAGGGGTGCCATCAGGGTAATGCTGGTCCTTGTGGGAGTAACGTCCGAGCAGATCTCCGGCAAGACCGTGGGTGCCTTCGGTGAGAAGGAAAGAGGATACACCAGGAGAGAGGAGCGCTTCGGTGTACAGTTCATCCGTTAGGGAAGCGGTGATAACATGCTGAAATGTCCCCGATGCGGGGAGGAGAACAACGACAGGGAGCTCTACTGTGCAAAATGTCAGCAGAGGCTTCCCTCCATCTCCGCCCTCAAATCGACACTGCGGCAGGGTCTTTCATACCTTGAAGAGAAGAATTTCGGTAAAGCCCTTGACAGGTTCACGGATGTTGTCAGGCAGAACCCGGGAGACCTGGATGCATGGTTCCTGATGTCCGCATCCAAGATGAGGCTGGGAAGGGGGAGAGAGGGGTGGGAGGACCTCATGGAGGCCGGCATTGCGAAAGAAACGGGCAGATGCACCCACTGCAGGGGGACGGGGAAGTGCAGGGAATGCGGGGGGACCGGTATCTGCATCATGTGCAGGGGGACAAAGAGATGTTCCTACTGCGGCGGGAGCGGACTGTGCCCGACATGCAAGGGGGTCAATTCGGACGACTGCACACACTGCAAGGGTACCGGCCAGTGCATCCGGTGCAAGGGAACGAAGGAATGCAGTTACTGCAACGGGTTCGGCAGCTGCTCGGAATGCAAGGGGACAGGATACTGCACACACTGCGGTGGTACCGGAGTGGGACACGAACTTGACCTGTCCGATATCTCCGGAGAATTCCACGAATTGAAGAACTGGTTCCTCTGAATCTACGATATGGACCTTCCATATCTCAGCCATCTCTTCATGTCGGTATTCGGATCTTCCTCGTCCAGAACCCCGTTCCGAAGAATGTATATGGCTCTCTTCACGGCAACCGCTTCCTCGAAGAGGGTGATGGACTCGCTCTTCGTGGGATCTTCATCCCTCAGGACGCATCTTATCTCATCCAGCCTCTCTCTCAGCGAGGAAAGTACGCGGTCCTTCTCCCCCGGACCCCTTTTCGCCTTCCGCATCAACTCATCGACACTTGTCCATTCTCCCCTGAAACATACATGGGAAAGTCTCTTTTCACCTATGAAGCCCAGGGGGTTCTCGAGCTTTTGAAGGAGTTCCTTCCTCACCTTTCCCGGATCGGGTTCTTTCCTGTCTACCATTTCGGACCGGTGTTTGATTACGGGAATGACATTTAATCCTTTGCAGAAAAAAACCCGGTATGGACACGATCGATGAACGCCGGGACACCGGTCCGGGAAACGATGTCATGGACAGCCCTCCGCGGCGAAGATGGCCGCCGTTTTCATCAAGCTTTTTATACAGGGAATGGATATCCCGTTGCGCCAAGACATGCGGTGGTAGCTCAGTTGGGAGAGCGTCTGACTGAAGATCAGAAGGCCGGGTGTTCAAGTCACTCCCACCGCATCCTTTGAATCCGGAAAAGCAGAGCAAGGGGGAATAGTGATGTCCGACACCTTATACGACGTTGAGGTCTTCCAGGGAAACAACTACTTCCTGGCAAAGATCATCGCCCACAAGTCCAAGGAGAAACCCATCAGGGAATACAGGACCGACACCCTGGAAGAACTCCTTGAGAACATTGCCAAGGACATTCTCGAAGAGAACGAGTGAACCTTTCTCCCCCGGGTCTTATCCCTTCAGGGACCCTCAAGGACCCTTTTCACACTTCTGACCATCTTCGAAGGTATCCTGTAGAGCTCCCTCCCCCGATGCGTCCTTCTCTCGAGCACCCCCTTCAGCAGGAGCATGGATATGGCCCGCTCCACTCTCACCTCCTTCATTCCCGAAACGGAAACGGCCTCCGCAAGGTCCATTTCACGTTTCTCAAGAAACATCGACACGACCCTCCTCTCGGTTCTGCCCAGAAGAAGCGGCAGATCCACGAAGGACCCCATCATCGGCCAGAACCTGACCTTCCTGCCATCCTCCACCGCCCTTGCCATGCCCCTGGATTCCAGATATGTTATGGTTGTGATGAGGTCGCCCCTCGACACTCCCGAGGACGAAAGCAGTTCAAAAAAGCCGATCCCGGGTCTTTCATGAATGAGCGGGAGGACACTTTCCTCCTTGACCTGTCCCCTCAGGAATGTGGATTGTATCCTGAACGAGGTTCTCTCGAAGAGGAGAAGCGGGATCATGATCATGACGGAGAACAGTAAAACGGCTGCCGCGATCAGGAGGAACTCCCTCGAGCCACTTGTTCCCCCCGTATCCTCTCCCTCAAGCGGGAACGTCCATTCACCGCGGACAGTCCGTGTCCACTGCCCGGAGATCCCCACCTCGAGGAGGACATTCAATCGGACCGACGAGCCGTTGAATGGAGAGACATCAACTGTGTAGTACCCGTCCCCGGGCGACCTCTCAAGGAAGGAGGTCCCGGCATCATCCGGAAGAGACCCGGTCCCGTTCACAACGATCCGCAGGGATACCGGTTCATATCCTCCGGGAGCAAGGTCCACGTAGAGGACCATCCTTCCACCGCCCTGTTTGATCAAGGTGATGTTGACCGAAGGGTCCCCGAACGAGGAATTGCCAACAACGGTGAAGTTCCAGAACAGGTCGGTGCCGGACAGGCCGTCGGTGACAGAGATGTGCAGCGAGTGGGCACCAGCGTCCATGTTCCATGGTTCAACGTGGATCACACCCGTGTCCCTGAACATCTCCGCCGACGAACCGTGATCAACGGAAATGAAAGGAAGGGTCGAGGATATAAGGTACTCCGCACCCTCGCCCTCCTCGTTCGAATCCAGGTCGAACCCGTACCTCTCTCCCGCGACCAGCATATCGGGAAGCTCGGGAACGATGAAAGTGGGGGCTGTATTGTTCACCTCTATACTGAAGGTTACATCCGTCTCTCCTCCGTGGACGTCCTCGACCGCAAGTTCGATAACCAGGAACGTATGGACCTCACCGGCATCATGCCTCGGGACCAGGGAGACCGTTCCGTTGACAGGATCAAGGTCCACGGGCTGCGAGGAACGGCGAAGAGCATAGAACGTCATCCCGTCCCCCTCATCCGGACATCGAAAATCCAGCGTCAGGGGCACGTGCTCTACGCAGTATCTCAAGTAGGGAGGGGTCACGACAGGGTCCTTGTTTATCACAGTGATGGACCAGACGAACCAATCCCTGCCTCCGTTCCCATCATCGATCGTCAGGTTCACGGTCCATTCTCCCACATGCCTGTTCCCCGGAGTACCGGACACGGAGCCGTTTTCGAAAACCGAAAGCCAGGAATCCTCCACGGGCCCCTCGGATGAGATGCTGAAGCTCAGGCCGCCCCCTTTCTCCTCGAAGAAGAACCCGGATCCGTAGAGACTCCCCTCCCATGCCTGTCTGGCAACGGACAGCTGGTGTATCATGGGTCTTCTGTTGAAAACATACAACTGGACATATGTTGAGGATTCGAGGCCGCCGGCTTCAATCACAACGGTGAAATTGTTCCAGCCCACATCTCCGTTGTCCGGGATCCCCCCTAATGTAACGTACATGCTCCCGTGAGAATAACCCTGGGATATCACACCCAGCCATGCAGGCAGATCGTCGAAGCTCCAGTTGACGCTCCCGGTCTCGGGGTCCCATGCCCGTATGACCATTTCCAGTTCCGAATCCTCCTGCACACTCGTTTCCTCCCCGCCTTCCAGGAAGAAGGGGGGATCCTCCTGACCGGCGACTCCTTTTACGAGAAGCCCGCCTCCCGTCTCGCCCGAGATGTTGTAGAAGACCCTGTCATTCATGACAACCCCGAGCGATCTCCCCGGCACGGATGACCTTCCCAGAAGCAGTCTCCCGCTGTACACGGCCGTTGAGGGGCCGGTCTCCTGAAGATAGATCCAGGTGGAAGTGGAGCCTTCCTTCCTCTGCGTGAATATGATGGCCCTGAGAGTGTCCACGGTCGAGTTGCTCCCGCCCGAAGCCGTGCACCGCAGTATGATCGTCGAACCCATCTCCGCCGATGCGAGTTCGGCTCCCTCCTCATCCTCGAATCCGGGATTGTTTATCCCCCGCGGCACGGAATTCCTCTCCCCCCTGACAAGGGCAAGCTTTCCGCCGACGGGTACAATCACGTCAGGGAGAATGTCACCATCAAGATCATCCGCAATGTATATTCCCGATCCCAGGCTGTCCGTCACATCGATACCTCTCAACTCCGCGTCCGCCACCAGGGGTCGGCCGGTCAGCCTTCGATCCCAGAAAGGACCTCCATGGATGAACAGAAGCCGACCCCTGCCTTCATCCGCCAAGGGAGCTCCGATGAGAAGATCGTCCTTTCCGTCCCCGTCAAGGTCCCTGAGAATCATCCTTTCCATGCCGGAAAAACCGAATGTCCCGTTCCCCGCCAACCCCCATCCATCCGATGTGATATTGGTGTCGAATCCCACGGTCTCACCGAATAGGACGCGGATCTCCCCTCCTCCCGGAGCTTCCGGGTGCTCCAGGAAGAGATCGTCCAGTCCGTTGCCGTCCACATCCCCGTGGGTGATGTTCCCTATTCTCATGTCATCGTACAGGAATGCCATCAGGGACAGCGTGTAGCCATGATATATCAGCAGGCCGCTGCGGTTCCCCTGGTGGTTCCACATCACTATCTCGGATACCCCGTCCCCGTCAAGGTCCATACCCGAAACGAGGTCCTCCATGACCAGGGGCAGTCCCATGACCGCCTTTCCGAACCTTGAAGGGAGCGGACCCTCATAGAGTTCCAAAGAGCTCCCGTCGGAGGAGAGGTGCAGCAGGTCCTTCACTCCATCTCCGGTCACATCGGCCAACGCCATCTTTCCCGATACATCCGACCGGATGATGTTGTCCGGTCCCAGGAATACCGCACCTTCCGGTTCCGGTGGGATCGAGACGCCGTAAAGAACGCCCTCCGTATCCCGAAGCAGTACATCCGTTCCCCTGCTCCCCTCCAGGATGTTCCTTCCGGTGTACATCTCCTCCACAAGGATCCTTTCGGTTCCGTTGGAGATCAGAACGGGCTCCGGGGCTTCCATGAACCCATCGTATCCTGCGATCATCATACCGTACCCGCCGAACGAGAAGAAGGGGACAAGGACATGATCACCCTCCTGGTCCTGCACCATCCCGGAGGGAGCTCCCCATTCCGCCGGGATATCGATCATTTTTGAATGATCCTCCAGACTCCCGAACTCCCCCTTCAGTTCCAGCGGAGCTCCGCCCGGAAGAAGTGGCAGCGCTCCGAGAAGGAGAAACGATATGACGATATGAGCGGCCCTGATATCCATCCATGAACCCTTCAGGTTATTCACCGGGGTATATTTCAACTTCACCCATCCATCCCGCGCAAGGGCCGGTCCAGACTGAAAAACCATATTCGGAGATTTCACAAGGTTTATTTAAAAAGCTCGCTGAACGGTAAAACGAAATCGACGGTCCGTTCAGCTGAGCCTCGAACTCACGATGAATAGGAAATCGACGCGAGTGAGTTACGAGATGCAATAGATCTCAAACAGATCGATTTTTAATTATTTGTTTGAAAAAAGCCCGCAGAATGAAATGTATAATCGACGATCTAATTCTGCTGGGCCTCGAAATTCCGAATCTATAAACAATCGACGAGAGGAATTTACGAGGTGAAACTTTTTTCAAACAGATCAATGTATAATCTAATGTTTGAAAAAAGCTCGCTGAACGGTAAAACGAAATCGACGGTCCGTTCAGCTGAGCCTCGAACTCACGATG
>NJDO01000039.1 GCA_002254385.1 Thermoplasmatales archaeon ex4484_6 | reverse complement strand
GATATCATCAAGATATCGATCGACACCGAGCCCGATCCCATGGTCATAACCCTGCAGGTGAAGGGGAAGGTGACGCTGGAAGAGAATGGTATGGATCAGTACACGTATGAGATAAATCTGGAGATACAGGATGAGGAGAAGGGAGGAATTGTACTTGCCACCGGAGTAGATCCTTACTATTCCAACTCCGATGGTTACTACAACGACTCGCTGGAGGTGACAGGTCTGGAGACATCCACCGTCACCATACTCCTGTCAAAGGCCCAGGTGGGTGGTCAGGAGGTCACGGACATATCTGCGAGCGCCATGGTTAGCAGATATACCGAAGAGGAGGTCGGCCTTGCCGGAGATGACGCACCCGATGATGCCGATGAGACGGATGATGATACGGACACAGACACCGATACCGATACAGATACTGACGATGATTACTGGGATGATGATTGGGAAAGCAGCTGGGACGATAACATCCCCGATCCACTGAACGAGACACCCACGGATGATTCCATTCAGGTAGGTATCGATGATGTCTCCTTCAAATACGACAGGAATGACGATTTCATAGAGATGGAGCAGAAGGCTTCGGGAACGACCACGGGAGAGGTGGATCACTGCTCCTACACATTCGTCACATATTACAAGGACGGGACCTACGAGGCCGATTCGTGGACCGAGGGACCGGAGGAGAATCCAAGGCAGTCGTTCATGGGGATGACCTTCGAGGACCGGTTCAAGGGAAAGGGAAGCGGTGGAGATGATGACTGGTCCACCTGGGAGTTCTACATGTATGTGAAAGCACCTTCCTCGATGTCAGAAGATATGGAAGTGGAGGATCTGGAGGACCTGATGGGAGAGGAAGGGAACATTTCCAGGATCGTTTTGGTGGTCAGGGCGTTCGGGGATTCCGATGAAACATTGTGGAATCAGGATTCCTACGATATAACGGATGATTTGAGAGCGGTAAGCGGATCGGAGGCGGAGGACGACGACTCCCTCCTTCCCGCACCGGGAGCGGGTATCATACTGCTGACGATGGGTGCCCTCATGATCTCTGCCATCATCATGGGCCGAAGGAAGAGAGCGCCCTGATCAGAGCTCGCTCATTCTCTCCATGAAATCATCATACAACCCGCCGATGATGGACCTCATCTCCTGATGGGTCTCGCAGCCCGATGAACCATCCTCATAGGATCTCAGGTTGGTCAGCGCCTCCACGTTTGCTATGAGCCCCACATTGCATCCGGGGCATGTGAAGAACTCTATCCCCGGTGGTGCGGTCCTCTTCTCGAGAATGGATGAACAGCCTTTGCATTTCGCGCCCTCGACTATCTCCTCCACTTTGAACGATCGGATGTCCAGAACGGACCGTTCGATATTGAAACCCAGAACATCGCAACCCGAACAGGTATACAGTATTTGATCTCCCCAGTTCCATGCTTTGAGGGGAGTGTTGCATTTGGGACAATGTATGTCCGGACCATCCATCATCAGTTCGAAACAGTCAGCAGCGGCCATGATCGTTCACCTGAGAGACATACATGGTAAGTAGTTGGATAAGGATTATTAGCCTAAACTGTTAGAACATTCACCTCACTCCCTCAGGTTCGATTTATATTCCACCGTTCCGATTGGTTACCGTGTCCGGGCATGAAGATGCATTCTTTCATCATCCGAGGATAGTCGATGAGACCATTCGAAGAAGGGAATATCAGGTGAGGATCGCCACGAAGGCCCTGCAGAGGTCCACACTGGTCGTTCTTCCCACTGGTCTCGGGAAGACCATCGTCGCTCTCATGTTCATAGCCGAAAGGCTCCATCAGAGGTCCGGGCAGGTCCTGATGATGGCTCCGACAAAACCCCTCGTGGAGCAGCATCGGAAGTTCATGGAGGAGCATCTGGTGGATGTCGACATCGTGATGCTCACGGGAGAGATATCCCCGGAGAAGAGGAAGGACATCTACGGGAAGGCCGACCTTGTCATATCCACACCGCAGGTGGTGAAGAACGACATCCTTTCCGGGGATCTGGACATGAGAAAATTTCACTCGATGGTGGTTGATGAGGCCCACAGATCCGTGGGTGATTATCCCTATGTCTTCATCGCGGAGATGTTCTACGGGAGCAATCCCGACGGTTCGGTCCTGGGTCTCACGGCCTCGCCGGGGCACGATGTCTCGAGGATATACGAGGTGTGCCGGAACCTTGGAATGGAATCCATAGAGCTGAGGGTGGATTCGGATCCCGATGTCAGCCCTTATATACAGGAACTCGAGGTGAAAACGGTCAAGGTGGAGCTCTCGGAAGGTATGAGGTCCGTGATAGGCATCCTCGAGAGGATGTTCCTGGAACGCATATCCAAACTGCAGAGGATGGGTGTGCTGAGAAGGGGTGCCAGGACATCCGTGAAGGAGCTTCTGGGTTCCGCTTCAAGGATACAGGAGATGATAAGAAAGGATACGAAGGGGGGAGGGGCATACTATCAGGCGATGTCCATCCAGGCACAGGCCATGAAGGTGTCACATGCGATGGAGCTGGCCGAGACCCAGGGTGCCGAGGCGTTGTACCATTATATGGACCGGCTGATAAAGGAGACTGGAGACCCCAACTGCTCCAAGGCCACGAGAAAGGTCGTATCGGACCCCCTCTTCAGTATGGCACTGAACAAGGTCGACTCGCTCAGGGAGGAGCTCCCCCCCAAGGTGGAAGCGCTGGAGAGGTACATCATATCGAAATTGAGAGAGGATCCGGATTCGAAGATAATAACTTTCACGCATTACAGGGACACCGCCTCTGTCGTATTCGAGAGATTGAGCAGGCACCTGGAGAAGGGCGTTCATCCTGTCCGGTTCGTCGGTCAGGCCTCGAGGGGAACGGACCAGGGAATGTCCCAGAAGGTTCAGAAGGATATACTGGAGGGTTTCAGGAGAGGAGAATACAACGTTCTAATCGCCACATCGGTCGCCGAGGAGGGACTTGACATACCGGGAGCGGACCTTGTCATCTTCTATGAGCCGATCCCATCCGAGATAAGGACCATCCAGAGAAGGGGGCGTACCGGAAGGCACAAGGCAGGGTCGGTGGTGGTGCTCGTTTCGAGGGAGACGAGGGACATAGCATATTCCTTCTCCGCAAGGGAGAAGGAGAGGAAGATGGAGAGACATCTGATCTCTCTGAGACGGATGCTGTCCAGCATGCCTCTCCCCGACAGGAAGGAACGGTTCAGACCCGAGCCAAAGGGCCCTGCTGATGTGAATGCAACCCTTGCATCATTCGATGGACCCGGGGAAGGCGCAGATCCCGGGAACGAAAAGGGGCCCGCGATAATCGTGGATCACAGGGAGCTCTCCTCATCGGTCTGCGAGGAGCTTATGAGGAACGGTCTCAACGTCCGGCCCGCCTCCCTTGGCGAGGGGGATTACATGGTATCCGACAGGGTGGTCGTGGAGAGAAAAACGGCGGCCGACCTTTCCGATTCCCTTGTCGACAAGAGGCTCTTCGAGCAGGCCAGCAGACTTGCCGGAAGGTGCGAGAGACCGATGATGATCATCGAGGGGGACGATATCTTCAACCACAGGAACATTGACCGGAAGGCCCTTCTCGGGGCCATTGCATCCATCTCATTGGATTTCGGGATACCCCTGATGTTCACGAGGGATCCGGCAGGAACCGCAGAGTTCCTGATGGCCCTTCGCAGGAGGGAGGGGGCGAAAAAAGGGGCATCCGTCCCGGAACGCAGACCGGGAGGCAGAAAGGGGGAAGAAATTCTGACGGAAGTTCTTTCCGGACTTCCGGGAATCTCGTCCAGGTTGGCGGGCAGGCTGTTGGAGAGGTTCGGATCGCTGAAGGACGTTTTCAACGCCTCGGTCGAGGATCTGATGGGGGTGGAAGGGATCGGAAGTGCAAGAGCCAGGGAGATCTTCAATGCCATGAACATGAAATCAAGATGAAGCATATGGCTCTTCTCCGGGAAGGATTCCGAACATGAATGGGAATGGATTCGTGTTTTCGGAATAACTATATACTTCATAAGAAAGAATTTACAACAACAATATTACCTACGAAGTGGGCCGGGTGTGAAGACGGATGAACGGCGGACCCCGTGTTCATTCGTGCTCCACTACCTCGAAGTCCTCTTCCTCGACCTTCTTCACTTTCTTATCCCAGATGGGTGTCCCGGAGCTCTCCCAGTGCGGGCCCTCGGTAGTTTTGATAAGTGCGGGCCTGTCCTTCACTTCCTTTTCCTCGTTCGGTGATACCATGAAGGATACGAGTTCGTCGGAACCGAAAGCTTCCTCTTTCCGCTCTTCATGTGCCTTCTTTGGCTTAACCATGAAGGGATTTTCTTCTTCTGGCATACGATTTCCCCGGGCATATATTGGTCACCCTACTATATAATCATGTCCTTCGTGTGCATACAATGGAGCATTTGGGCATTCAATATGGCTCCTTTTTTCGAAAGGACCTTGCAGCATGAATCAATTTGTTATATTGTGAACCATCACCTTCTAACGTTTTTTCATCATAAAGTAGATTCAAAGCATCCGGTCGATCATCCCTATGGATACGCCTTGATTCCTCTTGCACACAGTACATCAGGGGGTGGGGGTTAGAGGTTCGGATACGATTGCATTATCATTCGTGTCCGATTTATTATGAAATTCCAGGGAGAGGGAATTGATGCAGTATCTGAGACCGGTCGGAGATGTGGCGTCATCGAAGAGATGTCCCAGGTGCCCGCGGCATCTCGCACAGGTGATCTCCATCCCATCCTTTCCGTAGGACCCGTCCCGATGCTTCTCCACCCTATCCTCGCCGATGATGTCGAAGAAGGAAGGCCATCCTGATCCCGAATCGTATTTTGCTTCCGATGAGAATATGATATTTCCGCATCCGGCACAGGAATACACTCCCTCCTTCTCTGTTGACAGGAGCTCTCCCGAAAACGGCATTTCGGTCCCCTTCTCCCTTAGGACCCGGAACCTCTCCGGGGCAAGCCTCTTTTTCCATTCATCCTCCGAAAGGATCGGTTCATCCATGTTCTCACCGGATGATGATGGCGGGCTGCACACATCAGCCTATCCCCTGAAAATCCCGGAAACATTTTCTAGGTGTTAGAGGTATTGGCGGAAAGAGCTTCCATGGATACACTGTTCACAATGCTGTTTCTGCTCATCTTCATGATAGTATTGATATTCCTTTCGGGATGGTTCTCAGGATCCGAGACGGCTCTGACCAATCTCACCGCGGTTGATATCGCGAACATGGAAAGGCGCAAAGACAGGAATGTCAGATACATAATCAAACTGAAGAAGAGAATGGACAGGACGCTCATCACGATCTTGATCGGAAACAACCTGGTAAATATACTTCTCTCATCGGTGGCCGCTCTCGTGGCGAATGAACTTTTCGCCGAGATCGGCGTTTCCGTCATGATCGGGGTCATCACCTTCCTGGTGATAGTTTTCGGCGAGATCACCCCCAAGAATTCGGCCATATTCGATTCGACCAACGTGGCAGGTAGGAACGCCAGGGCCATATACTACCTTTCCGTGGCCATATATCCACTCGTCTCCATGTTCAGATGGATCTCGACCACAATCATCAAACTCACTGGGGGAAAGGAGAAGGGAGAGGCCCTGTTCGCATCCGACGAATCCATCAGGGACCTTGCGGCGCTCTCGGAACGGGAGGGGAACATCAAACCGATAGAGAAGAAGATAATAGACGGTGTGTTCAAGTTCGGGGACAGGAAGGTGAGGGATACGATGGTTCCAATGGACAACGTATTCTGCCTCGATGACGATATGGGCCTGGAGGGGATAAAGGCCTCAATAAAGGAACATGGATTCACAAGGGTGCCCGTGATGGGAGATGACCACAGGGTCAAGGGAATCCTGTATTCGAAGGATCTGCTGATGATATCGGAGGAGGACATCCCCTCGGTGATACGGAAACCATTCACAGTAGGGGATCATGAGGATCTGACCGATGTTTTCGACAGGATGAGGAAGGAACGGGTCCATCTTGCCATCGTCGAGAACGAGAAGGGAGAGCACACCGGAGTGATAACCCTGGAGGACCTTCTCGAGGAGCTTGTTGGAGAGCTCCATGATGAGTACTTTGAAAAGAAATACTCTCGATACAAATTGAAGGATTACTCGTAGATGAGGCACCCATACGCGGTGTTTTCGGGGATTCGGGACAGCCCCTGCCAGATTCATGCGCAGGATAATCCGTGCACTCGAACCGGGGGGCATCTTCCCACGATGAAGCTGCCGGGAATTCACATTCCGCCAATCAACGGGGGACGATGCACCGATGAGTAAAGAGAATATCCGAAAAAACGAGACCGAACGGTGAATATCAGCAACAGAATATCGGATCTCGGGAAGAGAACCAGTTGGAACCGTTTAAATATAACTACTATATTCAAGGACCGACCCGACGAGGTCCAAACCCGATCGACCCGGGTCCCAACCACCTTTCCCCGAACGGAAACCATGGTGCAGGGGAAGAAGGAGGAACAGAATATGGACGTCGAAGAATTCATGAACAATGTCATCGCAAAGAACCCTGGCGAAAAGGAATTTCATCAGGCTGTGAGAGAGGTGGCTGAATCCGTTCAGCCCGTCCTGAAGAAGAATCCGGAGTATGAGAAGGCTAAGATCCTCGAGAGAATGGTCGAGCCCGAGAGGCAGGTCATCTTCAGGGTCCCCTGGATGGACGATAACGGAGAGATCCGGGTCAACAGGGGCTTCAGGATCGAGTTCAACAGCGCCATAGGGCCCTACAAGGGCGGTCTCAGATTCCACCCGTCGGTCTACATCGGTATCATCAAGTTCCTTGGATTCGAGCAGATATTCAAGAACTCCCTGACCGGCCTCCCGATAGGAGGAGGAAAGGGTGGTTCCGATTTTGACCCCAAGGGAAAGTCAGACAACGAGGTCATGAGGTTCTGCCAGAGCTTCATGTCCGAACTCTACAGACATATCGGACCCAACACCGACGTGCCTGCCGGTGATATCGGCGTGGGCGGAAGGGAGATCGGATTTCTCTACGGCCAGTACAAGAAACTCACCAACAGGTTCGAATCCGTTCTCACGGGAAAGGGACTGAACTGGGGCGGCTCGCTGGTAAGGCCGGAAGCAACCGGATACGGTGCTACCTACTTCGCCAAGGAAATGCTCAAGACCAGGAACGAATCTTTCCAGGGAAAGACCGTGGTCATATCGGGTTCCGGGAACGTTGCACAGTATGCGACCCAGAAGGTCAACCAGCTCGGAGGGAAGGTCGTGACACTCTCTGATTCCAGCGGCTTCGTCTACGACCCCGACGGTATTTCCGGGGAGAAATGGGACTTCGTCATGGAGCTCAAGAACGTGAAGAGGGGCAGGATAAGGGAATACGCCGAGAAGTTCGGAGTGGATTACTTCGAGGGTCAGAGGCCCTGGGGGATCGAGTGCGATGTGGCCATGCCCTGCGCAACACAGAACGAGATATCCCTGGATGAGGCCAAGAAGCTTGTGAACAACGGCTGCATTGCAGTATCCGAGGGGGCCAACATGCCCACAGTTCCCGAGGGAGTTGATTACTTCGTGGAGAACGAAGTGCTCTTCGGTCCTGCAAAGGCCGCGAATGCGGGCGGTGTTGCCACATCCGGACTCGAGATGGCGCAGAATCACGTGGGACTTGCATGGACCTTCGAGAGGGTGGACCAGGAGCTCCATCAGATAATGATCAACATCCACAAGAACTCCTGGGACGCCGCCGAGAAATATGGCTACAAGGGCAATCTGGTGGTCGGCGCCAACATAGCCGGTTTCATAAAGGTCGCCGATGCCATGCTGGATCAGGGACTCGTCTGATCACGAACGATGAATGATACCCGAACCTGGCCTTATCCGGGCCAGGTTCCTTTTCCTTTTTTATCATATAGGAAATTCAAAGCATTCTGTCGATCATCTCTTCAAATACACCTTGACTCCTCTTATCGACCATACCTCGGGGGCGGGGGTTAGAGATTCGGATACGAGTGTATTATCATTCGTGTCCGATTTTTCACCCTGGATATCAGCCAGCTGTCCTCTCGCGGATGGTTCGTTCGACATCGATCTTTCTTGTATATCTCAACGGGAACAGAGCCGACAGCAGAACGAATGCCAGACCGAAGGAGAAAATGATCATCATCTGAGCGAAGGCTACGTTGATCGGGAAGTAATACAGGATCTCCTCCATCATGATCGCGAACAGCTTCCCGAACAGGAGGGAGAAGGGGACCCCTAAAATGGCCGAGAGTATGCCTATTATTCCTATCTCCAGAAGCATGGAGAGGACAACACCCGATCTCGGCACGCCAAGAGTATCCAGTGTTGCGAATTCCATATCCCTTTCCATTGTGGATATGATTATCGCGGAAGCTGCCACGACCATGGAGATTATCAGACAGGTTATGAAGAAGAAGTAGAGGAGCCCCATGGCCTGACCGAAGGTTTCATCCATTGACCTGATTATGTCATCCTGAACGGTGACCCTTGATACCCCGTCCTTTCCGTCAAGATAGACCGCTTGTTCCCTTGCAGTACCCCTGTCTTCAAGCTTGATGAAGACACCCGAAGTCATGTCCGGGGACGCAAGTGAGGAACCCGTACTGCTGTCAAGATAGACAGCATGCATCAGGATATCATAGACAACACCACCCACTGTTGTCTCGAGCGTCCTCGATCCGACGGTGATGGTGATCCTGTCCCCTGGACCGACACCGAGCTCCGACGCCAGTTTGTTGGTGATCACCGATCTGGAAGGGTCCAGCTCACCGGACTCTATCTCGAAATCCCTGATCTCCAAAACCCTGTCGGAAATGACCACGAATGTGGACTCCGATCCACCGCCTCCGGTTACCTGTCCTGCACGGTAGGTGAAGGGTATGACATAATCCGTGTTCTCCATATCGATGACGGATGAGACATTGTCCCGTGAAATCTCAGGGGCAAAATCCACCCGGAGGTCCCAGGTATCCTGGTTCACCTGCTCTGTCATGTAGGACCATGCTGAGTCCGAAAGTACGATCCATGACCCCGCAACTCCGACCGACATGCCTATGACAAGGATGGTGAGCAGGGTCCTTCCGGGATTCCTGAAGGTGTTCCTGATCCCCATGAGACTTGTCCTGGAGATGGGGAGGGAGAAGGGAATAGTGGCCACGCGGATGCTGGGTTTGTGCTCCAGTGCTTCCCTTACGCTCTTCCCGGTAACTAGAATTATCGGTATGCCAACCGAAATCATGACGCTCCCGAGAGAATAGAATATTCCGATGATGAAGGGCATTATATCCGGGGGATATGCCACCTTGATATCACCCATCATTGCGATCGTGTAATACATTATTCCCTGGGTGAAGAGGAGGCCCAGAACGATACCCAGGATGGAACCCAACAGGGCAAGTATTCCACCGAAGCTCATGTAGGACGCGATGATCCTTGCCCTTGAATAGCCCAGGGACATCAGTATTCCTATGAATCTGGAATCGTTCATTACCATCTTGTAGAAGGTCA
Source organism: Thermoplasmatales archaeon ex4484_6 (assembly GCA_002254385.1). Classification (GTDB taxonomy): domain Archaea; phylum Thermoplasmatota; class Penumbrarchaeia; order Penumbrarchaeales; family Penumbrarchaeaceae; genus Penumbrarchaeum. The sequence goes on along the minus strand of NJDO01000039.1, from coordinate 16,205 downwards.
TGAATATCGAGATGATACCGACGAGCATGAATATCAGGGAAAATAGGGGGAACATGTTCCTCATCTTGCCCGCACCGATCTTCATGAAGACGACGCTGGGATGGCTCTTCTGATAGATTACCCTGGATACGGGGGGAAGCTCCTTGCCCAGTTCGGATACGACCTCCTCATCCTTTCCATCATGATCTATGAGAAGTATCTCGTTCACATCCATTCCACTGAGGTCCCGGAGAGCGGAGAGGTTCATGTAGAGAACCACCATGTCCCCGGGAAGGGGGAGGGTCGAATCCGGAACGGATGAGGCGAAAATGTACTCCGGTGTCTGGACAGTGCCCGAGATGTTTATTTCGAAACTCGAGCTGCCTATCGAGAAATGAGCCGTGCTGCCGGTTTTTACACCGATATGTTCCATACCGGCCACAGCACAACCGGAATCCGGTCCGGCGAAGAATTCCCCGTCCTTCAGAAGTAGTTTGGATATGTCATCCCTCCGGGGATCGTCCCTGCCTATGATGACCGCGGGGTAGGTTTTCCCCTCATGGAGGTATCTCCCATCGAGTTTCAGCCTGAGTTCGTATGTCTCGATCCAATCCGTTCGGGATATCAGATCCTCGATATCACTGCGGTTTGCGGAACCCGAGAGTTCGATGAAAACATCCGGAAAGTTCGTCTCCTCGATGAAGGCATCTATGGAGTGATCGAAAATGAGGCCGCTGTACAGCCCCGTCATCAGCATGGCCGAAGCCAGTGCAACGACCATTATCATGGCAAGGGCCCGCCATTTCATTCGTCGGAGCTTCCGTAGAACGCTCTTGGTCACGGGTTTCAAGACATCACCCTCTTCCGTCGTGGAGCTTTCCGTGTCTGAGATATACGACACGGTCCATGAACCTCGAGAGTCTGGAATTGTGAGAAACTATCAGGAAGGTCATCTTCAATTCCTCCTTGAGGTTCTGCATGATGCCCATTATGGAACCCTCCCTTTCCTCGTCCACATTCCCGGTGGGTTCATCGGCAAGTATCATCGCTGGCTCCTTTGCAAGGGCCCTTGCTATGGCTACCCTCTGCTGTTCGCCTCCTGAAAGCTCCTGGGGATAGCTGTTCATCTTGTCCCCCAGACCCACCATCTCCAGATATCTTGCCGATTTCCTCCTTATCTCCCCCCTGCCCTTCATGGTGTACTCCATTCCCAGTTCCACGTTCTCTCCTGCGGAGAGGGTCGGGATGAGGTTGTAGAACTGGAAGATGAATCCCACCTTCTCCCTCCTGAACCTGGAGAGTTCCTTCCTTCCCATCCGGGTGAGCTCCACCCCATCCACATTGATGCTCCCGGAGTCGGCCCTGTCTATTCCTCCAAGGAGATTGAGGAGCGTCGTCTTCCCCGACCCCGAGGGCCCCATGACCATCACCATTTCCCCTCGATCCAGTTTCAGATCGGCCCCTCTCAGAACATGGGTGGTCTCTCCTCCGGTCACATAGCTCTTGTTTATTGAACTTGCATCCACCAGGGTCAGGATATCACCTCCGGTCTAGGTGGTACAATGCATGTATGGTTAATATCATTCCTGCCGTACATGTAGGGTTATTTATATAATACGAAGGAAATAATGCAACCATGAGAAAGGTGATAATCCGGCTTCGACCGAACAGGTTCGTCCGGATGCTTCAAAAGGGAATGTACGAATCCGTCGAAAAAATGGAAGGAAGGGAGCTCCTGAAACTTGATTTCGAGAGAAGGTCGAAACTTGTTATCGTCGATCTGATCATGAGACCGGGGCATGCTCTCGATGATATCAAATTCCCGAAGGGCGTGGAGATCCTGAACGTTCTCAAGGTGGAAGGGGGGACATACACCGTCCTGATCAAGGTCGTGGCTAGAAGCAAGAAACTTTCGGGGATGTTCAAGCTGTTCGATCTGGACGTGATCTATGACACTCCATTCAGGGCCGACAGGGATATGATCATCTTCAGCGCCATAGGAGAGAATGAACCGCTGAACAGGCTCATCAAACTGGTGAAGTTCCTCGGCGAGGTGGAGAAGGTCAGTTTCACAAACCCTGCATTCAATGAACATGAGATCCTCAAAGCCCTGACGGACAGGCAGCGTGAGACCATCATCGAGGCAAAGAAGAAGGGCTACTACGAATACCCCAGGAAGATCAACACACAGGAGCTCTCGGAGGAGCTCGGTATCAGCAAGGCAACCACAGTGGAGCATCTCAGAAAGGCAGAGATAAGACTGATATCCAGGATCCTTGAAGGATACTGAGAGGGAGGAACAATGATGGGCCGACCCGGACCATCGCACAAAAATGATGGCGGATAATTGGATCCGTTTTTGTGCTGGCCAAAGATTGTATCCTGATTTGATCGGGTCTGCCCACTTTCCATTAGTAATCAATAATAATCAAGTGGGCCGACCCGGACACTCGTAAAAAAGTAATTCAGGACGCTTACTATCGCTTTTTTACTTGTCATAGATTATATTCTAAATATATCGGGCCGGCCCATTTTTTGAATATGACTTTAATTATGAAAAAATGGGCCGACCCGGATTTGAACCGGGGACCTCCGCCTTGTAAGGGCGACGTCATGACCAGCTAGACCATCGGCCCGGAAGCTTCCTTTTCCCCATCACCAGGACCCATAAAATCTTTTCTCATCCCGTTATGCCCCTTTTACGAAATCTTGAAATCGTGCGATACGATACCCCACCGGAATTAAGGTGATTTCAATGTCCGATAGACCCATGAAGAGGATCCTTGTAACCGGCTCCGCAGGCCAGATAGGATCGGAGCTCGTGATGGTGCTCAGGGAGAAGTACGGAAACGACAACGTGGTGGCAGGGATAAACAGGACCCAGCCGTCGGAACGCATCAAGAATTCGGGTCCCGTCGAGGTCTGCGATATAAGGAAGAGGGAGCAGCTGGACGATGTCGTGGACAGGTATGACATCGACACGATCTACAACATGGCCGCCATACTCTCTGCCGTGGGAGAGCAGAAGCCCCTGCTCGCATGGGATGTGAACATGAACGGGTTCCAGAACGTTCTCGAATGCGCAAGGGAAAAGGAGCTCGTCAGGGTCATGAACCCCTCCTCCATTGCCGCCTTCGGACCGGAGACCCCAAGGATCAACACCCCCCAGGAGACCGTTCTCAAACCAAGGACAATGTACGGGGTCACCAAGGTGGCGGGGGAGCTTCTGGGTGATTACTATTTCAGAAAGTTCGGTGTGGATGTGAGGGGTGTCCGGTACCCCGGGATTATCTCCTCCGAGACACCACCCGGCGGCGGGACCACCGACTATGCGGTTGCCATATTCTATGAAGCGATCAAGCACGGGAGATACGAGTGCTTCGTGAGGGAGGACACGGTCCTTCCGATGATGTACATGCCCGACGCCCTCAAGGGCCTCATGGATCTGGCGGAAGCTCCTGTGGAGAAGCTCGAGCATCACTGCGATTTCAATCTGGCTTCCATGTCGTTCTCCGCGGGGGAGCTTGCAGCCGAGATAAAGAAGCACATCCCCGAGCTGGAGGTCACCTACAAACCGGACTTCAGGCAGGCAATAGCGGATTCCTGGCCCCAGTCCATAGATGATTCCGCGGCAAGAAGGGAATGGGGGTGGGAGCCATCCTTTGATCTCTCCTCCATGACGAAGGACATGATCGAGAAGCTCTCGGCGAAGCTCCTGTGATCGACGGCAGAGCTCCCTGGCCCCACCTGTCAGTTGGAATTATACGAAAAAGTATAATACGAAATAGTATAATAACAACTCATGAAGTTCTACGGGAGGTACGATGAGATCCGGGCCCTTTCGGAACATGGACATCCGTTTTTCATAGTATTGTGGGGCAGGAGAAGGATCGGAAAGACATCCCTTGCCCTTGAGGCTTTCAAAGACCCTCTTTACTTCTTTGTTGGCAGGAAATCCCCCGCAATTCTCCTGGAAGAATTCACCGAAGTTGTGAGAAAGGGTCACGGTTACATACCCACTTTCAAGAACTGGGACGAATTCCTCATATATCTCATGAAGGAATGTTCCGAAACGATAATATTCGACGAGTTCCAGAATTTCCATTTCTCCGACCCTTCCTTTTTCTCCACAATGCAGAAGATACTGGATAATTCATCCAATTACGGAATTGTTGTTGTGGGTTCCTATGTCGGCATGATGAAAAAGATATTCATGGATTCCAAGGAACCTCTTTTCGGAAGGACAACGGGCAGCATGAGGGTCACTCCCCTTCCATTTCCCACCATATGCCGTATCCTTGAAGATATGGGCATCCACGACATCAGGGAAAAGATCACCATATATTCGGTATTCGGCGGTATTCCCTATCACTACGTGTTGATGGAGGGTCTTCATGTATCCTCATTCAGAAACAGTCTTGAAAGGCTTGTATTCTCTCAAATAGCTCCCCTGAAATCAGAAGTGAAGAGTGTTCTTCTGGAAGAGTTCGGAAGGAATTACACAACTTATTTCTCCATACTGCAGTCGATTGCCTCGGGCTGCACAACACTAACGGATATCTCCAATTCCACCGGGATACTTGTTCAGAGTCTGGGAAAATATCTTCAGGAGCTGGTGGAGGTCTACGACATCATTGAAAGGGCCGCTCCCATTGGAGGCAGTCGAAAGGGCATATACCGTATCAAGGACCCTTTCACCAGATTCTGGTTCAGATACGTGGAATCGCATCTGTCCGATCTGGAATCTGGCCGGTTCGAGTACCCTTTGCGGAAAGTAATCGAGGATCTGCCTCTAATCGCTTCATATGAATTTGAGTCCATTGTTAGGGATCTTATCGGAACGGAATTTAACAAGGTGGGAAGATGGTGGAACAGATCAGGAGAGGAGATCGATGTTGTTGCCCTGGATGACGAGAACGGAAGAATACTTTTCGGGGAGGTCAAATGGACATCAAGGAAGGTGGGGATGGGTGAACTGTCCACTCTCAAGGCAAGAGCGGAGCTTGTGAAGGCAGGAAAGGGATATGAGAGGATATACCTTCTTGCAAGCAGGTCGGGATTCAAGAATATTGATCGGGAAAAGAATACGTTACTCTGGAGCCTGAAGGATATCGAGAAGATGGCCGAAGAGAAATATTGCAAAGAGTGAAGAACAGGGACCCGTGAGGGCAGGCAAATTTGAAATACGAAATGGAAGCTGACGGTGCCGGGTACAGAATATGGAAGGACCCTGTCGACCAAAGCACGTGCATTCTTCCATGCGCATGAAGCGCATGTTCCATAAGCGCAGGTGCTGAAGGGTTGACGGGCCGTTTCCATACCTCTTGTTCTTTTTTTCTGGAGGATGTGAGATGGACCGGATAGAGCTATCGTTGGATGATATCAGGGGAAGGATGGAGGGAGGCGAGCTCCTGCTCGTCCCTGCGGGCGAAAGAGACCTGCATGAGACCGCGACCACAGTAGCGGACAGGCTGGATGTGGACCCGCCCGTTCTCGTCGAGAGGGACGTTCTCCCTCGGGCGATGAAGGAATTCATGGTGGAGGGGAAAAGGGTCCTTGCCGTCATGTGGAGCATGGACCTCGAGGAGATCGGGGACGAGATCGAACTCGTGGCCATCAAGCGCATTCCCTTCAGGGACCCCGACCTCGTATTCGGTGCGCCAACACTCTCCTTCCGTTAAGGGGGAGCTCTACTCCTATCTCCAAAGAGGGAGCGCGGAACTCGGTATTGGAGTTGTCAGGGATGAGAACATGCCCAGGGATCCTGGAGCATGGCCCCTTGACAGGATAATGGGAGGGGAGATAATCATCTCCGGGCCGACATCGATCTGGGGTCCGCACGGCTAGAGTGCCCATCTTGCGATGGCCATCATCATTCCGAACACGAGAACGCCCAGGAACATCGGAATCGGGAGTCCGGGAAGGATGGAGGTCCCGCTGCCCTTTGTCAATCTGTAGATGGTGTAGGCAAAACCGATCAGTATCGCCATGACAACGGGAACGAAGAAGAACGGGAGCATCCACCAGCCCTTGTCGGCAATGTACGTGGTGCTGTAGAAAAGGGAATGGGCCCCCAGCATGGAATAGAACACAAGATCGCCTATTCCCAGCTGCCACGACCCCGCATCGTAGGTCATGTTCTCGAACGGGAACTGGTCCGAATCGTCTCCGAGAGGGTCCCATCTTGCCATCATGTTCCCGGACATTTCCATTTCGACCATGTCCTTGATCGGGCCGTGGAAAACGGCGTATATGTCCCACACGGCCAGGGCAAGGAGGAGAAAGACAACTGTCCACGTTGGCAGGATGACTGCCATGAACGCACCCATGAGGGAGCTTATCATGATCAGTGCCCCGTTCCTGTCCGTCCTCCGGAATCCCATCGAGAAGACCATGGAAGTTACCGCATAACCGGCAAGGATTCCCCCCAGCATGAAACCCAGCATATCATATTCGGAAAAGGGAATCGTGTAGATGGTCGTGTGGAATTCCGGAGAGTAGAGGGTGTACCATGCCCTCTCGGACATGAACTCCATCAATTTGAACATGAAGAAGGCAAGGATGATCCCCGTTGTCAGGGTCAGGGCTCCCCTGAAGATGTACTTCAGCAGTCTTCTTTTCCCCTTTCGGATGATGTACACTATACCGAAGCTGCCCAGAACGGCGGGCAGGATGAACAGCAGTGTGTTCCCCAGACCCGCTCCGGCATTCCCCACCGCACCGGAATCCTCGTCGGGGGTGAAGACGGCCGCTTCCACCTGTGTCTGGGAGAGGGTTGCAAAGAATGCAAGAACCGATGCGAGGAAGATGACGGCAAGTACGGGCGAGAAGAACCTGAAGACCGCCACTGCCCTTGCCTGGAATCCCAACAGCGCCATTGGATACCGGAAGGCTCCCATCCCTAAAAAACATCCCCCGTTCATCACTGGAAATCGAAAAGAATGGACTGATGCGTTCCCTGATCATCCTCCGCCTCGTCCTCGGCAAGAGGTTCGCTTCCGTCCGAAAGCTGGTTCTGTATCGTGAGAGCGGTTTGACGGCCTATCCCCTCAACCGTTGCGATACGGTTAACACTGGCCCTTCTGAGTTTGTCCAGATTTGTGAAACCGGCCTCGAACAGCCTCCTGGCCCTGACCCTGCCTATTCCCTTAAGGGAGATCAGTGGAACGAGTTCGGAACGAATCCCCCTGTCAACCCTGAGGGAGAGGAGGTCGATATCCTTCGCCATCTTCTTGCCGAACAACCTCGACAGCTCCCTCATGGCATGGAGCATCCATACGGCCGTTTCCACCTTGGATCTCACATCCCCGGGACCCATGTTGAAGAGCGTCTCCATTCTCTCCTCGGAGGCCTCTATTCCGTGCTCGTTCTCTCCGATCCACTCCAGGAAGAACATTGCGGTTTTCACCGAATTCAGGTACCAGTCGAGCTCCACGGGATCCTCGGGTATCTCCAGCATGAGCTCGTCCTCATGCTCGTACATGAATCCGGACACCCTGTCCCTCTCCTTCCCTCTGATGTAGAGCGGCCTCATATCCGGAGTGTGGCATATGACGTGGAGTAGTGAAAAGGGAGTCACCCTTTCCGCTCCGGAATCCAGGGCCCTTCTAATCACCACCGCCGAGAGGGGATCTATGTACAACCTTGCCACTCTCTTTCCCAGATCCGTCGCGGCAAGTGCGCCGTCCTTCTCGATGAGGAAGCCTTCCTCCTTGAGGAAATCGAGTACATCCTCCACCTCTCCCTCGATCTTCCATGTATCGTTCTGGAACGCGTAGAAGGTGGACCTTATGAAATCCCACATCTCCTCCAGATCCCTCACGTAGTTCGTGGCGAACGATGACAGGATGTGCATCCTGAGAGCCGGTCTCGACCCCAGCTTCGAGAGCACGTCCTCCGGCTTTCCCCAGATGTACCTCTCCATCAGAACATCCAGTTCCTCCGGACGTCTGGCAAGGATAAGCCCCTGACCGTATCTGTCGAAGCCCGGCCTCCCGGCCCTTCCCAGCATCTGCTTGATCTCCAGGACCGGAATGGGGGACCTGGGATTCAACGCCTCGAACCTTGTCCAGTCCCTGACGATCACCCTTCTGGCCGGCAGGTTGATACCGGCCGCCAGGGTCGGTGTGGCAAAGAGCACTTTAATTCTTCTCTCCCTGAAGGCCCTCTCCACGATGCCCCTCTGATCGTTGGAGAGACCGGCATGATGGAATCCGCATCCTCCGGATATCGCCTTTTTAAGCTTCTTTATCATTCTTGCATCCGACGAACCCAGCTTTGCGGATAATCTGCTCAGTTCGGAGAGGTCCTTCCCTTCGAGATAAGAGGGGACGATCTTCGCCATCTCCACTGCCTGGGATTCGCAGGATCTTCTGGTATTGGTAAATACAAGGACCTGGCCCCTGCCGTCGCTGATACCGTCCAGGATGCCGTCCTTGAGAGGGTCCCCGGTCCTGCTCTCGATCTCGCTCACGCTCATATCCTCGAATGTGACCGATCCCTCCTCCAGAACGCCCTCCCTCAGGTCCACGGGACGGAAGTCGGACCTGACGAGCTCCGCATCCAGCCATCCGGCGATCTCATCAGCGTTTCCGATGGTTGCGGAAAGGCACACGAGCTGCGCCTTCGGATTCAGCTGTCTGAACCTGGTCAGTATGACCTCAAGTGTTGGTCCTCTTCCCGGATCGTTCAGAAGGTGAACCTCGTCGGAAACGATCACCTTTATGTTCATCAACCATCGAGAACGATGTCTCAGCAGGGAATCGGCCTTTTCCGATGTGGCGACAACCACATCGAAGGATTCCAGCCTGCGGTCCTCATCATCGTAATCCCCGTATGAGAGGGCGGTCCGGATGCCGAACGAGGAGAGTTCGGACAGCTCCCTGAACTTCTCCGAGGCCAGGGCCCTCAGGGGAACAATGTAGAGTGCCTTGCCCCCCTTGAGAACATGGTTCAGGACTGCGGTGTAGGCGATCAGGGATTTTCCCGCTGCAGTGGGGACCGCAGCAACAACGTTCTTTCCCCGCGAGATGGGTTCCAGGGCATCACGCTGAGGGGGATAGAGGTCCTTGATCCCCCATTTATCGTAAGCCTTTGCCACATCCGGGTGTATCCCGTCGGGAAGATGGATCCCTGACATATCAAATCCTCTTGGACCTTCCCTTCCTCCTCTTTCCTCTCTTCCGGTTCCCACCGCCCTTATCGGCCCACCACCCCTCCCTGAACGGGGGCTGCCTGCCCCCGGGACGCTTCCGGGGAAGCTCCATCTTCAGGATGGCATCCCTTCTCCTTTCCAGCTTGATCTTAAGCGGGGCGGCATCCCCCCCTCCTCCCTCGTCCATCCTCGATGCGATGGAGGCGGCACCGGCAAGGGACCTTGCCATCTTGCCCCTCTTGGCCGATGGAAGGGAATGGACCCATGGATGCTGGAACAGCACCCCGTGCTTGGGTGGTTTTCCCCCCTCCTTGAGGAACTTGAAGAACATCTTCTCCGCTCCCAGGACCTGGACCGTGGAGGAGGGCAGCCTTGAGAGCCTCGTGAGCCCACCTGCGGAATGGATCAACCTTGCTCCTATCAGGGGGCCCACGACCAGGGACAGGTTGGGGGCCACACTCTCCATCTCCCTCTCGAGGTAACCCTCCAGAAGGTCCCTTGATTCCCAGAGGGAGAGGGCGGAGCGTGAGAGCGCGCTGATACCGGAGACATCATCTCCGGGAAGCTCGAGGATCCGCCCTTCAGCGGCTGTATCGTCATCTTCGGGAGCTGTTTCTGACAGTTTCCCGAGGAACTCCCTGTCATCAAGCAGTTCCGTCACATTCTCATCATTGTACCTGGAGAGCCACTCCCTGATCCTCTCGATGAGGAGGTTCAGGGACGAATCTATGTCTTTCAGGGCTCCCACGGCCGAGAGGATGTTGGCATCCCGGACATCCTCCCCACCGGACTCCCTGAAGAGGAGTTCCGATGCTTCCCTGAGAAGCTCAAGGGGGAGGATGCGGTCCTTCAGGAGGTCCCCCCCCACAACCCCGGGCTCGAGCAGTTCGGCATCCGGAAGAAGGGATCTCAACCTCCCATCCGTTACGGCTTCCACTCTGTCGTTCCCTACAATGGAGCGCTCCCTGTCCAGGAGCTCTCCCGCCCTCGTTCTTCTTATATCCGCGGCTATGGAGGAAGGATCCCTCTCGGCTTCGATGAATCTGATTACGCGAAGACCGCTTCCCCCCTCTTCCAGGAGAAAGGTCCCGTACCAGGTCGTGTGCAGTATCTTTCTATTCACACGTGAGGAGCTCCCGTCATCGTTCCCCGGCCCACACCTGCCGGAGTAAGTCCTCCCTGAGGGGAAACAGTTCCCGGGGGAGCTCCCTGCGGCGGGGGCAGGGGTCTCGAACCGGGAGGCGGAGGCCGCATGGCCGGATTGGGGGGTCCCGCCCCCCGGGGACCGGGTGGTCCCCGGATCACCGGCGCCTTCTTCCTTTTCATGAACAGCAGGAGCCCGATGACAGCAGAGATCGCTATCAGCAGGATGAGGGAGAAGATCAAGATCACGGGGGCCATGTTGATTCCCTTCTCTTCCCCACCTGTCCCGGACGGGAGTATGGTGATGGTCTCGCTGACGCTCTCCTCCGATGTTCCGTCGCTCACGGTGAGCGTGACCTGATATTCCCCCGGCTCCGCATATGCATGACCATGCCTGCCGGTGCTGTTCGGGACCGGTCCTGTGCCGTCCCCGGGATCGAACACGTATGTCAGATTGGGGAGGTCCGTCGCCGTATCGTAGCTCCCCGTCCCGTCGAACATGACGATCTCGCCCGCCATTGCACTTTCGGGAAGCTCCAGATCCGGTACGGGGGGATCGTCCACCACTCTGAGGACCAGTGAAGCCGTATCCGAATCCTCATCATCATCGATCACCGTGAGCTTCACGTTGAACACCCCGCCCGATTTGTAAGTGTATGATATCCTGGTCCCATCCTCAATGACGTTGCCGTCCCCCAGGTCCAGAACATATCTGAGAAGCTCCATGTCGGATGGTGTGTCGGAGGACCCGCCGGCGTCGAATGTAACCGGGGAATCCTTGCTGACGGTCCTCTTTGAGGATACCAGCTTTGCCGAGGGTTGAATGTTCTCGACAGCGATGGTGAGAGATGACGTGAACACACCGTTGTCATCCCTTACGGACAGATTCACCAGATAGCTTCCGGACTTCCCGTATGTGTGACTGATGACCGGATCTCCTGACGACCATTCCGTGACGGTCCCGTCCCCCATGTCCCATCTGAATTCCAGAAGGTCCCTATCCGATGGTGTGTCGTCTATGTATCCGTTCACGGTGAAAGAGGAATCCTCGTTGACCTTTCCACCCGCGGGACCAACGATCTCTATCTCCGGGGGCACGTTGTGAACATCTATCTCCACGGTGTCGAATCCGACGGCACCGTCCCCGTCCCTTACTGTCACGTTGAGGGTGTAACGCCCCTCATCCGTGTAGGTGTGCCTGAACTTGTTACCGGATGTCCATCTTCCCGAGGAGGATCCGTCGCCAGGGTCCCACAGGTATTCCATGCCATCCATGTCATTGGCCGTGTCCGTGACATCCACCGTGAACGAGAGTTCCTCGTCCTCATCCGCCTCGATCCTCTCCTCTCCCTCGAGCAGTGCCACCGGAGGCACGTTTCCGACAATGAGTGACATTCTCGCGGAAGAGATGTCCCCGTGCCTGTCCTTCACCTCCACGGCAGGTTCGAAAGTACCGTTGTCCAGGTACCTGAAATGGGCAGTGGAACCCGTCTGCCATGAGGTGGATCTGCCGTCCCCTGAATGGAAGCGGAACTGGAGGCGGTCCATATCCAGTGAGGAATCCGATGCGTACGCCGTAAATCGTGCCGTATCGCCCTCGTCTATGATCATCGGACCGGAAATGTTCACCGCAGGGACCCTGTTCACGACATGTACCAGGATCTCCGCCGCCATGAATGCTCCGTCATCATCGGATACGTTCACGCGGACCACCCGATCCCCCATCTCCTCGTACACAAGCTCCATTGCGGGACCGCCTTCCACCCAGCTTCCGTCCCCCAGGTCCCAAAGGAAGGTCAGGGAGGCCATATCCGATGCGTTGTCCCTGGGATGGGTGTTCACAACGATGCTCTGTCCTTCCTCCAGATGGAGTTCCTCCGGGACATCGATCAGGGGCCGGACGTTGGAAACATCTATGATTATGGGTTCGAGCTCCCTGTAGATCCCCTGAACGTCCTTTGCCATAACCCTCACCCATCTTCTCCCGCTCTCTCCGAATGATAGCGAGAGCTTCCCGGATGCGGTCTCCCTCTCGTAACCGTCAGCGTCCACGTCCCAGAGGAAGCTCGATACCTGCGCTCCGGAAGAGGTGACCGTGAGATTGATATTCTGGTCCTCCACCACATCGTATGAAAGCCTCCCGGACAGCTCCATCCACGGTGTTGTAGGTTCCTCTACGGTGTGTATCGTATCTATTTCGAAACTGTCAAATCTCTGTATCCTGCCGCTTGTCCAGTGCACCCACACCTCGTCTATCGTGCTGATGGAGCCCAGGCCGAAGTGTAGTCTGTGGGGCTGCTGGAAGCCGTGCCCCCCGCAGTCGCCTCCCACATACCTTGTGAAGTTCATACCTCCGGCCTTCACGATCACCCAAGAGCCCGAAGCTTCCGTGGATGTTTGATGGGGGCCTCCCGCACCCTTCAGCTCTATCTCGACGAAATGTCCCTCCGCCCCCGGGTTCCTGAACAGGTGGAGTTCCCTGGGGCCCTTGAAGGGGTATGTCCCCTCCGTGCAGAAATCGAGGTCGCCGTCATTGTCGTAATCGACCCATGTCCCTCCGGTGTTGGACCATACCTTCAGATTGCTGACATCGGTGGAATCTGTGAACGTCAGGTCGCCGTTGTTCTCCCAGAGGAACGAGTGGTCCCAGAAGGAGTATGTCTTCACCTGCGGTATCCAGAGGTCGAGGTCGCCGTCATTGTCCATGTCCCCCCAGGCAACACCGAAGTAGTCCTCGTCCTTCCACATGTAATCCCCAGTTTCCAGATCCTGGACCAGCGTACCGGAGGGAGTGATGGGTATGCCTGCCTGCTCGCGGATATCCGTGAACTCCAGGTAGGGTGGGCCCGAATTGAGGAATAGTTCCGAATCCGCGCAGTAGTAACCCCTGTTCATCCCGGACCTCTCGTCATCCTTGTGGGCGAGATGGGATACGAAGAGGTCCATGTCCCTGTCATTGTCTATATCCGCCCATCCTGCTCCGTTGCAGTGGCCGTAATAGGTGGCTCCCTGGTACTCGGTTGCCTTCCCCGTTAGGTTGTACTCGAAGGCCATGTCCGTGAAGGTGCCGTCCCTGTTGTTCATCCACAGCTGATTGGGATTGAGATGGTAGTTGCTCACATAGATGTCGGGCCATCCGTCCTGGTTCGGATCGCACCATACCACGCCCATTCCGGCATAGGATGTCTCCCTCGGTCTCAATCCCGCTGCCAGGGATACGTCGGTGAAGGTGCCATCCCCGTTGTTGCGGTATAGCCTGTCCATCTCTCCGGCGTAAGGCCATTGAAGGTTCCCCGGTTTCCTCCAGCCCACCGTGTAGATGTCCGGGTATCCGTCCCTGTTGTAATCCCCCCACCCTATACCCTCCGAGGGGAGATCATCGGTCGGGTTTCCGGCGGACACGGTTACATCCGTGAAATCCCAGTCCGGGGGTCCGTTGTTCCTGAACAGATGATCGTCGGTCCCCGCCGTGTAGAAATCGAGGTATCCGTCACCGTTGTAATCGGCCCACTTGGAATATCCCCTTGTGATGTTCACCCCCGTCTCGCTGGATACCTCCGTGAAGGTCCAGTCCGGAGGGCCCGAGTTGCGGAAGAGATAGTTGGAGGAGGGCCCTCTGACGAGAAGATCCAGGTACCCGTCGTTGTTGTAGTCCCCCCATGCCAGATTGTCTCCCCTGTAGCCTGCGAGCCCCGCCTCGATGGAAACATTCTCGAATCGGGGAGCTCTCGAGGATCCCTCGAGTGGCGGGGGAGCTTCCTCTCCGCCTCCCCCCACAACCACGGGAAAGGAGAGGACCATCATCATCGATACCACGGCTGTGAACCAGAAGCGCCCGGGAACCATTGCAATCACTTCGCCGAGAGCTCCATTGCCATGTGCGTGCAAAAGCTTTTCGTTCGAGAAGGGAGCCATGATGATCCTTCCCCCCATATGGGAATTTCAAAGCATCCTCACATCAGGAGGGAACAGCGGCATACGCCTCTCTGCTTACCGTCCTTGGATCCCAGACAGATATAAATGAACATTCTTCTTGTCCAGCAGATATCTCTTTTTCAGGTGCCATGGTGCTTTCCATCGCTTGACACCTGTGGTGATCTCGAACCCGATCTGCCTGCCATCTCTCAAGGCTACGATGTCGCACTCGGTCTTGCCCCGCCAGTAATAGGTTTCGGCGATGCGGCTCAGATGTGCCGCAGACACAGCTTCCACGGCCCATTCATATGAATATTCCGACCCCGTATAGTTGCACGCGATACGGTAGATGAACGGATCAGTGAAATGGATCTTCTTGTTCTTTTTATATTCTATCTGGCCGTCGGGTTTGATTTTGTGCAGGACGAGTACGGCATGCATGCTCTCCAGGGTTTCTATGTAGGACCTTGCAGTATGGGACGACCTGATGCTTGTCTCTGTGGAGATGTTGTTCCAGCTCACCGGGGTGCCCCTGGCCCTGCAGAGATACGAAAAGACCTCCTTCATGTAGCGGTCGCTCTTTCCCGCTTTGTTCCAGTCGCCTTTCATCCAGTCAAGGTAAGCCCTTTCGGTTTCAGGCGATACCCTGCCGTATTGGTGTTTGTCCTGAATGGCCAAGGGAAAGCCGCCGCTCTCCATGTACGCTTCAAGTAGATCTCTCAGCTTTCTGTCATAAGGCCTGTTTGCATCGACCGCAGCGTTCAGGTTATCGATATCCCCCTCCTGAAGTTCCAGGCCGCCTACCACCTTCGCATAAGTGCGGAAGTTCAAGGGATAGAGCACGTGGTCCGAGCCGTTTCCGCGCCTGCCAGGGAACCTTTCCTTCTGCTTCAGGATATCCAGGCTCAGAGAGCCCGTGACGATCAGCACATCCTTTTCAAAGGCACCGAGGTCGACCCTACTCTTAATCGCCCGCCACCACTCGTCGACGAAAGGGATCTCGTCCAGAAGGATAATACTGGACCCGATGCCCCATTGCTTTCTGGCCTTGAGATAATTGTCGAGGACCTCGCCGAGTTCATTATGATCGGTCAGCTCGTCACATGAATAATAAAAAACAGATCGCGGTTCGCGCCCGCCTTCAAGAAGCTGGTTGACTCTTACAAGGTTGTATATAAATTATTTGTAATTGTATTACACATTCCTATTTAAAGAAGAGTTATTGGAATCAACCACTTGGTTCTTCCTTCAATATATTCCTGGACATCCGGTAATCCACCTTAATCGGCATCTCATCGAAGTGTTTAGTATATCATCATTGATGATGATATTGTTGTATTTGAATCATCTAAACCCATGAATATCTCTTAACAGCTTGCTGTAGTTTATCGTCTGCGTTTCATTGTTTCCATAAATTCAACGAATACGGAAGCGGTACATCCGTTTACTTAAATTCTGAAAAGAGTTATAAATTATTTTAAGAGGTTGAATAATGATTTCTACTTTAATTTAAAATCAATGTTTGCTAAGAAATAGGGCTCCTTTTTATCAACAAATCTGAAAAGCTTACTTATGTTTGCTGAATCAAGAAGAATTGCTTCAAGATCATTTTTTGAATATTCGTTTGAACCAAATTGGTTATTTTTTTCCAACAAAAATTCTGCCACTCTATCCCAAAAAACATCGGAATCGTTTTTAAGATAGTCCTCTCCTAAACGAAATAGAACATCTCCCGCCTCTTTTTCCGCTTTTAAGTATTCTCCTTTTGAAAGAAGAAATACTTCTTTGAAATAAAGTGCAATGTTGTTGCTTGGATCAAAAATCAGTTTTCTTGAAACTAGATCTTCTGCTTGCTTTGAAACAGAAGTAAAATCATTAGAAAGCAAAAGCATTCTTAAATTGTCTATAAACTTTAGATTTTCCAAATCTTCTTCACTAAGCTTGTTTTTTGGAGCAGTATAATACACTTTTTCTGTTTTTTCCTGAGTTTTAAAAAGTAAGTCAATAAGTTCTT
>NJDO01000038.1 GCA_002254385.1 Thermoplasmatales archaeon ex4484_6 | reverse complement strand
GATTCTCCTTGTTGAACCCCTGAACGGTTCATGGAGTGCTTCACCCGAAATGTTCAACATTTCCGTGGGGAATGGATCGGCCCCATTTACCGAGAGCGTAACGATCCGGGCACCCGGGGACCTCGGCATCTCCCATACATGCGATTTCCGGATAAGGGTGTTCTGGGATGACCTGCCCTTTCTCGAATTCGAGAGCTCGTTCAATGCATACATCCCCTCCTTCAACGCGGAGCTCATCGTCGATGGACCGTTCCTTGATGGTTTCGAGAGCTCCCGATTTCCGGAAGGTTCCTTCATCGAGCTGAAAGGTCAGGTGAAATGTTCGGGGGAGATATCGGGCGGTTCCACGATGCTGCATGCGGCCCTGTACAACGCAGTTGAAGGACCCGCGGGACTCCCCGTGGAGGAACAGTGGTTGGAGCTTGAGGATCTCAAACCCACTTCCAGAAGGAGCTTCTCCTTCATGCTGGATACACTCGATCTGGAAGGCAATTTCTCCCTCGAGGTCAGCCTTGACCCCGGTGATCTGATCAAGGAATACAACAGCTCCGACAACGATTGGAAAAGGATGGTGGAGATCTTGCCCACCCATCCCGGTGAAGGTGTCTCGTCACTGCTCATCACCGAGGTCCTCTGGAACGAAACGAGGGACGGATGCTTCGTCAGGATCATGAACCCAACGAGCCTCGAGGTGGACCTCTCGGGAATCCGGCTGGGAATGGGTGATGACAGCATAGAATTCCCGGACGGAGCATCCCTGTCCCCGGATGGGTCCGCATTGGTCGTCTGGGGGGAAGAGGGGGCGGAACATGCTTCACCGGAAGAACCGGTATTCCGGGTCGATAATGCCGGGCCAGTATCCATGAGGATGAAGAACACGGCGGGATCCCTTTATCTGTCGAGGGGGGATGATCTTTTCCTCTCGACCAGGTTCAGAGATGGCATCGACAGTGTGACCCTGAAAAGATGTATGCTCCCGCCCCATGTTCCGGAAGATGAGAGGGCATCATTCCCGGAAGCCACCCATGGAACCGTCATCAGGCGCAGAACGAACGGTGAAGGCACTCCTCTGGATACCGATTCGAACCTTGACTGGGTCGTGGAAGCCGACACCGCGGTGATCTCCAGGGTCCTCGTTGATCCCGGACCGGAGGGTCCGGGAGAGTTCGTCTCCATCCGTTCCCCCGGCACCTCGGGAGACCTCAGAGGGTTCGGTCTTGTACGGGGAGCTGGAATGGTCGTTATCCCATGGTCCATTAAAGGTGGAAAGAACGAGATCACGATATCCATGGACCCCGGAGCCTACAGGGACAGGGAGGGGGCCGATCCCGACCTGTCCGTGATCGACGATGATCGTGTCAGGTCCTGCAGGGTTGAAGGAATGGCCCCCATCAACCTTCCGAACAATGGAGGTGAACTGGTCCTTGTGGACAGGGGCAACAGAGAAGTGGACCGGCTCTCATGGGGAAGGGAACACGACCTTGGACCTCTGCCGAAGGGGGTCGTGCTAGGGCGGGTCATGTCCCTGAACGATCTCGGCGGATGGAAGACTGTCGGGGACGCCGCGTTGCCTCTTGGGCTTGTGATGTCGGATGAAGGGGATGCGGGGAACTGCACCCTCAGCTTCAAGGACCCTCTGATGCTGGATGAATTGACCGGAAACGTTCGAAGAAAGGCAACCATAGTCCTTCCGGCTCTAACTTCGGAGAGGATCGCCGCATCCATTATGGATATAAGAGAAAAAGGATACCAGGTGGACCTTTTCATTCATGAACCCCCTTGGGGGAGGGATATCTCGTATCAGGTTGCGACCCCGAACGAGCATGAGACGGGGTGGATGAGGGAACTCACGGACTCCGGCATCGATGTTCTCTGCAGCGAGCATGGTTTCGGTTATTGGGGATGCGGTTTCATCCTGACAGACCACAGTATCGGAACGTTCGCGGTGCCTCGCGGGGAAATCTTCGAAGATGAACACCGGACAACCGGGGTTGTGCTCTCATCCGAAAGCGGGGAACCCGTTCCCGGAATGTCGATGATCGGGACCTTTCTCCTGAACGCTGACTGGTATGATCCCTCGCACCTGCTGGATTCCGTTCGACCGGTTGTCCCTTTCATGAACAACACGATGGATCCGGGGACCCTTCGTGACAGTGAATATCACGAGGTCCGGACCATCATGGGATGGGGAGTGGACCCTTCCTCATTCGTGGGTCCGGCAGCCGATCTCGAGGTGCTCCATGAAAGAGGGCCCCTCGATATGACGACATTGGGAGAGTTCCTTCGCTCCGGTGTCTCACTGGATCTGGTACTGGGAGACGGGAACTGCAGGGTCAAGGACATGTCCGCAGTGGAGATGATCTCCCGGGAGAAGGAGCTCGTCCAAGATGGCAGACACTGCCTGGACCCCGGAGCTCTTGGTGAGGACCTGCTCTCGAGAACCGCAGCGTTGATGGATGTCCTCCATGCGTCGGGGTCCGAACCGGACGTGGCACTGGAAGGACCCTCCATCAGCGAAGTCCCCGGAAACAATGTGTGGATATGGGATGGAGGGTTGGCTCTTTCTGTAATGGAGGACCCCCATTCGGGGATCCCCTGCTGGGTCGTCATTTTGACGGGGGATGAGGGGGGAAGGAACGACATCATATGGCCCTTTGAAACGGGCAGGTCCCCCTTACCCTACGGCTTTCTTCCCGCGGGTGCCGCTGATGACGCAATGTTTATGGATCCGGACGGAACCGACGGGGATGTTATCCTGGACAGGATCTACTTCGATACCTATCTGAGGGATGATCCCGACGAAGCGGTTCGCATCATGAACCTCGGAGACGATCCATTGGATATATCCGGATACTATCTGACGGATGACGAGGGAATGGGGTTATCCTCCGACGGCGTGGCAAGGCTCCCGGAGGGTACCGTTATTCTTCCGGGGGACTGCCTCTGGTTGGCCAGGGACCACGGTGCTTTCCGTTTCCAGTTCGGTGTTCCCCCGGACCTGTCCCTTTTCAACTCGACTTCGGGACCGATCATGAGGGTCTGCAGCGGGGACCTCAGACTCGCGAACAGCAACGATTCCGTGGCATTGAGGGACCGTTACGGAAGGGTCATCGATGTGGTACCATACGGTGGAACGGAATGGAAGAACCTGTGGCCCCACTGCATAGGAGGAAGCTGGAGCGGTGAAGCCGTACCCGCTCCGGGATGGGGCAGGATACTGCACAGGAAGCTCACATGGAACGGGATCGGTGTTCCGGAGGTTAACGGTGCAGGGGATTGGGTCTCGGTCCGTCCTCTCTATCCCGGCCAGTCGGAGATCGGACCTTTCGGTACCAGGGCAATCACCTCGATGAAGGTGGGTGTCTGCCCAGAGTCGGGAAGCGAACTTCTGGATGAGATGATATCGGGGGCAAGGAACAGCATCCATGTCAACGTGTACGAGCTCACCTCAAGGTGGATAGCCGCATCCCTAGTGGGATCCGCCCAGAGAGGAGTGGAGGTGAAGGTCATCCTGGAAGGGGGACCTGTTGGAGGGACAACCTCTTTTTCCGAACTGGCGGCCGATATGCTAACCGAGGGTGGTGTGGAGGTCAGATGGATGAGCAACGACATCCCGGAGGATATCAGGGACAGGTACAGGTATGATCATGCCAAATACATCGTTGCGGACGGAGAAAGGGCCCTCATATCAAGTGACAATTTCAAGGACACTTCATTCCCGAGGAAAGGCTGCGGAACGGGCTCGACAAGGGGATGGGTGATCGCTGTCGAATCACAGGGCATCGCCTCGGACCTCGAGAGGGTGTTCGGATCGGATTGGGCGGGGGCTGACATGATTCCCAACAATCCGGATCGGGACATGGAGGATGCGGAAACCGATTGGTTCGGCTCCGTTTACGGAGAATGCGGAGGAATGGAGAATACCTCTCCTTTCGAAGTGGAGAAGGCGTCCACCGGTCAGATACTCATTTCCCCCGACCATCTCTCTCTACCGGGAAATCCCCTCATCGAGAGCATAAGGAACGCCAGGAGCTCCATCGACATGGAACTACTCGACCTTTCAATGAATTTCGACCTCGGAGGGGTCAAGCCAACGGAAGGGGCCCTGAAAGAATGGGATGTCGATGCAGGAACATCCCCTGTCACCAATCCCTACATCAACGAACTCGTACGGGCCGCTGCAAGAGGTGTGAAGGTGAGAATACTTCTCGACGGTTCCGATTTCAACGGTGATGGTGAGAGGGACTCGGACCCCCTTGTGAAATGGTTGAATACAATCGCGGGAGAGCTCGATATCGAAGATAGCCTGAAGGTGAGGTCCCTCCCGATTCCCTTCATGGACGGAGAAAGGGAGATCGCCCTGCTGCACAACAAGGGTGCCCTGTTCGACGGAAGGCAGGTATGGCTTTCCTCGTTCAACTGGGGGCCGACATCCTGCCTGGAGAACAGGGAGGTGGGCATACTCATCGATTCGCCCGAGACCGCAGGATATCTGAAAGGTATGTTCGAACATGATTGGGGAGCTACGATCTTGGATGATCTTGACCTCGAGGTCCGGAGGGCATCCCTCACGAGGATCGACAGGAACAACATGGAATGCGGAATATCACTGGATGTCAGGTGGGAAGGGCATGAGGATCTGATGATATTCGTGGTTGCGGATGAAGGGTCGTCCAGCTGTAGAGAGTCGGAGAGCATTCCCCCCGGTTTCGACGGCACTGTCCATTTTGACTTCGGGATGGGGGTCCGGGAAGGAGAAGGCCGGGTATCCATCGGTTTCATCTCGGGAGACAGGTCCTATGAAGGGATTGTCATCCCCTTGACCGAGAGCGAATCGTACGGCGAAGGGTATGCTCACAACATCTTCACCCAACCCTTCATTCCGCTGCTCCTGATATCCTCAGCGGCAATTCTCATCTCCCTGGGCAGGAGCTTCATCGCCCGGAAAAAAGGGAGGGAACCCTCCGGTTCCGTATTTCCTGCCGAGGAATGATGATTTTTGATTTGGCTCCCTGGACATAAACTATATAATCGCCTTTCCTGATAACCGAACAATCCTACATTCTGGTTCGGGGGTTGGTCATGTTCGAAGTCGATGTCAAGGTTGAGACTCTGAAAAGTGTTTTCTCGATACTCACTCCCATTGTGGGTGAGGTCAAACTGGTATGCGACAGCGAGGGGTGGAAGATCAAGGCCGTGGACCCCGCTCACGTGGCCATGGTGGAACTGACGCTCTCCAGGGATGCTTTTGAAAGGTACGAGATAGAGCCCATGGAGCTGGGCCTGAATGTCGAGAGGATGCTCGAACATCTGAAGGGGGCAAAGAGCGATGATATCGTTCAGATGAAACTGGATCCCGACAACAGGCTGGTGGTTTCCATGTCAAATCTGACACTGAAGATGCCTCTCGTCGATTCATCCGGTTTCTCGGATCCGAAGGTACCGAACCTTCAGCTCCCCGTGGGTCTCAAACTCAACTCTGGAGAGCTCCAGAAGGGCCTGAAGGTTTCCGCTTCCATTTCTGATTACATCACCTTCGACTGCACGGAGGGGAAGCTGGTCATGACATCCTCCGAGGACCTCTCCTCGATGACCCTCGATCTGATGAAGGGGGAGGAATACGAGGAGCTCAATTTCGAGAAACCGGCGAAGAGCTCTTTCTCTCTCGATTACTTCTCACAGCTGATGAAGGGCGTAGGTCCCAACAGGGATATCGAGTTCAGCCTTGGAAACAGCTATCCCCTGAAGATAGAATTCGAATTTGCAGAAGGCAAAGGACACGCACGGTACCTTCTCGCTCCCAGGATCGAATCCACCTGAGATGACGGCATCCGCATCATGTAATGAACATTTGGTTCTTCGGGGTTTCAGAGTTCCATTTCGTCAATGGAATGTCCGTGATCCGGCGGGGCCCTTATTCTCAGTCTTTCCTTCAATTTTCTATAGAAAGCATATCTGTTCAGGTTCAGAATGAAGTATCCCAGAAAGAACGGGATGGATACCAGTATCATTAGAAGGGGTGTGGACCACCAGTCGAGATATCCCCTGTTGCCGAACCTGGAAACATCGATTATGTATATCAGCACCTCGGCCAGGGCCATGAATATGAGGAAAATTCCGATGGTCATGAATGCTGCGGAAAGAAGATATGCCCCGATCTTCCAGGGGTCTAAGGACTTCTTCCTTCTTCTCGGTGCGCCGTGGGCCATCAAATACCACCGTTACGTTGGACTAGGACGTCATCCAAGTATTTGTGATTTCCCGTCCGTGAGGGAAAAGATGCATCCGTCCAGGAAAAGCCCCTTGTTAATTCGAACACACACCGGATCAAACGAGAGGGCCGCTTTCCTTCACGGCTTCCTCCTCTTCATGCTCGCTCTCACCCTTGATATTGAGATCCTCACGTATGATTCCCCTGGATTTGTAATATTCGTAAAGAGCCTTCTTCAACCCGTCCACGGCCAGAAGTGAACAGTGAACCTTCACGGGAGGCAGGCCTTCCAGACCTCCCACAACGTCATCCCATGACAGCTTCTCGGCTTCCTCCAGGGTCTTTCCCTTGACCATCTCGGTCAGCATCGAAGTGGTCGCTATGGCGGAAGCGCAACCGAACGTCCTGAACTTGATATCTGTTATCCTGTTATCCTCGACCCTGATGGAGAGTTCCATCATATCACCGCAAACGGGATTGCCCACTGTCCCGACTGCATCGGCATCCTCAAGTTCACCCACATTCCTGGGATTTCTGAAGTGCTCGAGCACCGTCTTTGAATATTCAAGTCTTTCCATGCGGATCACTCTTTCATGTTGTATATCGGTGACATCGCCCTCAGCTCGGATACTATGCCGGGCATGACCTCTATCACTTTTTCTATGTCATGTTCGGTGTTCGTTGGATTAAGCGTGAAGATCAGGCTTCCGTGAGCCTCTTCATGCTTCAGACCCATTGCAAGAAGGGTCTTGGAAGCCTCGAGCGTCTTCTGCGCGCATGCCGAACCAGTGGATACCGATATTCCGTTCAAGTCGAGCATCAACAGCATCGACTCGCCCTCGATATACGAGAACCTCACGTTGGCGTTGTTGGGCAGTCTGTTTTCGGGATCACCGTTGAGATATGATTCCGGGATGGAGGTCAGACCCTCTATCAATCTGTCCCTGAGAACCCTCATCCTTGCCGGGTCCTCTTCCATCCTCTCCCCCGCTATCCTTGCCGCGGCTCCCATTCCGACAATGCCGGGAACGTTCTCGCTGCCGCTTCTCAGATTCCTTTCCTGCCCGCCCCCTTTGATCAGGGAAGTTATCTTCACACCTTTCCTGATGAAAAGGGCTCCCACTCCCTTGGGACCCATGAGATCGGGGGATGAGAGAGTGGCCATATCAATCCCGCATTCCCCGACATCCACGGGCATCTGGAGAGCGGACATTGTCAGATCCACGTGGGACAGGGCTCCCGCGGAGTGCGCAAGCGATGCCAGTTCTCCGGCGGGCTGCACTGTCCCCACCTCGCTTGAAGCGAAAGGAAACGAGACAACGGCCGTTTCTTCATCTATCATCCTCTCCGCCGCTCCAATGTCTATCCTTCCGACATCATCCACGGGAAGATATTCAACAACGTATCCGCCGGATGTCAGGGCCGATGCCGTGGCGCGGACCGACATGTGATCCACACTGGATATTATCACCTTCCTCCTTTCCTTGAGGAAGGGGAGGACACCCCTCATGGCAAGATTTATGGATTCCGTGGCCCCGGAGGTGAATACGATCTCGGAAGGATCCGCCGAGATGAGGGACGCAACATGTCCCCTGGACCTTTCCACGGCTTCTCTGGGAATCCTCCCCAGCTCATGAATGGACGACGGATTGCCGAAATGCTCGGTGAAGAAGGGCAGCATTTCCTCGAGAACCTCTCTCCGAACAGGGAGTGAGGTGGCCGCATCCAGGTACACACGGTCCATCGATTTCCTCCAGCCTCTGCATATTCTGAAGGAAGTATAAAAGCTTCTCACCTAACGGGTCTGGACGGAGCTATTCGCCCTTGCCCCTGAAGTAATGCTCGATTATCTTCTTCTGCCCTCTCCTCAGGGTCTCGGATACCGAAGCAGTGGATATGGAGAATATCCTGGCGAGCTCCCTGATACCTATTCTCTTGGGAAAATCATAGTATCCCCTCTCAAGGGCTGTCTTTATGATCCTCTCCTGTCTCGGAGTGAGTGACTCCCTGTCATCGATCGGCTGAATCATGATGAGCGTGGAATCTATCCCTCTCTTCTTCAGACTTTCAACCAGTTTCTGGAGCTGGGCCTTCTCGTTGATTATGATCTTCCATTCCACCCATCCATGCTTGTCGGTGGTTGCCGAAATAAGAAAGCAGCCCGATTC
The DNA here is from genome assembly GCA_002254385.1 of Thermoplasmatales archaeon ex4484_6. GTDB lineage: Archaea > Thermoplasmatota > Penumbrarchaeia > Penumbrarchaeales > Penumbrarchaeaceae > Penumbrarchaeum. Next base: position 7,561 of record NJDO01000038.1, on the reverse strand, counting down.
CAGTATGGACCTGCATCCCCCGCAGCCCTTGGTCCCGACTATGATGATCACCCTGTCCCGGTCCACCTGGCTGGACCTGACGAAATCCACTCCGTCGAAATCCCCTATGATCTTGTCCATCATGGAGGGATCGGTCCCGTTCAGTTTCACCTCCGCAAGATCCTGAACACCTTGATCCCCGAAGGGTATGGTATCCAGGATGTGAACGGTCACAGGAAGCTGGTTTGATAGTTTTCCAACCCAACTTTCTTTCAAGTTCACGGAGAGCACTGCCTCGTACACCATCTCACCACCCTCCGGAACCGTTATGAAGGTTAATTAAGACTTCGGCCCTTTATATTCATTTTTCCCATTGGAAATTCGTAACCCTCGATATCGTGATCTTCCCCCTCTTTTTGATCCGGTCCTGCCGTGTGTGTCGGATGTGCTAATAGAGGGAGAAAGATTATAGTCCTGTGGATGAATATTGTCCGGACCTCATATGAATGAAAAGAAGGGGAAGGTCTCTCGAAAGTCAGAACAAGCGGAGGAACCCGAAACTCCCTCTCATGATGAGAACGAGGCATACCTGGACGACGAGCTCGAGGAAGATGACGAGGACACCTGGTGGTCCAGACCCGATGGCAGAACAGCAAGGGATTGGATAATGGACGAAGTGGAGAAAGCCCAGTGGGACAGCGAGGATAATCCATGGAAGAGGGAAGCTGTCAGGACCAACGAGGAGAAGAGATACCTCGAAAACGAGGTCATGCGCCTTCAGAACAAGGTCATGCTGCTCAACGGGGAGCTGAACCGGATGAGATCACCCCCGCTGATAGTAGGGACCATTGTGGATAGATACAAGGATGATCAGGTCGTGGTCTCGACATCCGGAGGGCCCTCCTTCGTGGTGAAGGTACTATCGACGATAGACAAGGATTCGCTGGAGATCGGAACGAAGGTTTCGATGAACAAGGATACAATGACAGTGACCGGGATCCTCCCCTCATCCAAGGACCCCCTGGTGGGATCGGCGGAGATGGAGGAGCGACCCAAGACGAAATTCTCCGACATAGGAGGGCTTGAAGAGCAGATCCGGGAGCTCAGGGAGGTCGTGGAACTTCCCCTCCTCAGACCTGACCTGTTCCGGGATGTTGGTATCGAACCTCCTAAGGGGGTCCTGTTGATAGGTCCTCCGGGCTGCGGCAAGACCCTTCTTGCCAGGGCCATTGCAAGGGAGACAAAGGCCACATTCCTGAGGATGGTGGGTTCGGAACTTGTTCAGAAGTACATCGGCGAGGGTTCCAGGATGGTGAGGGAGCTTTTCCAGCTGGCGAGGGAGAAGAGCCCCACGATACTCTTCCTTGACGAACTGGATTCGATAGCCGGAAGGAGAACCGATTCCTCCACGTCCGCGGACAGGGAGGTCCACCGGACCATGATCCAGCTACTTGCCGAACTTGACGGATTCGACCCGTTGGGAGAGGTCCGTATCGTTGCTGCCACCAACAGACCGGACATACTTGACCGGGCCATACTGAGGCCGGGCAGATTGGACAGGATAATAGAGATCCCGTTCCCGGACAATCATGCCAGGAAGGAGATATTCAAGGTTCATACAAAGAAGATGAACCTCGATCGCTCCGTCTCCCTTGATGAGCTGGCATCCCTTTCAGATGGGTTCAGCGGGGCACAGATCAAGGCGGCCTGCACCGAAGCTGGCATGCTTGCCATCAGGGAGGAGAGGAAAAGGGTCACTCTCGATGATATGAAGGCCGCCATAAAGAAGATAAGGGAGACCAGGAGCGAGGATACAATCATGCAGTTCAAGGAGCTGCCGGTTCACAAGGAAGGGTACTCCATGTTCGTTTGATCCGGGGCTCAATGTATCCTCGATCCGACTTCCACATCCTTATCGATCGTAAGAACGGAGACGACATCGCCATTCTCGGCTGCAAGGAGCATCCCGTTCGATATCTCCCCTCTCAGTTTGGCAGGTTTGAGATTGGACACGACTATTATCTTTCTCCCCTTCAGTTCATCAGGTCCATAGTGGCCCTTCAATCCTGCAACAAGCTGCCTTGGCTCGTCCTCTCCAAGGTCCACCTTGAGGAGGTATAATCTATCCGCTCGTGGATGATCCTCCACTTCCAACACCCTGCCCACCCTGAGGTCCATCTTCATGAAATCCTCGAATTCGAGGATCTCGGGGCCGCTTTCCTTCTTCTCTTCGTCCATCTTCTTTTCCTCCTTTTCCGATTCCTCGGGTTTCGATCTTTCCAGCTTCGTGAACAGGGGCTCGGGCATCTTCAGGGGGTGCCCCGCCGGGAGCGGCTCGAATGCTGCGTCATACCTGGTCGCGCCGGGACCATCAATGCCAAGCATTTCATACCATCTGCCGACCCCGTGAGGAATGTAGGGGTACATCCCGTAGGTCAGGAACCTTGCCGCATGGAGGGCCACATTGATCACGGTCCCGCACCTGTTCCTGTCCTCCTTGATGAGCTTCCATGGGGCCTGCTCGTTGAAATAGCGGTTTGCTTCATGCACCGCGGCCATCATAGTGTGTATTCCTTCCTTCAACCTGACCTTCTCCATCGAGCCGAGTGCCCTTTCGTAGAACTCCCTGATGGTATCGAGGAAATCCGCATCCCTCTTTGACAGCTCTCCCCTTTCGGGAACCTCACCGAAATTGGTGGCTGCGAAGGAGAGCACACGGTGAAGGTAGTTTCCGAACGCTCCGAGGAGCTCGGTATTGTTCTTCTGGATGAACTCATCCATATCGAAATTGGAATCACCCCTCTCCGGCATGTTCACCGATAGATAGAACCTCAACGGGTCCACCGGATAATCTTCCAGGAATCCGTTCACCGTGGCACCGTGGGACCTCGATTTGGAGAACTGCGCACCGTCCCATTGGAGGTATTCGTTCGAGGGCACATCGTATGGAAGGTTCAATCCTCCCAACCCGAGCAGGATGGAGGGCCAGATGATCGTATGGAACGGGATATTATCCTTGGCCAGGAAGTAGTAATGTCTGCAATCCGGGTCCTTCCAGTATGATTGCCACAGATCCTCCTTTCCGGCATTCCTCGAGTAGAGCTTCGAAGCCGACAGATAACCACAGACCGCCTCGAACCATACATATATCCTCTTATCCTCATATCCCTCGACCGGTATGGGAACACCCCAGGTCAAATCCCGGGTGATGGCCCTGTCCTTCAAGCCGTCCCTCATGAAATTGAGTGTGTTGTTCCTCGTATTGGGCCTCCATCTGTGCATGCTCCCCTCTACAAAATCCCTCACCCTGTCTTCCAGACGGGAGAGGAGAAGATAGAAATGTTCGGTCAGCCTGAATTCCGGTTCGCTGCCGCATATCTTGCATCTTGGGGCCAGAAGCTCCTTTGCATCCAATACCCTGCCGCAGTTATCGCACTGGTCACCTCTGGCTTCCTCGTAACCGCAATGAGGACATGTTCCCTCGAGATAGCGATCGGGCATGAATCTGGCACAGGATGGGCAGTAAGGGGATTCCTCGGACCGCGTCTCAATATATCCCTTTTCCATCAGGGAGAGGAAGATGTCCCTTACCACGTCGAAATGATGCTGTGTATGGGTCTTGGTATAGAGATCGTATGCTATACCGAGGGAGGAAATGGTCTTCAGGATGGAAGCATGATTTCTCTCAGCCACCTCTTCCGGCGTCAAACCCTCCTTTTCGGCGGTGACCATGATGGGGGTCCCGTGCATGTCCGAACCGGACACGAAAAGGGTGTCGTAACCCATCATCCTGCAGTACCTAGCGAAAATATCAGCAGGAAGCAGACATCCTGCTATGTGCCCCAGGTGGAGAGGGCCGTTCGCATAAGGCCATGCAGCTCCGATGAATATCTTCCGGTTCGGCATATCATCGGAAATGGAAAGGTTCTATTTGAATATCGGGGATGAGTGGGAGATCTCGGGATGAATGGCGAGTTCTTCCGCATGCGGGGATGCACGGAGAGACGGAGACAGGTGATATGCCTCCGAAATGAGGGGGGGCATCAAACAGCCTTTAGATAGCCGAGAACGGGTTCGTAGAGCAACCCCTTATCCAGAAGATTGGATATCACCTCTTCCACGGTGTCCCTGGAGAGCCTTCTCTTCTCTATCAGGTCCGTGAGTTCATCCCATCTCGCTCCGCTTCCCTTATCAAGCTCGGTTATGAGCTGGATGACCTCGTCCTCGTACTGTTCCAGGGAATCCTCTTCGTCATTTACTGTATGTCTCTCACCGGCCCTTATCATCTCTATCTCTTTCAGGAACCTTGTCCTGTCGATGGACATCAGGGTATCCCTAACTATGGAATCGGCCAGCTCCGACACTTCCTCACCCCCCCTCGGCTCGGCGGGGGGAGGGACCTCGAGCCAGCTCCCCGGAAGGGCCCTGCCTTCCAGTTTCCATATCCTTGCCAGGGCATCCCTGGCAGCAATGAGATGCCAAGTATCCCTCTCGACCCTTTCTGATGGTATTATCAATTCCGGATTCAGTGTGATCACCTTTTCACCCCTTCTCGAGGTGAACGTGGATATCTTTCCCACGACGGTCACGAAGGAAGGAATGGAAAGATCCTCGATGGTGGGGAGAAGGCCGGGATTGAACCGGCCCACGGTGAACGAGAGGCCGCCCGTGGCATCGGCAACCCTCAACCTGAAAAGTGGTGATTCCTCAGTCCCGATATCGTCCTTCTCCATAAGGACCCCGGATATCACGGTCCTGTAAACGTATGCTCCGGTCGGTGTTATGAAATGCGTTCTGGGGCCGTCATCGATGGGAGATGTGTCCTCCGAGCTCAGAAGTATGTCCCGAATCATCAACGGAATGGCAGGTTCCCTCCTCCTCATGACATCACCTCCAGTAGAAGGGATATCTCCTTCTTCAATACCTCCTGGTCGATTCCCCCGGTCATCCCGGTTACCGACAGGGTCACCCCGTAATCATCCGGAAGTGGATCACCGGATACGGTCCAGGTCCTGCCCACCATCTTCGATGAAAGCTCATCGACAATTATCTCCGGTTCCATGGAGGATCTGACCTCCTCCGATATCTCCTCCATTGTCCTTCCAAGGAGAGATTCCACAAGGGTCCTGCCGCCCTTGAGCATCAATGTTCCGGAGCCATCATCGAACACTGCCCTTACAGCAAGGTCCTCCTCCCCCTTGACCCTTCCGTGAACGGTGCACTGCCCCTTTACCAGCCTCCTGCCGCATTCGACGCATCTTCTGAAGAGACCCGAGCCGGAAGGGACACCGAGAACGGTCCCTCTTATCCTCACGGGGCCCGAAAGTCTGCCTTCGAGAAGTTCCAGTATCCTTGCGTCCTTGGGAGCCATGAGCTCCTCAAGCGGAGGCAGTCTGTCATCGGCAAGCCCCCTGACAATGGTCCCTCCGTCCAGGTTCAATTTCAGTATTCCCCTGAAATCCTTAACGTAACCTCCGGTCAACCTGTAACATCTCCCCTCCTCGAGGGGGAGAGGGTCCCAGCAGGTGAAGTCCATCCTACCCGTACTGTCCGCAAGAACGCCCTTCATTATCTTTCTGCTTCTGTCCTTGACCTTGAGTTCGCTGCTCCTGATCTCTATCACCCTTGCCTCGATATCGACCTTTCTCGCCCCGCTCTCGAGTTCGGCGATGGTCTGCGGTATCCCCTCCTCCATTTCCGGGACAAGACCTTCCCTATCCTGGGTGGATGTTATCCGCGATCCCTTGTTGATCACGATCTCCAGACTGTCCCTGAATCTCCTGGCGGAAACATTCTGGAGAAGCAGGAAATCCCCGGGCGAATAATCGAACACCGTCCAGGCCGAGAACTTCACGGTGGTCCTGGAATCGCCGAGCATTCCGTAATAATACTCACCTTCCCCGTCCTTCCTCGTTCCCTGATGGAGTGTTATCAACCGGGCTCGAACGGTTATACCGGTCATACCCTCCTCGACCTCGCCCAGGTCCCTGAGGACCCTTGTTTCCGGCACCGGACCACCGACATCGAACCCGAGAACGGATCTCTCCGCTTCCTCGATTGATATTCCAAGTTCCCTCGCCAAACGATGGACCTCTTCCTTCGGGTCCATGTTCCCGAGCTCCAAATCCCTTTCAAGCGTCCCGTCTGTTTCACTAACGGACGCGTCCTTTTCTGCTCTGGACATGTCGAATCCTCGGATACCACCATAATTCGTGAATTAAAAATACTGCATTGGAGGGGATGAGCGAAAGTGAAATGACCGCAAAATGGATATCTACGAAAAATCTATCAAATGATGGGACATATAGGTAAGAAGATCCCATTCATCAAAGACGGGTCAAAATGAGGATTCCTGGGAGAGTTCCAATGACGAAGAAGTTCGGTTCCAATGCACTTGGAAGGGGATTGAAGGCGTTGATAAAGGATCGGAAGGAGAGTGGTTCCGGACAGGACCACAAGGAGCTCGAAAAGGAAAGACATGCCAGGAATATGGAGTTCTACGGCTCGCTTATGAAGAAATATGTTGCCTCCGGTGCCGATGATGAGCTCATAGAACAGATGTTCGAGGACATCAGAAAGCACATGGGGATATCAAGCAAGGAGCACGAAACACTTCTCTCCACACTCAGAAAGAGGGAGGTCCCGAAACCGCAATCACCGAAAGAGCAGGAGATCGCACAGTCCGAGATAAAGGAGGAACTGTCCAAGATATATCTGGAACTGCAGAAGGGAAAGAAACGAAGGAAGAACCACTTCAAGCAGCTGGAGGAGGATCTCAGGAAGGGCAGCAAGGATGCCATTCCTCTTTCCAACGGGACACATGAGGAGAAACCTTCGGTCAAGAAGGTGATTAAGAGAAGGCTCGTGGCAAGGAACCTTGATGAGAGGGCTGGGATCATCACCGCTCCCAAGGGTTGCCGGCCCCGAAGGAGGGACTGGAGGATGAGGAGGAACCCATCAAGATGCCTCCACCAAAAAAGGGACTTGAAGAGGAATCCGGTCCACCCCTTGAGATGCCTCCATCGGTGGTTCCGACCGGCCCTCCGCCCGGATTCGAGATGAGGGACGTTGAGGAAAGAGACCATGTCAAGATACCCTCAACGGAAGCTGCGGCCGGAAAAACGGAAGGTATTGAATACATGGCTCCGACCGGGAAGGATGAGGGGGCAGAGAGCATATCGGCGATGGAAGAAAAAGGTGAGCCGAGGGAAGTTACCGAGGACATGCTCACAAAGGGTCCGGAAGAGGAGGAGCTCGAGGAGATGGAAGAGCTCGGGGAGGAGGAAGAGGAGGGAAGGCCGGGGGGGGTTCCGGAAACGGAAACCGGAAAAGGCCCGGTACCGGATGAAGAGGGAGAGACCATGGAGAGAGCTCCCGCAAAGCCCGAGGAACCTGAAAAGGTGAAACTCGATGATTCGCTCCTCTCCCTGAAAATGCTCATAGAGGAGGAGCAGTTCGACGAGGCTCTCCGCATGGCCGAACGGCTGCTCGAGAATGAACCGGACAATGTTTCCGTTCTGAACGAGAAGGGGGTCGTTCTCTACCATCTCGGAAGGACCAGGGACGCCCTCGAGGTGTACCG
>NJDO01000037.1 GCA_002254385.1 Thermoplasmatales archaeon ex4484_6 | reverse complement strand
GAGTGAGAGGGCATTCCATTTCTCGATGATCCCAAGAACGGACCTCTCTTCAAGGAATGTTCCGAGATCCTCAAGGGAGCTTTTCCTTCCCTCCTCGTCCATCTTGGACGCCCTGGATCTGAACTTCCTTACCTTCTTCCAGGCCTCGAACAGATCGTTCGCCTTCTCCTCCAGAAGTGCAGGGTCATCGACGCCGAGATATTCCATGACCGCCGAAAGATCGGACAGGTCCTCCTCGAACATCTCCCTGGCCCTTCTGCCTGCAACGTATTCAAGCCGCAGTATTCCGTCCTGTATCTTCTTCGTACCGGTAATGGTTATCCTCTCGGCCTCGGAGGTGTTCCTGAGATGTGTGCCCCCGCAGGCCTCGGTATCCAGACCCTCGATGGACACTATCCTCAACTTCTCCCCCGGAACGGCTCCACCCTGGTAGAGTCTGAAACCGTACCTTCTCTCAGCTTCATCCCTACCCAGTATCATCGATATGACCGGAAGGGATCGCGAGATTATGTCGTTCGCCTTTCTCTCTATGATATCAAGCTGTGCGGGGGAGAGGGTCTCGTAATGGGTGATGTCCAGCCTTCCCTTCTCCTCGGTCTTCTCGGCACCAGCCTGCCATATATGATTCCCCAGAACGGACCTGCATACACCGTTGATGATATGGGTGGATGTGTGATGCTGGGCGAGCTGTCTCCTTCTCTTCTCCTGTATGTGTCCTTTCACCTTCATACCGGCGGACCATCCTGAAACGTCACCCTCCACCCGGTGAACGATCAGGCGGTCCTCCTTGAAAACATCGGACACCTCGACCCGCGTCGGTCCCTCGAGCCATCCTATGTCGTGGAGCTGTCCTCCCGATGTTGGATAAAATGCGGTCCTGTCGAGAAGAACATGGCCGTCCTTCACTTCCAGAACCTCCGCCTCAAAATCCAGCAGAAGATAGTCATCATAATACAGGACCTCCGTTTCGGGATGCTCATGGAATCCTATTCTCTCATCACGGCTCGTCCTTGCCTTTGCATCACTTCCCTGATGGAGCTCCTGAACCCTCTTGTAGAAGTCCGGGGGTATCTTCACCTGGAGACCGCTTGAAACAAGAAGGTCCGGTGTGATGCCCTGCGAATCATACAGGGTGAGAAGGTCCCCGATGGTGACGGATGTGCCCTCCTTCTGTCTGGCCACGAGCCGGGAAACTGTCGATTTTGCCTTTTCCTTCGCAGCGAAGAACTTCTTCCTCTCATGATCGAGTATCTCCCTGACCTCGGGAATGGCCTCCAGCATCTCGGGATACTGCGGTTTCAGGTATTCCGCGTGCCAGAGGCACACCTCTCCCATGTCGAGATCCCATCCATATCTCTGAATGAACTCCATTGCCCTCCGGTATATCAGCCGAAGATTGTAGCCACCCCCGGAATTCGATGGGAGGGCCCCGTCGGACAGAGCGAACAGGAGGGCCCTGGAATGATCCGCAACGGAATACAACCCCGCATGAATCATCACACTGTTCTTGAGGACCGGGATATCAACTCCGATCCTCGAGGAGATATCAGACCAGACCCTGTCTATATCCTCCACCTCGTCCATGTTCAGAAGGCCGGAATAGGGCAGGAACCTGGACAGCACATCCCTCTCCTCACCATGCATATCGATTCCCGCTATGCCGAACAATTTCTCCATGACCGTTGGAAAATTGGGTTCGTAGGAGGTAGGTGTACCGTGCGAGTACCAGGCAGGCCTCTCCTGACCCATTCCCATATCCAGCACACTGATGTCCAGTCCCTTGAGGGAATCACCGTCCCGTTCGTACATGGTATAGACCTGGTTCCCTATCTCCAATCCCTTGGAGAAGAACTCGAGCGAGCATCCGAAATTGCCCCCCCCTGCCCATGCGTCCTCGTGATAGACGATATCTTCCAGGGGCATGCCCATACCCTCGATCAACCATGCGTGGATATCATCGAAATACCTTGGCTGGTCGAACTGTTCGGGTGGAACGAAGGCATGCTGCCCTATCATGATAAAACCGGTGTTGTGCCTTCCGGTTATACCAACATTGTCCACATCATTGAATCTCAGACATGTCTGTGGGACCACCAGAGGATTCGCCGGTGGAGATACGGCACCTCTTACAACATAGGGTTGAAAATCGGTTATCGAGGCAAGGGTGAACTCCGAAGTGGGATTCCATCTCGAGATCGATGGATACCTCTGTATGGGGGTATATCCTCTCCGGCGAAAGAGGTCCGAGAACCTCTTCCATACCTCGATGAAATCCATCTTGTGAGAGCAGTTCCTCTTCCCGATGAAGGAATACCCTCCCTCGCATGAAGGCTCCCCGCAGACCGTCCTCTCGGGATCCGCTGACCAGAAGTAGGTTCCGCAAAGGGAACATCGTCTTCTCTCCAGGCCCAGCTCCCGCATCCTCTCGGTGGGGAAGAAACGGTCCGGGTCCGCCGAGGCTTCTTCCTTGACCCTTTGCTTCATTTCCTTTTCCGAAAGCATTCGATACACCTTCATTCATGGGAATAAACGAACCTCTTCCTCTTACGGGGCCACCAGGATGCCATCTCGTCAAGCAGCTCCAGCGACCGAAGGGCCTTCACGGGATCATACAGTATGCCCACGATCAGTTTCTTCTCATGATTGATGGACAGGGGGGATACGTCTCCCGTGTATATCACGACTTCCTCCTCGAGCTCGACCACCACCGACATATGTCCGGGGGTATGACCCGGTGTGGGAACCACCCTCACACCCGGTGCAAGGACCTTCTCCCCCCTGACAGCCGTGAACCGAAGACCTCTGAGATTGTCCTGAACGTAACCTCCTGCCTGAAACCTGTCCGGGGAAGCGCTGTACCTGATCTCCTCCTCGCTCGCCACAAGCCTTGCGTTCTCGAAGATGCCGTTGTAACCGCTGTGGTCAAAGTGCAGATGCGTGTTGATGACCATGGTGATGTCCTCGGCCGAGAGTCCTATCTCCTTGAGAGAATCCGGAAGGCTCATCCGTTTCTCGACGCCGTATATCCGAACGAACTTCTCCGGAAGCTCCCCGACCCCGGTATCCACAAGGATCCTCTCGTCCCCCGCCTCTATATACAGTGGTTTCAGCTTCGCCTTTACCGCTTTCCCGTAGAAACCGGGAACTCCGTATACGAGCATTCCACCATCTATCGTGAACGTTCCATCCGATAGAACTTCCACCCTGGTCGCAGTCCCGCCGCTTTTCATCAAGCATCCCCCGTTCCGTCGGGAAAGAAGGGGTCACCGCATTCCCCGGGAGGCAGCCTGAGCCTTTTCAGGCCGATCTCCGCAAGCCGGATGACCGGATCGTACATCTGGGAGACAGGAGGATTGTATGCAAGCTCCGCATCCAGGAGATCGTACAGCGTCATACCGCCGTGTATTGCCAGTGCGAAGATATTGATCCTCCATGCGGCACCCTTCTCTCCGATGGCCTGCGCACCCAGTATGCGGCCGGAGTCCTTTTCCACAACCACCCTGAGATGGATCTCGGTGGAACCGGGCATGTAGTGCGGTTTTATCTCTCCCTTTGTGGAAATGGCTGCCGCGTCGTAGCCCAGTTCCTGGGCCTTCTTCAGGTTGTAGCCAGTGGCCGCTATCTCGAGACCGTTTATGACCGTCAGGAACGTGTTGAGAGCACCTGGATATCGGGTTGAGCCGCCGGCGGCATTCGTTCCCGCGGCCATACCTTCCCTGAATGCCGACGTTGCCAGCTGCATGGTCGCTGCCGTTCTGTCTATACGGGAATAGGTCATGACCAGATCCCCGATGGCATAAACGTCCGGAACCGAGGTCCGCATCCTGCTGTCGACCAGCACCAGCCCGTTCAGTATCCTGCACCCGGCCATCTCGGCGAGTGAGGTGTTCGCCCTCATCCCCACGGCCATGACAACGATGTCACAGGGAATGGTCTCCCCGGCGATTGTGACCGATTCCACACGATCCCCGCCGTTGATACTGTCTATGCCTTTCCCGAAGGTACACCTGATCCCCAGAGATTCAAGCCTTTCAACGATGTATTTGCCCATCTGGGGGTCAAGGTTCCTTGGCAGCGGGGGTTCGGTCCTCTTGGTGATGACAACCTCGTGCCCCATCTCATGGAGTGCAACCGCAACCTCCAGTCCTATCGCTCCCCCGCCAACAACGACCGACCTCTTCATACGGGAACCCTTGGCCGCATCCATCAGTCTGGCCGTGTTCTCCGGGTCCGATACGAAATGGACCCCCTTCCCCGAAAGCTCCCTCGCTCCCGGAACGGGCAGGGTTATGGGGCTCGCGCCGTTGGCCAGAATGAGTGAATCATACCCAATCACTTTTTCCTTCCCCGATATCAGGTCTCTTGCAGTGACCGTTTTCTCTGTGCTGTCCACGGCGACGACCTCGTGGCTCAACAGCTTGTCCAGCCTCCCTTTCACCTCGGGGACCTGGTACTTGATGCTCTCGAAATCGGGGACCACCCCCTCGAGCACGAAGGGAAGGGTGCATGGAGAGAACTGGTCATAATCCCTCCTCTCTATGATGGTCACATGGCATTTTCTGTCAGTGTTCAATGCTGCCTTGGAAGCATACAACCCGCTTGCTCCAAGTCCCACAATGATTATCTCCCTGCGGTCTTCTGTTTCCATCGATCGTTCCCCCTGTCTGCGGAGACGGGACCACTCCCGAATATTGATGTTGTTTATTAAATCTATGAGATACGCCTGTGCATGGTACAGGACCATGGATACCCTCCTGAATACGGACTCCCGTTCCCGGCATCTCCGGATGATCTCGCGGAAATACGGGCGGTCACGGGCGGCCCGCGGAAGGGATCATTCCTCTTTCAACTGGTTCCAGTTCAATATGAGCTTCTTCGCCGCAAGGACCTCGTCCACACGTGCGACAGAGGAGTTCCTGGGAGCTGAACTGAACTGCTCCGCAGTGGCGGTGGCTATGTCCAGCAGTGCGTCGGAGAACCTGTCAAGCTCCTCCATCGTCTCGCTCTCGGTGGGTTCTATCATCAGTGCTTCATCGACTATCAGGGGGAAATAATTGGTTGGCGGATGAAGACCCCTGTCCACCAGCATCTTGGAAACGTCCTTGGCCGAACCTCCATTCTCCTTGAGGAAGGAAGCCGAGGCAACGAACTCGTGTTTTGTCAGCTCATCCCTGGTCCTGAACGGAACGGGATAGACATCCTCTATCCTCTTTCGTATGTAGGAAGCGTTGAGGACTGCCAGCTCCGAAACCCTCGTAAGTCCGGTCCCTCCCATCATCCGGATGAAGGCCCAGGCCCTTATCAGGACACCTGTATTCCCGAAGAAACCCTTCACCTTGCCAATGGAATCGGGTCTGTCGTAATCGAGCCTGAAGAGGTTTCCATCCTTCACCACCACGGGAACCGGAAGAAGTCCAGCAAGCTTCTCCGTGACGGCAACCGGACCCGCACCCGGTCCGCCGCCGCCATGGGGGGTGGAGAATGTCTTGTGAAGATTGAAATGCATGATGTCGAAACCCATGTCGCCCGGTCTCGCTTTGCCCATGAGAGCGTTGAGATTCGCCCCGTCATAATACAGAAGGGCCCCGGCTTCATGACATGCTTTCTGTATCCCGCGTATGTTCTTCTCGAATATGCCAAGTGTGGAAGGGTTGGTTATCATGAAGACCGCAGTTCTCTCGGACAGGGCTTCCCCGAGGGCCTCAAGGTCCACAGTTCCATCCGGTGCGGACCTGATCTCCACAACCTTGAACCCCGCCATCACCGAGGATGCCGGGTTCGTGCCGTGGGCGGAGTCCGGAACGATGACCTCGTCCCTTGTCATGTCCCCCCTGAGCTCGTGATATTTCCTGGCGATGAGAAGCCCCGTGAACTCGCCCGCAGCTCCCGCAGCCGGTTGAAGGGTGCAGGCATCCATACCGCCTATCTCCGCCAGAGATTCCTGCAGCTCGTACATCATCCTCAACACACCCTGCACCGTATCCTCCGGCTGGAGTGGGTGCATCCTCTGCAGTGTGGGGTGCGAGGCTATCTTATCGTTTATCTTGGGATTGTACTTCATCGTGCAGGAACCCAACGGGTATATCCCGCTGTCGGTCCCGTAGTTCATCTGCGAGAGCTTCACATAATGTCTGACGAGTTCCGGCTCGGATATTTCCGGAAGGTTGACGGGATCCCGTATCATATCATCCGGAAGAAGTTCGGTAATGTCTCTTATCTCGTCCCATGGGGGAAGGGAAGTGCCTACCCTGCCGGGTTTCCCTTTCTCGATGAGAAGGGGTTCACTGTACCTTGCCTGCCTGAAATCAGAACTCACAGCAGCACCTCCCTGGATTTCACAAGGACCTCAAGCAGTTTCTCGTAATCAGCGTTGGTATGCATCTCCGTGGTGGCAACGGTGAATGTTCCTTCAAGCAGATCCGTCTCCCTGGAAAGATCATACCCAGCAAGGACCCCTCTGTTCCTGCACTCCTTGAGGAGCCCTGATACGCTCACATCTACACTTACCGGGAACTCGTTGAAGAAATGGCCGGCAAAGGCGGGAGCCCGGAATCCTTCAAGCTCATCTATCCTGCCTGCCAAGTACCTTCCCCTGGAAGCCAGCTGAAGGCCGAGTTCCCTGAATCCTCCCTTACCCAGGGATGCAAGATATGCCGAGGCCATTATGGAAGTGAGGGCCTCGTTTGTGCAAATGTTCGATGTCGCCCTCTCCCTTCTGATATGCTGCTCCCTCGTGGAGAGGGTCATGGCGAATGCCCTCCTACCTTCGGCATCCTTTGTGGCTCCAATTATCCTCCCCGGCATCTTCCTGACATTCTTCATCGATACGGCGAATATTCCCGCGGTGGGCCCGCCGTAGCTGATAGGCACCCCAAGGGGTTGAACGTCACCCACGACTATGTCGGCCCCGTAATCCCCGGGAGGCTTCGCAATGGAGAGGGTCATCGGATTCACTCCTACGACCAGAACCTGTCTGCTTTCCATGATCGACCTTATCTCCATTGCCCCCTTGTCGAATAGGCCGAGGATGTTGGGGTTCTCTATGTACACGCCGGAGACCTCCCCGGTCAGCATGCCCTTTAGAGCGTCCAGGTCCATGGTTCCATCCTTGAAAGGTACGGTCCTGGTCTCGATTCCGGCGCCCCTGATGTAGTTTTCCACAACCTGGAACTTCTCCCTTGCCATGATCTCGGGAAGCAGGAAAACGTTCCTGTGGTTCATCCTCTTTGCCATAAGGATCGCTTCGCCTATGGCGGTGTGATAATCGTACATGGACGTGTTCACGACATCCATCTTGAGGATGTCCGACATCATCGATTGGTATTCGAACAGCGCCTGAAGTATTCCCTGGGACATTTCCGGCTGGTACGGTGTATACGAGGTGTAGAGCTCCGAGCGGGACATCACGTATTCCACGGCACTCGGAATGAAATGATCGTAGAATCCACATCCCAGGAACATGGGCATGTCGCCAGCCCCCCGGGACTCCTTCATCATCTTATCCACGGTGCGAACAAGTTCGACCTCTGATATTCCCGGGGGAAGGTCCAATCTCTTTACCCTCATATCCTCGGGGATGTCAGTGAACAGATCCTCCATGGAAGACAGTCCCATCTTCCCGAGCATTTCCTCAGCGACCGGGTCATTTGGTAGATAGTGCATGTGGGTCCCATCCTGCAGCTAGGTGAAGCCTGCCTTGATTTCCATTTGAATAGATAATATTTGCCCAGAAAAGATGAAATGGATCCTCCGATGAGGATTTTTTTCCACGGACCCCCCAAGATAATTGGCATAATTTAAAATAATCATCTTCCCTTTCCCAACGGTCCAGTTACATGTTTCAGGAGGTTGGATAATGACTATCAAGAGAACCGCACTGGCCGATGTCCATGAGAAGTTGGGCGGAGCAATGGTGGACTTCTTCGGATTCTATCTTCCCACCCATTACACATCCATAAACGAGGAGCATCTGACCGTCAGGGAGAACGTTGGAGTGTTCGATGTCTCCCACATGGGAAACTTCAGAATATTCGGAGATACCGCAACGGATACAGTCGACCACATCCTAACCCAGGATATAAGGGGCATGAGGATGAAGCAGCTGAAGTATACCCATTTCCTCAACGAGGAGGGCATGATCGTTGACGATATGATAATTTCCCGACTGGATGAGAACCATTACTTTGCCGTCCCCAATGCGTCCAAGATAGATCTGGATTGGGAACATTTCAACAGATACAGGAAGGAGGGAACCGTCATGGAGAACCTCTCCGACTATTATTCCATTCTTGCCGTTCAGGGTCCGAAGGCAGAGACCTTGATGAAAAGGGTCACCACTCACGAATGCGGTATGAAGTTCTTCAACTGCGATTACATGCATTTCAGGGACCTGGACAGGACATTCCTTGTCTGGAGGTCCGGATACACGGGAGAGGACGGCTTCGAGCTGATGATACCTAACGAGAACGCACACGAGGTGTGGGATTCCCTCTTCAGGCATGGAGAAGATCTGGGCCTCAAACCCATCGGCCTCGGAGCAAGGGATACGCTCAGACTGGAGAAGGCACTTCTTCTTTCGGGACAGGACTTCGATTTCAACCATACATCCCTGGAGACGAACGTCGCATGGGTGGTGAAATGGGACCACGATTTCGTGGGAAAGGACGTCCTGTTAAAACAGAAGGAAGAAGGTATCCCCCGGAGATTCGTCGCATTCCATCTCAAGGAGAGGGGCATACCCCGGACCGGTATGGAGATCTTCAAGGACGGGGAAAAGGTGGGAGAGGTAACATCGGGAACCATGGTCCCCGGAAAGAAGATAGGGATGGGACTGGGCTACGTCAAATGGGGTCTCCATGAGTACGGTTCCACTTTCGATGTCAAGGTAAGGAACAGGATGATACCGGCCGAGGTCATCAACCCGAGGGCCTGAATACCTGAATCAAAGAAAGATTAAGATAAGGAGAAAGGATTACAGAGGCGAAAGGAGGTCAAGAAATGTCTGATATATCTGGATTGGAGTTCCCCGAGGACCTGAAATACACACCGACACACGAGTGGGCCAGGATCGAGGGCGATACTGCTGTTGTGGGAATCACAGCGTATGCCACACATCATTTGACTGATATAGTGTATCTCGAGCCACCCATCGTGGGGGAGAGAGCGGTTCAGTTCAAGGAACTGGAACCCGAGGGAGCCGTGGAATCCGTCAAGGCATCCACCCCCATATATTCACCCTTCACGGGGGAGATCCTGGAGATCAACGAGGAGCTCGTGGATGCCCCCGAGATGCTGAACGATGATTGCTACGGGAACTGGATCTACAAAATGAAGATCGAGGACCCATCCGAGATCGACAAACTGCTTGATGTGGAAGCATACAAGAAACATGCCGAACAGGAAGAGCACTAGGGAACATTGCCGACCGGGCGGTTCCGGAAAGGGCCCATTCGGGCCCCCGCGGGGATCAGGCGATGGGCGTATAGACCTCCATCAGGTTCTCCCAATCATATCCGTTCCACAACCCCGTTTCCGCCACCTGACGGTGATATTCGGATTTGTATCCGTAAAGGCCCCTCAGGGCCCATGCGCTCCTCTTTGCTATCTTGAAGAACCATGACCTGTAGATGAAATTCGCCAGTGAGGGATGTTTTCGCACCCACCTCTCCGATCTTGATATGAAGTCCCTGGGAGGACCTTTATAGGGAGATCTCACATCGGCGATGCCTGCACCCGAAACGGATATTCGGTCCGGTTCGACAGGTCCCATGCCTCTCTCGTGAACGTTCCTTATCAGTCCGCTTTCCAGGGGATCAAAACCCATGATGCGGCAGAGAACCGAATCCGTTGCCACAAGATTGTTGCCCCCGACCACAAGATCCATTCTCTTGGGTATTCCAGCAATGGGTCCGTCCCCCTCCATCCCGACGATGCCGTCCACGATCACAAGATCCGCGGGGTTGTGGGCATTGAAATCTCCAACGACCTTCGGGAGATGCTTCTGATACTTCACCCTGTCTGCCTCGGGGACGTTTCCGAACTGGTTCTTCACACCCAGTGTTACCAGCCATAACTTGTGGGTCTTCATGACCGGCATGGATATGAACACATCATTGTCCACAAGGGATTCCGGCATGGGCCTGTTCTTCCAGAACTGTCCCCCCGGGATGTCGGAAGGTATCTGTTTCTCTTCGGTCAGATTGGAGCATCTTCCTCCCGCAGCTTCGACCACCTCCCTGTATCCCACGCCGTCAAAGACCTGATCCGCACTGAACCTCTGCAGGTCCGACTCCACGACCACGACCTCCCCCGCCCTGGTCTTGAGAATTCCGACGAGCTCCCCCAGGAGCTTTGGAGTGGTCACGAGCCCGGGGAGGTAACGGACATGACACCCATTGGGTTTTATGACAACCTTCGAGTTGGGTCTTATCACTTTCTTCCAGTTCAGACTCTCAAGGACCTTTGCGATGGAGCCCCTCGAATCCTCGAGGGTGGTGCGTTCGATGTGGACCTTGATCTCGTCTTCCATCATCATCATCCCGATATGGAGGGAGCGGCCATATATTAATTGATAGGGATAAATATGTAGTTGAAGTGCTTTTCATATCGGATGCATCTGCTTCTCGATATAGAAGGGACGATAACCAACAGGTCGGGTTATGCTACCGGAACCGGGCTCATCAGGGCCCTTTCCCTGATCGAGGCGAAAGGCATTCCCGTCATCCTCTGTTCCGGAAGGGACCTTCGATACATGACGAACCTGAGGAAGAGATGGGGACTGGAACCCATGAAGGGTGCCATCGCAGAGAACGGCTGCATTGTTGTCCCTTATGCCGAAGGCATCCACGGGGCCGTTCCCGATCCCAATGCCGAGAGAATGGACCGAAAAAACATACTGGAACGACTTGAAATGCTTCACGGGTTGATAGAGATCGACCCCTTCAAGAGCTACATCTTCTCGATCTACGTTCCGGGATACATGGATGGAAGGGATTACTCGGAGGGGCAGCTGGACGAGATCTTTTCATTTGTAAAGGATGCACTCAAAGGGATAGAATGCCAGATAATCAAGACCTCGGCATCCGTGGAGGTCATACCCGAGGGAGTGGACAAGGGAACAGGGATACGGAACTACTGCAGGATGTCGGGTATAGATATCTCCGATGTCGTGTTCATCTGCGATTCGGCCAATGACATCCCGGGAGCCAGGGCCGTCAAGCAGGGTGGAGGCCGCGTCGGTGTTGTATCAAATGGAAGCGAGAAATTGAAGGAAATGGCTGACAGGGTATCAAGGGAGGAGCACTGGAGGGGTGCTCTGGAGCTTTTCTCCGCTTTCGATATCATATGATCAGGGGGAGTCTTTCTGGAATTTGATCCGGTATCCGAAGACATCAAGGAAAAGGACCCCGAACGAAGGGGCGGGCTGGAACATATCATGATCGAAAGCGACGGTTCGGAAATGTACGGGACCCTGTTCACCGCCCAGGGAAAAGGTGATCATTCGACAGCCGTGATCCTTCATGGGTTTCCGGGTCACGAAAGAAATCTGGACCTTGCCCATACCCTGAGAAGGGGGGGGATCAACTCATTGATCTTTCACTACAGGGGTTCATGGGGAAGCAGGGGGACCTTCTCCTTTTCCGGCATGCTTGCGGACACTGCAAGGGCCGTTGATGATCTGAGAAATGAAGGAAAGGCCTACGGGGTGAACCCCGATGATATCCTGATTATCGGACATTCCATGGGAGGCTGGGCCGGAGCCATTACAGCTGCCGCGGATGAAAGAATCGGTTCGCTCGTGCTCCTTTCCCCTTTCAATATGGGCATGGTGAGCGATTGGGCTCTGGAAGATGATCTCAACAGGGAGATGGTAAGGAGAATGTTCAAAGAACTCTCCCGCCCCATGAACACCATCGGACATGACAGACTCCTGGAAGAGGTGATGGAGCATAGAAGGGATTGGAACCTTCTCCGGCATGCAGAGGAACTATCCGGAAAGAGGATATTGATAGTATCGGCACGCAATGATACTCTGTCCATCCCCGAGCTTCATACTCTCCCCCTCTACGAGGAGCTCGTGCGGAATGGATGCTCCGATGTGGAGCATGTCATCCTCGACTCGGATCATTCCTTCTCCGATGCCAGGATAGAGCTCCAGAGAACGGTATGGAGATGGATAGAGAGAGGGCTCCGGCGAAATGAGCGGCGGACCGTGCGTGCGTAGAGAGGATTGAGTGCGTTGATAAAAAAAACTTATCAAGCGCACGGTCCGCCTGCGCATAAAATGTACCTCCCAACTATATATATCTGACCTTTTATTGAAAGAAGATACCTTTTTCAAGAAAAATGGAGATATTCCGGATTAATAGGTATAATGTAACGAATCAATACTGCACAATCCCACAATTGATGAACACAACACGATATCATATCTCGGACATCAATTCATGTGATGAGACGACGGCTTACACCGTATCCTCGTTCTTTCAGTTCAACCGATGACGAGCATTGAATTGGTGTGCATGAGAGCTTTTTATATGGTATTCACCATGAACGCCCATGGATCGGGGCCCGGTCACGGGATACAGCCAGGGCGAGGAGATCGCCAATGCGGTCACCCACGGAATAGGCTGCATACTTTCCATAATCGGATTGGTTCTGCTGATCATTTTCTCCTCGAGGAATGGGGACGCACTCCTCATCGTGTCATCGGCCATATACGGGAGCGGGCTGGTACTGCTCTATGCCTTTTCGACAATATACCACTCCATACCTCAAGAGAAGGCAAGGAAGGTGTTGAAGGTTCTGGACCATTCGGCCATTTTCTACCTGATAGCAGCGACCTACACGCCATTCACTCTGGTTGTCCTCGGGGGGGCCCTTGGCTGGGTCATATTCGGCATCGTATGGGGAGGTTTCGTACTCGGAACTCTTTTCAAGGTATTCCTGGCGGGGAGGTTCAAATGGCTCTCCATCTCGATCTACATTGCTCTCGGCTGGTGTGTTGTCCTGGGTATACGACCTCTGATCAGGTCTCTTGCTTACGAGGGGCTTCTCCTTCTGCTTGCCGGAGGGATCGTTTACTCGATCGGAGCTCTCATCTACGCAAGGAAGGGAATAAGATACTCCCATCCGGTATGGCACCTGTTCGTCATGATGGGATCATTTCTCCACTTCCTTTCCGTTTTCTTTTATGTGGTTCAGGGGTAGGTACGGCCATTTGTTCCACAATGTGAGATCACCAATGGAAACTCCCCCCTGTCATTTCCCAGGAAATGAACAATCGGACACGAATGATAATACATTCGTATCCGAACTCTTTGCCCCCACCCCCCGGGAGCCGGTGATTCAAGTGTGATTCCAATATTCAAGAAGCTGAACGACAGGATCGATTGAATTTCCCGTGGATGAAAAATGCAAGGCAGGGGAAACTACCCTGAAAAAGTGTTGAAAATATGTACGATATTATACTATTCTGTACATTATCTTGTACATGACTGTACTCGTATTATTTTGATTATTAAATATTATAACAGTGAATTTTTTATATTGTCCGTTCTCGTGGATTATCCGAGGTTGTATCATGGAGAACCACAGAAAGGCCGTTATGAAGCTTGCCAAAGAGCTGCACTCCATGAGGGACGAGATAGAGGAGGACCTTGATCAGCTCGTTGACAAGGACCTCATAGAGGAGATGAAGAGAATGGGTATTTTCGAAGGTTGATACCCGGAAACACCTTCGAGCCCTCAAGAGCGATCTCCCTTCCCGGACCCTTCCCCGGTCATCACCAAAGGTCCCCCCGCAGCGAGGTATCCTGTTCCTCGGGATGTATTCCATCCCTCACCATTTTCGATCGGCCCGATCAGGTTCTTTTTCGGGGAATACCTGACCCTTGTTCCGGATCCTTCCTCTTTCGGGAACGTTTTGATTACCTTCCGTTGATCGTACAATTCCCAGGTCCCCGATGGTTGTGTTTTCATTTATAAAAAGAACGTCAAGGTCGACAACCGAAGGGATGCCAAGAATTTCCGATCTGAAAATGGCATACCGTGACATATCATTATCATTGCAAGAAATCCGGATTACATTGCTGTAAATCATTGTATAATATGAAACATTTATCCACCTTGATGGACCCGTTGGTAAATGTCCCATTGGGATATCCCGGGGACATGTTCCCATAATTCCGAGATTATGTCCATATCTTGTAATTATTTGTAAAAATAATTGAGAGAGATAACATTTATATCACATCTGTTTCATTGTACGTACAATGGGATTCGAGAACGGTTTCGACGGGATGCTGCTCAAAGTGGTCCTGTATATTCTGTTAGCCGTATCCATCGTACTTTTCGTTCAGATCATAGCCTATTCCACGATGTCCATCAACAATCACAGGAAGAGAAAGAACAAACAGAAATGGTACCCGAAATGGTCAAGAAGGCTCGAGGACCACCTCAACGGCAGGGACCATATAAAGCCCGTTGAGGTAGGGGATGATGAGCGTAAAGCATTCAGGGACCTTCTCGTATTCTTCTATGCCGGAGGCGAGGAAGACGAGATCCCGGCAGAGATAAGGGGCAGGTCCCCCCTTGCGGAAAGCAAGAAGAGAAGGATAAGGATGCTCTACCGGGACATGGGATTCATCGAGGACGACCTTGAAGCCCTGAGATCCGGACCCTGGTGGAAGAGGACCGTGGCGCTGGGTCGATTGTCACGGCTGGAACTCAACGACGCCGAGGATCTGGCTCTGGAGATGGTTACAGCAAAGGAAGCCGAGCTTGCCATATCCGCCATATCCTACCTGGCATCCATACAGAGCAGATATCTTCCCGAACAGATAGGTTCCATATACGAATGGAACGAATCCTGGATGCACAAGGAGATAACAATCGAACTCATGAGGATCAGACCCGGAATGAAGGTGATCGAGGAATTGTCGGGTTCACCCATTGCCGTTGTAAGGAAGGCTGCGGCAATGCTCTCCGGAAGAAAGGGATTCCACCAATCGATCAGGATTCTCCGGAAACTGGCAGAAGATAAGGATACGAACGTCCGTGTGGAGACGTCCAGGTCCCTGGGAAGGATAGCTGTGAAGAGAGCCTATGCCGTTCTCGAGGGGATGGCGGATGATCCCAGCAGGGAGGTCAGGGAAGCGGTGGCGGAAGCCCTGGGCAATGCACCGGACTCCGTGGGTATAGAACCCCTCGAGAACCTTGCATATGACGAAGATCCGGACGTAAAGGTTATTGCCCGTTCCACCCTATCAAGGAAGGGGTGGGAAGGTCAGGCAGCACTCCTCAAGCTGTCCGAGTCGGACCCCGATATGGAGATGGAGTTCGTTTGAGATGGAATTCTGGACATTTGTCGAGGCTTTTGTCATCGCCTTCAACGTACTTATCCTGTTCTATTTTGCAACCCTGAACCTTTTCTACATCTCCCTCTCCATCATGGCCTCGTATCAGCTGTTCCGTTTCAGGATGAGGTTGATCTCGAGACACAGGGATATGCACAAGGTTCCCATACTGCCCTCCGTATCGGTTCTATCCCCTGCGTTCAACGAGGAGGTGACCATAGCCGAAAGCCTCAGATCCCAGTTGAACCTGGACTACCCCAACCTCGAGGTCATCGTTATCAACGATGGTTCAAGGGACAATACCCTGAAGGTTCTCAAGAAGGAATTCAAACTGGTGAAGACAAAAAGAAGACCCAATGAACGGATACCCACGCAGCGGGTCAAA
>NJDO01000036.1 GCA_002254385.1 Thermoplasmatales archaeon ex4484_6 | reverse complement strand
ATTCCATTGCCAAATAGTAACATGATTTTGAATTAGACAAAGATTAATGTGTAAATATGCTTGTTATAACCATCAGTTGCGTCGAATATGATATTAATTATTTCCTTATCTTCATGAAAACCCTTTACTACCCAAATGAACCGGGGTAGGTTCCTGCAAAGAAATTCCTTTTTCGTGATGAAATCATTTTTTCTGTTCAGAGCATAGAATGACCTTGGAAAAAGACGATTCTTATATTCACTAATCTGACTCAATGAATACGAGGGAATCAATCCTTGTTCCCCGAAGGATGTGGATACTCCATCGATAACATTTACCATCATCTCGGGTGTAATTCTGATCTTATCATATGTTGGTATTATCAACCCATATAGCTCCACTTCCTCATATCCGAACTCATTCACCCATTCATTGTTCCAGATATGAAAATTATTGTCCCCCACACTTCGAACTTTGGAATATGGTCCTATCTGATCATCATGAACATAGAGATTCAACAATTCATTCGAATTGGGTTTTACCTTATAACCGGTTATAACAGCAGCATGCAAAGCTTCTTTCCCGTTCCTGTGAGTCAATTTCAATGCAACAATGATTGGTAACCTTGCATCAGTATAGGACTTGATAAATATCGGTATCCTATCCAAACCGATCATTTCGGATAGGATGAACTCTGCTTCAAAACCATTGCTTTTGAAATAATAAAGCATCTGCTCGATTGTCAATCCGGAAGATGGAAATGCTCTACCATGACTGACAAGGTTTGTCGATCTTGATGTGATCTCAGATAGGGATCTGATCGGCGGTTCCTTGAAAAGAGCATTGATACAGTGATTGGCCACCCACAAAGATGCCGTTGCACAGGCACCCACACATTTGTCCTGTGTTTGAAAGGGAAGGGAATCCAGACTCAACCTGAGACCGAAAAGGGAGATCCTGTTCGGGATGGTTATGAAATGTTTTGCAGATGAGGTTTTGGTTTTCTTTCTTTCATAAGTCCTTAGAATAGTCCGTCCCAATATCTTTGGGAATCTATTGTTGGGAACATGTTTGATCACAATGAATCCCAGATATGAATCTTCAACTGGCCCATTTTCCTCCACAAATGATTCCAATTCCGAGATGTCATCCATCCAGGAGAAGAAGGTTTCTTTTGATATTTTCGATGAGAAAAAATGAACCCTTGTCGCTTTCTTTGGTACGTCATCAAATGATCGGGAGTAAAAATTCGAATAATCTATCAGGAAATCTTTATCGATATACTCCTCCTCAATAATCATGGATTCTGGTCCCAGAGGTTCCAAATATTTCAGAATATAATCAGTATTGCTCGTATCAATGCATATTGAAGAACTCTTAAAATCATCAAAAGACATTATTTCCAATCCATCGCCTAATATGGAGCTGAAAAAAGATCAAATGTTGAATTTTTTCATCAATACTTCCGGCGGTATCGGATAAGAAACTTCATGCTGACTGGAGATTCTTTTCTCGACCTCCCTGACAATCCCCTCTGCCAACCTTTCCAGGTCCTTATTCCTTGCAATTTCTGGCATTTTTTCCCCCCTGCCAATTCACATAATGTCGATTAAATGTTGAAACGACTTCCCTGGAATCCTGCACATTCCATCCCTTTGCCATCATCTCAATATACGATGTACCTCATATAATAAATTATATACGTAAATGTATCGGCAACATTCGCGCTCCTAAGAGGATTATCAAAGATTAATTCCTCTATTCCTTGTTCAGGAACTCGGTATAGCCGCACCTTCCGCAGTGCAGCCTGTCCTTGTGCCGGGCAAGGAAAGCTCCCTCGCACTTCGGACAGAACTTCCTCTTCCTCTCGATCTTGTCACCCTTGATCTCGTAGAGTTCGTTGTTCCTCATGACATCCACCTCAGGACCCCTCGGCCTTCTTCTTCTCCTCGAAAAGGCCGTTCCTCTTCAGAATGTACTCGCTCTCGATCTTTCTGGCAGTATCGATACTGCCGTAGACCTTCACGAACACCTTCGTCTCGTTCCTGCCGAACTCCGGTTCCATGGTATCGATCACTATGATACCTTTCTTGGATTCCAGAGCCTCGGTCAATGCCTCCTTCAGCTCCTTCCTCCTTGGTGTTGGCTCGTTCGGGTGCTTTGCTATCAACCTTACCTCGGTCCTTTCCAGAAGAAGGTTATCGTTCTTTTCGATGATCTCTATCTCCATCGGATCATACCTCCATTTCTCGGAGCATTTCCTCGATCTTCATTCTGATGTCCTCATCAACGTTAACCACCACAAGGCCCGCATCGGGCTGGCCGTAGACCACGGTTGCGCCATCCGGCATCAGACTTATGGCAGCGAGTGTCGACAGGTCCTCCTCACCTTCCACCTCTATCAGGATGGGGCCCTTTTCCTCCCCTATATTTATGGATCTGACAGCCTCATCAATGGCATCGAACAGCTCTCCGGTGAGCATGCCGGCATCGTTCTTGACCTTGATGGTCCTTGAAGGAGTGACCATCAATGTCGGGATCTCCTTGCCCCTCTTGGTATGGTTGTCGACGATTATCAGCGAGGGCACGAATCCCATCTTTGTCATCACCGATGCAGTGACATCGCCCACGAGTACGAGCGGGGTCGAGATCATGCCCTCGATCCTTGCCCTGGTCCTCTCCTCGTTGGGGATCAGCTCTCCAAGAGGTTCCTTTAGGGCCACCCTGTGGTGGTCGCGGAGGACATACAGCATCGTCATGTTCACCTTACCTTGAGCGCATATTTACCGTTGGCCCTTATACCCATATGGGCCGCTACCTTGGAGGATTCCCAATCCAGGATGACTATCATACCCTGCCATTCCTTGGAGAGCTCACCCCCGCAAAGGGGGCATTTTTCCTGGTCCGTGAGGAACATACATTTCTTGCAGGCAAGCATCCCTATCACTTCTTTTTCTTCTTCGGAGCGACCTCTTCCTCGGGCTGATGTCTCTCCGCATACTCCTCATCCAGCCAATCGATCTTCCCGAGACCTGCCTGTCTCATGGTCAGTCCGATCCTGGACTCCCTGGGCGACCTCTCGTTCATGGACATGGAAACGATCCTGGCCCTCACCCTGTCGCCCACCTTCAGGTCCCTCTTGGAATCCTTCCCGAGAAGCCTCATATTTCCAAGGTCCACATCGATGTGGTCATCCATGACCTGTGAGATGTGAATGAGACCGTCAAGAGGCCCGAACCTCACGAAGGCTCCGAACTTGAGGATCTCCACAACATTCCCCTCGACAACCTCGTGAAGAAGAGGCTGGAAAACCAGCGCTTTGAAGTTGACCTTCTGGAAAATGGCGCCGTCCCCGTGGACTATCTTGCCATCTCCCATCCTCTTGACATCGGTTGCCTCTATGACCAACCGGTTCAGGCTGTCCATTCTCCCCTCGAAGTTCTTCCGGGTCAGGTATTCTGCCACAACATCAAGGTCCTGTCCCAGGTAATGGGGGGGAATGCGGATCACGTCCTCGCGCTGTATCATCTTGTACATCTGTCTCCACCTCTGGAGATTGGGGGCTGGTGCCGCCTATATCCTACTAGTATTTATATAAGTAGGTTTGAGGAAGGGGTTAAACTACTCTTCCTTTATAATGCTTATCCCCTCCACGTGCCCGGGCCAGTTCACCTGATTTCCACAAGCCGGTCCGAGTCCCAAACGAACCTCGGCCCCTTCCTTTTCCTGAACTCCCTCCCCTCGAGCACGGCCGATGCAATGATCGGAAGTGCCACCGAGAGCTCCACATGGACCATCTGATGGGTCGCTTCCGCATCGATCTTCCCCCATGACTTTGCCTCCCCAAGGGTCGAACCCGAAAGCCCTCCCCATTCCGCCCTGTCCATCGTTACCTGTATGGCATATTCATGCCCATCCTGCCCGCCGAATATCATGTCCGCCATCACGACGGCATCGTTGATGTAATTCTTGGGAACCCCTCCCCCGAGGTAGAAAGCTCCCGTGGATGGGGATCCGTTCATTATCTGCGCCATCTCGTAGTTGTCCCTTATGGTGTCAAGGACAAATATCTCATCCATACCGACCCCCGCATCCCTCTGTCTCCGGTAGGAGGTGGCGAGACCTATGCCTATGGACGAATCGGATATGGCGGGGCAGTATATGGGAATGTCCTCCCTGCAGGCTGCACCCAGTATGGAATCTCCATCGTCGGCACATCTCTCTCCGAGAATGCGAAGAAACTCCCTGGTGGAATACCTTCCCCCCCCAAGTGACTCAAGGAGATTCCCGATGGAGATGTCCGTTTCCCTGAATTTCTCCTCATCCACATAGGTATCGTATATCCTGTCTATCATATACTCGTGAAGGAGCACATCATCGGATTCGACGGCACCCCTGTAATGTTTGTAGCCCATCGATTGATAATAATCCTGATACACAACGGCCCCCGTGGTGACCACCACATCGACCATTCCCATCTCGATGAGCTGTGTGACCACTTTCCTGAGGCCTGCCGCGATAACGGAGCCCGCAAGTCCCATGAAGACCGTGTGGGACGAGTCGGTATCTGTCATTTTCCTGTAGATCTCCACACACTGTGCGAGCTTCCTTGCCTGAAAGGAGGTGTTCGAGAACTGGTCCGCAAGCTCCTTTATCGTCATCCCCCTGGTAAGCTCAACCATCTGTATGGGTGTTTTCAGGAGATCGCTCCTCCTGGGGCGGTCCTCGCTCATATCGGTTCCTCCTAGGGGATGAAGACCGCAGCTGCAAGAGCTGTTGTCCATCTTCCCTTGTCATCTACCTGTGTGAAAGCTGTTATACTCTGTGTTTGAACAATCCTGCCATCCATCCTGAAAATGTCCCTCTTCTGGTCATAATTGGAATCAACATCGAAAGGTATCCCGAGCGTCGATGCAAGCATCTCCGCTGCCAGATCCTCCGCATAATCTCCTGCGTCCTTTGCCCGCTGCCCGTAGGAATGGTGCTCCGAAAGATATCCATGAACGCTCCTGTTCTGGGGAATTGCCAGTCCTATGGAAGCTGCGATCCGCCTCCCGGGTTCGTTGGATTCGGCCCTGCTCATGACGCAGAATACTATCTGGCCCGGAGAAAGTAAACTGAGACCTTCCTCCCTCTCCACTATCTCGGCATCGGGAGGATAGATGGATGAAACATTCACCAGATTGTACTTCTCGATGCCGGCATCCCTCAAGGCAAGCTCGAAGCTCGCGAGCTTCTCCCGATGCCTTCCGATGCCCTTCGTCAGAAACAACCTCTTCGGCCGGAGCGTTGACATTTGTCCCATGGAAGTGGAGAAAACAGGATATATTTAAATCAGTCATATACCGGCAAGGCTCCGTGATCCCGACTCGGAGGGTCCTGGAGGATGGATCCTCCATTTCCCCTGAATATGGGTACAGTTAAATATGACCTCTTTATTAGTGGGCGGCACCGGGTAGGTAGTCCTACTTTTCAAGGAAGGTGAAAGAGATGGCAAGGAAGCCCAACAGGATGTACCGCCAGATCCGCGGCCAGGCCTTCACAAGGAAGGACTTCACGGGCGGTATACCCGCACCAAGGATACAGCAGTTCGTCAGCGGGAACAGGAAGATGGCATTTCCGATAACCTACCACCTGGTGGTCAAGGAGCAGTGCCAGATAAGGCACACAGCCCTTGAAGCGGCCCGTATTGCCGCAAACAAGTACATTTCCAAACGTGTGGGGGCCCAGAACTACAGGCTCATCATACGGGTATACCCCCATCAGATCCTCAGGGAGAACAAGCAGGCGACCGGGGCAGGCGCTGACAGGGTGTCCCAGGGAATGAGAAAATCCTTCGGCAAGAACGTCGGTACGGCTGCCAGGGTGAAGTCCGGTCAGGAAGTCATCACACTTCAGGTGCCGGCACAGATGGAGACGCATGCCAAGATAGCACTCAGGAAGGCATCGCAGAAACTTCCATCCCCCGTTTCCATCACGATGACGAAGTAAGGAAACGGTTTTAACGGCAGACGTTTCTCACCCCAACATGGCTAGAGGGAAGAAGAAACCCTCGAACGGGAATATCACCGAGGATCCCATGGACGAGTATCTGTCACTTTTTGTTCATGACGATTCGGACAGGGTGATGGGGGAGAGCATCGGTGTCGAGGGAAAGGACATCATCATAAAGAAGGGGGGAGAGTTCTTCCGGGTGCCGCTCTCATCCCTTGAACTTGAAGAAAGAATTCTGAGGGTCGTCAAGAGGATTGACTGGAAAAAGGCGAAGAAGAAGGGAGACAAATGGAAGTCCATAGAACTGGACCCCCTGTAGGAGCATGAGCCATGAAGGCAGACGAATACAGATACAAAATGGTGGTAGCCATCAGGACCGATATCAGGCTGTCCCCCGGGAAAATGGCCGTCCAGGTGGCGCACGCAGCTGTCAGCTGTGCACTCTCGGCAAGGAAGAACAACGATAGATGGTTCAAGGCCTGGTTCAGGGAAGGTCAGAAAAAGGTTGTCGTTAAGGGGGGGAACCTGAAGGAGCTGTACATCCTGAAGAATTCCGCCGAGGGTCTTGGGCTGCCCACTTCGATAGTCCAGGATGCGGGTCTGACGGAGATCGAGCCGGGGACCGTAACATGCCTTGGCATAGGCCCCGGGCCCTCACCCGAGGTCGACAAGGTCACCGGTTCCCTTCCCCTGGTATGAGGTGACAGGATGTCCGGATGGCCGTTGAAGGATCAGGCAAGGGTCGCCGGTATCGATGACGGCCCCTATATCAGGGGTTCGAAAACCACCCCCTGCGTGATCACCGTGGCAAGGTTGGATGGGTATATCGAGGGTTTCATCCCTCTTTCCATCTCGACGGATGGAGAGGACAGTGCGGAGCGCATCTCGACCGCATTGAAAGGGAGCAGGTTCAGGAGCCAGATAAGGGCGGTGCTCTCCGACGGAGCTTGCCTTGGCGGATTCAATGTCCTCGATCTGGAAGAACTGCACCGCAGCTGCCAGGTGCCCATCATCACCTGTTCCGATGAGAGGCCCGACGATGTCTCCATACTCGAAGCCCTGAAAAATCATTTCGATGACTGGAAGGAGAGATACGATCTGATAACGAGATGGAAGGTGAACGAGGTGGAGCTCGACAGCGGCCCCTGCTTCGTCAGGTGCGAGGGTACCGCGGAGGACAGGGCCGAATGGATCGTCAGGAAGGCGACGCTCAGAGGTAGGATGCCGGAGCCGATCAGAATATCCCACCTGGTTGCGGGAGCCCTCTTCCCGAAGGGAGGCACACGACATGGATGAGGGAATGCTTCTTCTGCGGCTTGCAAGGATCGGGGCCCTGGAACATTACATCACGCTCACAACAAGGGAGTTCGGAGAGGAGCTGGGAATGAGCCAGCAGGCGGCTTCCCTTTACCTGAAGACACTGGAGAGCAGGGACCTCATAGAGAGAACGAAAACCAGATCCGGATCGAGAATGAGGATAACACCCAGGGGATTGGAGCTCCTTCAGGGCCTTTACGAGGAGCTCAGGTCAATTCTGGGTGTGAGACGGTCCGTCGATGTGATCGGTATCGTTTACACGGGACTGGGTGAAGGGGGCTACTATCTTTCCCAGAAAGGATACAGGGAGCAGATAAAGGAAATATTCGGAATGGACCCGTTCCCCGGA
Organism: Thermoplasmatales archaeon ex4484_6; assembly: GCA_002254385.1. GTDB lineage: Archaea > Thermoplasmatota > Penumbrarchaeia > Penumbrarchaeales > Penumbrarchaeaceae > Penumbrarchaeum. The sequence goes on along the minus strand of NJDO01000036.1, from coordinate 8,185 downwards.
ACCCTCAACATCAGGCTCTCCAGACCGGACCTCCCCCTGCTGGACCTTCTCAGGAGAGGGCCCGGCATACTCATCAAGGGGTTCATTTCGGGGGACCGGACCTTCGGTCCCTGTCTCTGCTATTCGTGCGAGATAGAGGGGGAGAAGGGAGTGATAATGGTACCCAGGAGAACGCTTCACAACGATACGGTGGAGGTCGTTTCGGACAGAAAGCTAAGGGAGGTGCTTCTGCTGGATGATGGCGACGAGGTCCATATGAGGGTGAACTATCCCGAGGTCGCGGAGGATGAAGGGACCGTGTCAGAGGATCACGGGCCATGAGGCCGGCTCATCTCCTGTTCTCCCTTTTCCTGCTGCCTCTCCCGGACCTGCTGCGTCCGCTTTCGGGCGGAATGCCCATCTTCTCCCTCAACAGGGCATCCATCTCCTCCATGCACAGCATCAGGACACGGTCCGGATCTCCCGAACCGTTCAAACCTGCGGCTCCGTCGTGCCCACCGCCCTGATTCCCCGTGGCACTGCCTATTCTTTCCATGAAATGTCCCAGATGGACCCCCAGCCGCAGTATGTGAGGTTTTGCCCTCGCCGATACCCTGATCTCATCCTTCTTCTCCGCTGCCACGAACGCCACATCGGCACCGGCAACAAGCAGAACCCTGCATGCCGCTGCCTCGAAGGAATTCACCCTGGATGCCGCAACCACCTGGTCGGCGACCTTCCGGAACCTCAGTCTCCTCATTGCCTTCAATTGGGCTATCTTCTTCGAAGCATCGAAGTATTCCTCACCCTCTATTACGAGCATTACATCCTCCATGGATATCCCGGAGCCGCTGAGAAGGAACGAGGTCACCTCGAGGTCCACCGGACGGGCGAACCTGTATTTGCCCGTGTCAGCAATGATGCCCGCTATGGCAGTGACAGCCATATCATCGGTCAGGGGGGAGTTTGTGAGCATCGCCATCTGGAGGGCGATCTCCACGCAGGCACCCATGCTGTCGTCGACGTAAGCTCCGTCACCCCAGTGAGAATGGTCGGGATGATGGTCTATTACGTGATAGCGGGGCCATTCGGATGTATCCCCTTCAAGAACCTGCATGGGAGACGATGAATCGATTATGATCATCAGCGAAACACCGTCAAGGCTCGGATCGATTTCCATCTCCTCCCCGAAATACGAGAGAAGTTTCTTTCCCGCCTGGGATATCGACCTGAAGGCTCCAAGCCTTACCCAGGGGAAGGCCCACTTGAGTATCAGCGATGTGGCAACGGCATCTATATCGGCATTATGATGGGCCAGAACGAGAACGCTGCCGCCGTGATTGTCCAGAATGTCGGAAATCACGGACCACATGAGCTCCCTGTCCCTCGGAAAGGGGAGGTGGCCTCTGCCGAACGTCCATCCCGCACGGGAGATCGCAGGTTTCCTTCCTTGGACCGTCATCATCATCCCTTTAGGGATTCGTTTATCTCGCGGCCCAGATTCTCGTACATCTCCCTTGCGGTCTTTTCCTGGGATTCAAGAGACTTCAGCCTGACACCGAGCGTCTCGGATTCTTCCTTCAGCTCGGCAGTGAGCGCATCCCGATCCCTGACCTTGATGAGGATGTCCCCTATTCTCCGGTAGACCTCTCCTTCCTTGTTCTCGGCAAGTGCCTCGACGGAAGCGTCAATCTCCCTTTTCCTGGCATCCAGCTCACCCTTCTGGGAGATGATCATCTGGAGCTGTGTCTTCAATTGTTCGAAGTTCGCGATCTTTTCCTGCAGTTCCTTGGGTATCTGGTATGCCATGTGGGACCACCTTTCCTCGACCTATATATGTGGTCAATATATAGGTTTTCATCTCCTGCAGCCGTCTGGGACACCGGTCCCCTTTGCCGGTCTCACTTCTCCACCGAAGCCGTCCTCAGGGCCACCGAGAGCAATCCCAGATAGGAATTGAGCATGGCCCTGGCGGTCGATGGGTCCTCCGAACTCATCTCGAGAATGGAGGAATTCCTGTCATCGGTGGAGGATACCTTCACCTCACCACCGGGGGGGGAGCTCATCGATTCGATCCGCAGCGGTTCCGATATCATGAAAGAAACATCGTCCGGCAGGTCCGCCCACACCTCTATGACGGTCTTCACCGACCATCACCTCATCGAGTGCTTATGACCTTCTTCCTGTTGGGCCGTTCCTTGTAAAAGATCTTGTAACCACATTTCGAACACTGGATACCGATCGGACTGAACTCGGTGACCAGCTTCTCTCCGCATCTTCCGCAGCGATACATGTTACAACCTCGACAGGCGGTTCTCGAGGGTCTTGAATTTCCCCGTTCTCGGGGAATATGCCCCTCCGGCGAATTTCAGGGAGCAGGACCGGCACTCCCATATGCCGGCGGAAACCCTCTTCACGTTCTTCTTCAGGCATCTCGGGCAGGTATACTTGCTGTGCCTGTTCTGGTCGATGGACCTTATCTGCTTCTTGACACTGAGACCGTACCTGGGTCCGAACCGTCCAGAACTCCCAACCTTCTTCGTACGCCTGCTCATGAAAGGCCTCCTTTTTCGGGTGCTGTCGGCACCGGGAGGTGCCTACATATGATTTCGTTATATATATGTTCCGCAGAACGGGAACACGTTTCAGTTGAGGAGCTTGGTCTCCACTTCACCGTGGGTTCTCGAGTTCAACATATCGAAGAAATCTATCTGAAGTCCGGCGGGTATCTCAACGAGACATATCCACTCCCCCGTTTTTGTCCACTCCTCCTTTAGCACCCTTCCGAATGACCTTACCTCGCCCACGAGCTTCCCGTAATGGGATGCTTTTGTCTTGATCGCAATCTGGGCCATCTCCATCCTGATCGGTATTATCGGGCGAAGGGCCTTCAGTATGGAATTTATCTGCGATTCCGGACTCTTGAACGGATCGATGTTGATCTTCGCCTCTTCCATTGCCAGCTCTATCCTTGCAGGCGGGTGCGGCGTCTTGTTGGTGGGATTGATGCAGTTCTTTGCAAGGAGGGCCACTATCTTCTTCCTCTTCTCCTCCTGCATCCTTTTCCTCTGTTCCGTGGTGAGCTGGATCTCTCCCTTCTCGAGTATGGCTCTTGAAATTGTCTCGATGTCCGTTGAATGGAACACCTTCTTCAGCAGATCGGAAGGTGCCCGGTCCCCCTTGTGAGCATCCAGAAAGACATCCTCAACAGCGAGCATATCCGAGATCTCCGGAAAGGGCCCGCCTTCCTTCACGCTGTGGGCCAGGTCGGGGTCGACGAATATCTCGAACCTCTCTCCGTCCCTGTCGAGCCTTGCTATCACAGCATCGTCCAGGGATACCATCTTCATCACAACCTCATTTCTTAGTATCCGTCACGTATTTTATGACCTTTTTCGGATCCATCTTCCTGAAGGGTTCCTTCTGCTTCACTATCCCGATTTCCACCGCAAGGGTGTTCAGGCTCCCCTCCTCGGTGGCCCCCATCAGAGCCTCGAGACCGAGCAATATCGCCTTTTCCTGGGACATGTTCGATCTGTACTTGTCCTCGAATATCTCCATGACGACGGACCTGCCCGAACCTATGGACCCGGCCTTGTAGGACATCATGGCCCCGGAAGGGTCTGTTTCGTACAGATGGATGCCCTTGTCATCCGCTCCGGCTATCAACAGTGCGGTCCCGAAGGGTCTGACACCGCCATACTGGGTATAGTTCTGTTTGAAATCGCAGATCTTCTTTACAAGAACATCCACGGGGATCCTCTCGCTGTAGGTGATCTTGTTTATCTGGGCCTCGATCCTCGCCCTGTCGACCAGTACCCTTGCATCCGCAACCAGGCCGGAGGTGGCGCAGCCTATGAAATCATCCACCTTGAATATCTTCTCGATGGACGTCGGTTCTATCAGGGGGGATGTTATCCTCTTGTCTATGATCAGTATCGCCCCTCCCTTGAACTTCAATCCAACAGTTGTCGTTCCTCTCTTCACGGCTTCCCTCGCATATTCCACCTGGAACAGTCTTCCGTCCGGGGAGAACACCGTGATGGCCCTGTCGTATGCCATATTCCCTGGCTGCATCGATTTTACCTCCTGAAATCATCCAGGGTCTGCTCATTGACCCCTGGTTCGACCAACGATGAGATTCTTAATGAATTATATACTTATTGGGTTAAGTCACAACAGGAAGGATGGGGGTCGGACCTCACCTCTCCTCCCTGTAATGTCTGCCCGCCCTTATCTTTTCGGGAACATACTTCCGAAAGGCCCCTCGAAGTGTTCCGGAAACTCCCGCGACCCTGATGTGCAGCTTCCCCTCCTTCAATACAGCTCCATCCATCGAGCGAAGTATCGATATCATTCCGGCCACCCCGGTGTGACCGCATCTCAGGATGGCCCAGTCATCGTTATGGTATACAAGCCAGGGTTTGATCCTGGAGAATTCCTCCTCGTCAAGGGACCTTGTCCTGTCCCGGATCATCTTGATGAGAAGACCCTTACCGACATTATCCGGAGATACTATGTGGAATACGATATATCTTCTCCGAAACGACCGGACCATGGAACCGACCAGTGGTTCATACGATTAATGGGTTTCGATTGACGGACGAAGAGCCGTGATCATCGGGTGATTGTCGTGAATCATCTAGATTGGATATAGGTAAAACTTATATCCTCATCCGGGATATGATTCCACTGTATGTCTGACAGGACATTGGAGTGAGCGAAATGAGCACGACCAGAGCAAATATCACGGCATCCATCCTGCTGGCCCTCCTGCTGCTTATCGGGATATTCATACCTCTCTCCTCCAATGTGGAAGGCCAGGAAATAGCACCCATGGAGCTGAATCCGACACACCTCTACTTTGCCGAGGGCATGGAGATGACACCCCTGACCCCGGAATCGACCGATGAATACCAGGCCGTAACGATACCGAACGGTTTCATCAGGGACGGATTCAGGGGATTGAGCATCCTTCCGGTGGGTCATACCTACTGGAAATCGGTGGGAACATGGTATACCCAACCCCTCAAGAAACGGATAAACCTTGGCGGGAAAGCGGAAGTGACCGTGTATGCCTTCAAGGAGGAATCGGACGGGGGATCACCATCATCCGACTTCACCTTCGAGATCCTCAGGGGTGAACAGGTTCTCCTTAGCATCTACGTACCAAACATAAGGATCACGGAGGGACAGGACATCAAGATAGTGGGATCGGGGTCGTTCCCACCGGGGAACGACACCACCATCGAACCTGGCATGTCCCTCTCTCTCAGGATCACCGCCAGATGCAACGGAGGAGGGGCCGTGCTCAAATTCGGCTCGAAGACATATGATTCCGGGATAACATTCGGATCGAACGCCCTGGAGATACATGATGTCAAGATCGACAAGCATCATGTCATACTCGAATACAAGGATGCTTTCATGGCACCCTGGACCAAACTCTACAAGATGCTTCTTCTCAACGGCGTCATAATTCCCAACGATGACGTCTCCTCCGAGATGAACGCTGCGAACATGACCAGGGAGCTTCACTGGGAGAGGCGGAACGGACCGGGTGAGTACGAATTGCTGGTATCCATCGGATATTCCCCGGAACAGAACATATCCCGGCAGGCTTTCCTGAAGATAACCGATGCGAAGACCGCGTGGTTCAAATTCAGCAACATCGGGGCAATGGTCAGCAACAACATTCCGGTCTTGGCGCTCATCATCATCATGCTGGCGGCTGTGGCGATGTACGGCCGGCACCGGGGAAGGGTATGGGACAGGCGGATCAGGAGGCTGCCGCCCGAGGTTGCCAGGAAACAAAGAGGAGAGGCAAAGAGGTACTGGAAGGAAATGCGGAAGAAGAAAAGGGAAGAGTGGAAGAAGGAACGAAAGAAGAGAATAATCGAGGATGATGAGATCGATGAGGAGATGGAGGAAGAGGAATTCCGAATCTTCAAGAGAAAGGTCAAGAAAGCGGGAGGCAGGATATCGACAAAGGACCTTCTCGAAGAGGATGATCTTGACATGGACCTCTGAATCTAATTGAAATCGAACAGATTGGCTTGATGGGGAGTGCTGGCTGCATCCTCCCCCCCGTTTTGATTCTCCTCCTTCTCCGCATTCCCGCCCGACCCTGAACCGCTTTCGGTACCGTCGAAGTCGGAAAGATCCCCCTTCAGTCCTCGGGGAGCCGATATGGCGGCCCTTACGAGTTCGGCCTCATCCATGATGGCGGACAGCTCCCTCTCCTTGAGCTTTCCACCGGTCAATATGTTCAGATGCTCCTTTGAAAGATCCGTTCTGGCCATGATATGGGAGGCGAATTCGGAATCCCTCCTGCAAAGAAGGCCGAACCTCATCAGCGCATCATCCTTCTGATAGCGCATGGAGGTGTGTGTGAGGAGCCCCAGGGCCCTTGCCGTCTCCTTCAACAGCTTTCTGGACTCCTTGGTCCTTGACATGGACCGGAGATATGAAGGGAAATTGTACCTGGCCCGTCTCCCCGGGTGTCTTCGGACTATGGACAGGGCCGCAAGCGTATCCTTCGCATACGACCAGAGTTTGTAGTTCTGCCTTCGTCTCACCCTTCCGAGATAGACGTCGGACCTCGACAGCAGTTGATAGGCCGAATCCAGATCACGGGGATGGGACATGACGTTCGGGATATTCTCCGACATCCAGAGCATCAGTGTATCGATGGTCTCGTCCAACTCCATCATGGCGTTCCGTGAACTCTTCATGTCGGGAGCCGAGAACACACGGTCGAGGACGTTGAAAATATTCTGCTTGCTGTCCCGAAAACCAAGTATGGCCAGGTCCTCCACACGTATCCTTTTCCTTCCGGCACATACAAGCTGTAGATCACCTATTGCCGACCGCAGGTCACCGCTGGACCTTTCGGCGATGGCCTTGATGACATCATCCTCGTATGCGATCCTCTCCGCCTCGCATATATTCCTCAACCTGCCCGCGATGGTGGATGACGGGAGCTTCCTGAACTTCACCTTCTCGCATGTGTAGTTGAGCGAGGCACCCGCTCCCGAAATGAGGCCGTAGAGATTGTTCACTATCAATACAACGGGCTGTCTTGTCAGCCTCAAAAGCTCGACAATGGCACGTTTTCCCCCCCTGTCGCCCACCTCCTCTCCCTCTGCGGAAGCGGCGCTCTTCTCGAACAGATTGTCCGCCTCGTCCATCAGGATCATCTTCCGCTTCACGAGGGAGTGATCCTCGTACCCCCTCGTGTCCGTGATATCCATGGATATGGCCCCCCTTGTGGCAACCTTCCTGATGGATTCCAGGTTCCTGGCATCGGAGGCGTTCAGTTCAATAACCTCCCATCCCATCTCCCTTGCAAGGACAAGGGCGGTGGTGGTCTTTCCAACCCCCGCCTCACCTTCGAATATTATTCCTTTCTTCTTGGGGACCTTCCCCCCTTCCCATGACCTGGCAAAGGACCTTATCAACCGCAGGGCTCCGGGGTTTCCAACTATCTGGTCAAGACGCACCGGTCTGTACTTTTCCACCCATGCCCTTGTATCGGGGGAGCCGGATCCCTCAGCCATGATCGTGAATTCCCCGGATGCTACTTTACCATTTCCCAGGAGGGCACCGGAAGTTCCGGCCGCCGTCATTGATGGAATTACATTTAAATAATCACCCCCTGGTTTAGCAAAAGGGAATCTACCTCGATAAGGAGGGTGACATTTGAATCGGAATGGCGGGATCCTCGGCAAACGGGAGATGGAATTCATGGAAACGCTTCCCACCGGGATCATGATATTCGGAAAGGAAGGCGATATCGAGTTCGCCAACACGTCGATGGCGAATACATGCTCCCTGTCCCGGAAAGATATCGAAGGGAAGGCGGTCTTCGACCTTGTCGAGCCGGCGGACATACCTTCCATTCTGGAGATCCTGAAGGCCCCTCCGGAAAAAATGCCGATGGCCAGGGAGTTCTCATGGAAGGGACCGGGCGGTGCCAGGATACACCTGATGGGGAGGTTCGGGAAGATCGTCGAGGGAGATGCCGAGAAGATAATAGGGAGCTTCATCGAGCTTCCCGTGAATACCATGGGGAACGACATCCCGAGGAGCGCGCTCGAGGACCTTCCATTCCCCGTCACGATACTCAACAAGAGACTGGAACCCATCTACCAGAATTCCGCCGCGGATGAGGAGATCAACCTCGTCAGCAAAAGGAAAGATCCCA